>JBLHKW010000099.1:0-20122 GCA_047618565.1 Planctomycetota bacterium
CCGACCTTTGCGTAGCGCTTGAACGTGCCCTTGACCCGTGCGGATGCCCAGAGGGCAACCAGCATGAACGGGCCTACGTACAGGAAGTAAAGCGGGTCGAAGATCATGGCTCTGGGGGTCGTTGTCGGAGGTGGAGGCGGCCCGGGCACCGGCCGAAGGGCTCGCTGGTTTCTTATACGACAACCACCTACCGATTTTTGGGAGCAGTGCAGGAAACCGGCCGGGGGGGGCCAATACGGCCCCCCCGGCGGTCGGGGTCGGGTCTCTCCAACTTCGCACTGCCCCAAGAAGGGCGCCCGGGCTATCCTGGGGGCCTGGACGCCCCACTTCCCCCGGGGTCCGGAGAAAGCCTCGCATGACGGACCTATCCCCTGAACACCTCAAGATCGGCGCCTTCGCGGAGCTGCTCGGCACCAACCTACGCACCCTTCGTTATTACGAGGAGCTGGGTTTGCTGGAGCCCGCGCGGCGTAGCGAAGGTGGCTTCCGCTACTACCGGCGCACGGACGTGCACCGGGTCGAGTTGATCCGCGAGCTGCAGAGCCTCGGCCTGCAACTGGAGGAGATCGGCGAGCTCGTGGACACGCGCCCTGCGCTACCCGACCACGACGCGTGGATCGACAAGGTCAAGCAAGCCCTCACGACCCAATCGGGCAGGGTAGAAGCCCGTGTTCAGGCCCTTCGGGAACAGCAAGGGAAGATCGATGCGGCCCTTCGAAAGCTGGCCGACTGCCAGTCCTGCCGCTTTTGCCCCGAGGCGAAGAACAACTACTGCGAGCCGTGCCAGAACACCGGGTTGTCGCTGCCTGAGCTCCTGAGCGCGCTTTTCTAGGGTTCGGGCCCCGGCCCGCCCTCGCGACGCCCCGGGCTGCCCTGTACACTTTTGCCGCCCGAGAGCCATCTCAGGCCTGGCAGCCGCGCACCGGGTAGGATTGTCATGCAGATTGGCATCCACCCTCTCGGGATCGAGCCCGTAGCTAAACCACGTCGACCCATGGCCGAACCGATTCAGATCTACGACACCCGCGTGTCGGGCTACTGGAGCCCACGCCACACGATCCTCGACCGCGATGGCGTGGAGCTGGGCGTCCTCACCGTGCGCCGGAACGGGTTTGGCATGGTGGTCTCGGGCGAGTACCGCCCCGAAAAGGGAGAGGTCCTGTTCTTCCGCCGCGACCCCGGCCTCCTGCGCGCCCAGTTCTCCATCTGGACGGACGGCAGGGAGTGGCTCGGCTCGTCGATGCGCTGGAACGTGGTCCGACGTCAGATCGACACGTGGACCGGCAGCCGGCCCTACCGCATCGTGCCGCGCCAGAGCTTCGGCTGCGGATGGCGACTCGTCGCATCCAAGACGGGCGTTGTGGCCCAGATCATGCCGAAGCCCTTCAGGCGCAGTTCGCGAATCGAGATCTACCGGAAGATGGACTTCGAGCTGGTGCTCTTCTCCTACTTCCTGGGCTCCACCATCCTGCGCGAGTCCTTCTTCCCAAGCTCACTGGATTTCATGCATTCCACGACATCCAAGCCCCACAAAACGCCCAGCCCCTCGAAGGCCTGACGCAACCACCCTGCGGCAGCCGTCCGCTGCGGCCGGCACGACGCCATGGAGCCCCTGATGGGCCCCAAAAAAGAGCCCCAGGCCAGCGGAAGAAACTCACCACAGGGACGTCCGAAACAAGGTTCGCCCCCCACATCGCGGGCTTCAAGCCCACGGCACTTCACAGCAAATAGCCATGCGACCCCTTCTCGTCCTCATCCTCATCGTCGCCGCCCTGGGCGCCTTCTACGTCGCTTTCTCTGGCGACTCGACCGATACGCAAACTCAGGGCCTGTCCCCGGATGCCCGGCCGACCACCCCGGTGGGCACGGCCGACGACGCCCAGCTCGTCGGACCGGACGCCGTCCTGGAGGACCGCAGGGCACAGCCTGTCGCCGAACTGGACCAGCCGCAGGCGATCGACGACCGCAAGGGCTTCAAGAACCGCCTCACCGGCCGCGTCGTCGACGAGGACAACAACCCGATCGCCGATGCCTCCGTCGTGCTGACCAAGTGGGGTCGCTCGACCTTCTTCTTCACCGAAGACGACGGTAGCTGGGATCGGTCGGACGACCGCAGCGCCAAGACGGACGCGGAGGGTGTCTACCAGTTCGATGACCTGCCCGCGTTCAACGGTTTCGCGCTCGTTGCTAGCCACGACGACTACGGCACGACCGAGGTCGGCGAGGTTGGAATGGAGGACAGCGGCCTGTTCGAGGAACCGCCGATCGTCCTGCACCCCGGATTCAAGGTCTGGGGCGTCATCACGGACACGGGCGGAAACATCGTCCCGAGCGCGAGCGTCGTGCTCTCGCTGCCCAACCTCGGCAGTGACCCGATGGATGGACCCGAGACCAAGCGCCTGAAGTCCGACGCCACCGGCGGTTACGAGATCAAGAGCGTCAGCCCCGGCATGTACGCCCTGACGGTCACGGCCGACGGCTACGGTCGGCTGATCATGCAGAAAGTCCAGATCGAGGAAGGCCAGGACCTGGAGCTGAACGTCGAGCTGGCCGTAGCGCAGATGATCGCAGGCCGCGTCACCTCGCCGGGCGGCATCGGCGTGCCCGGCGCGAAGATACAGGCGTACTCGATGCCCGGACGCGGCAAGATGTCGCGCTCCCAGACGCTTTCCGACGAGAACGGGGAGTTCCGTTTCGAGGACATCCCGGCCGGCAGCTACACGATCATGGCCAGCCAGAAGGGCTTCAACCACGATCGCAAGCAGCGCATCGAGACGGGCAACATGTCGCTAGTCATCGAGCTGATCCCGCTGCCCAGCGTGAGCGGGCGTGTGGTCGACGCCGACACCGGCAATCCCGTCCCTGGATGCCTCATCCGCCTGCGCCAGGCGGGCTCCCCGGGTGAAGTCTCGATGCCGGTCAGCGGCACGAACGGCACGTCCAAGGGCAAGGACGCGCTCTTCACCGTCAACCCACCGAATGCCGGCAAGTACATCGCTGAGGCCAGCTCGGCGACCTACGCGACCTGCTTCTCCGAGCCCTTCTCGATCGCACAGGGCCAGGTCCTGACGGACATCGTCGTGCGCATGTCGCGCGGCGGCAAGATCGTCGGGCGCATCGTGGACCCGAGCGGCAAGGGCGTGGGCGGCGTGGTCATCGAGACCCAGGACAACGACTGGACCGACGACCAGTTCATGCGCGCCCTGGGCGACATGTACCCGACCAACGCGACCACGCGGCAGGTGCGCAGTCAGGCCAACGGCGAGTTTGTGGTGCCCAATCTCACGCCCGCCAGCTACCTGCTCCAGATCAAGCACGCGTCCCACTCCACAGCCACGAAACGCGACCTGCAGGTCATCGAAGCTCAGGAAGCCAACGCCGGCGACATCCGCATCGAGCGTGGCGCGGAAGTCAGTGGCACCGTCTACGGTCCGTCCGGCAAGCCGCTCGCCGGCAGCGTCGTGCAGCTGACCATGCGGCCCCTGGCCGACGAGTTCCCGACGCGCTACTCCGCCAAGACCGACGGTCAGGGCAGCTACCGCTTCATGCACGTGCGCCAGGGCAGCTACACGATCAAGGCCACGCGCAGCGCGGTGGCCGGATCCGACCCGTTCCAGGCACTGGGCGACATGAAGGCCAGCCAGATGCCGATCGAGGTGCAAGAAGGCGAGAAGCACACTGGCATCGACCTGAAGCTCGACGCGCGCGGCTGAGAGCCCCACGGACGCCCGAGTTTTGTTATGACGGCGGCATGGATCGCCGTCCGCAGGACACCAAAGATGAGAACCCGGCCGGCGCGCCGGAGACGGCCGGGGAATGGTCCACATTCCTTGAGAGCCGCCTGAACTACCCGGTCGGTGTTGTCTTCGGCCGCTCGCGCACCTACCCGATCCAGGTGCGCCCAGCCAAGGCGGGCCAGCCCAAGCAGTCGACCCTGGTCGTGCGCATGCACTCCATGTTCGCGGACGCGCCGCTTGAGGTGGCCGAGTCGGTGGCACGCTGGATTCGCTCCGGAAAACGCGCGCAACGCGCCTCGGCCATGCTCGACAGATGGATCGAAGAGCGCTCCGCTGAACTACCCGCGCGTACCGTGGCGCGCGAGCGCCTGGTCCCGGGCGGAGATGTACACGACCTCGAACGACTGGCACGCGAGCTGGTCGCAGGGCCGCTCGCCGCAGACTTCCCCGATGGCACGCCGCTGCCCCACCTGACCTGGGGTCGCCGCGGGCGAAGCAAGACACGGCGCTCCCTGCGACTCGGGAGCTTCGACCTGGAAGCCAACCTGGTGCGCCTGCATCCGGTCCTCGACCAGGCCGCGGTCCCGGAGTGGTTCGTGCGGTACGTCCTGTTCCACGAACTGTTGCACGCAGCCATCCCGCCCGTGCGGGGCAAGGGGGCGCGCTGGGTGCATCACGGCCCGCAGTTCCGGCGACGGGAGCACGCCTACGCAGACCATGCGCGCGCCCTCACGTGGGAGGAAAAGAACCTGCCGGCGCTGATCCGGTCCGCGCGTGCTGACCGGCCGATCGCCGTGAAGACCAGGCTCCAGGGCTTCCAGCGCCTGTTCAGGTTCTGAGGCGCGGGGCGCGGGTCAGAGCGCCGTGTAGCCCGCCGACGTGTCCTTGATGGACCCGGCAGTCAGGCACGTCCCGAGCACATTGCCGCCCAGCGCTTCGAGGGTGTTGTGGGTCTGCTGCACGTAGTAGCGCGGGGTCTCCCCCAGCCGGACGACCAGCAGAATCCCGTCGGCCATCGCCCCGAGCAAGCTCGCGTCGGAGATGGTCATCGCCTCGGGTGTGTCGATCAGCACGTAGGAATAGCGCTGCCGCAAGCGGTTCATCACCGAGCGCATGCGATCCGAACCGATCAGCTCGGAAGGGTTCGGCGGCAAACTGCCCGCCCCCATGACGGACACACCGTTCACGGATGTCTGGCGCACCGCCTGGTCGAGGGTGAGCTCGCCGCGCAGGACCTCGGTCAGTCCCTGACGGCGGGGTAGACCCAGGTAGTTTTCGATGGCCGGGTGATGCAGGTCCCCATCGACCACGAGCACCTCAATTCCCGGCAACTCGGCCATCGAGATGGCCAGATTGAGAGTGGCGACGGTCTTGCCCTCGCCGCGCAGTGCGCTGGTCATGACGAGCGTATGGGAAGCGCTGTCCGGATTGAGCGCCTGGATCGAGTTCCGCAGCCCGCGGAACTGCTCCGCGATCTGGCTGCGCGGCTCGGTGACCATGACGATCTCCTCGCGCCGCACGGGAATCTCGCGCGCTTCTCCCGGCTCCGGCGGCAGCGGCCGGCTAGCGGGCACCGCCACCTTCTTCAGGCGGAAGCGCGGATTCGTAGCTTTCTCTCGGGGAACGACCATATTGCGCTGAAACTGATGCGGCGGACCATCATGCTCATCGGCCTCGCCAGGGGAAGGCCCAAGCTGAAACCTCCGTCAATCCCCCGAGTTTCGCAGTGTGGACGATCTGAAACCGGAAGCGGGTCCCGCGGGTGCCGAAGACCAAACACCTAAACCACTAACCATGCGTACTTTACGGCACTTTTCCGTCCGCGATACTGGACCCGATCAGCGCCCGGAAAATCCGAGCCTTCGGTCCATGCGATCCAGCGCCAGGGGCCGTGGAGAGCTGCGCGGGGGCCAGCCGGCCTGGTAGAGCAGCTCCAGGATCGGGTGGTCCGCGGACTGCG
Source organism: Planctomycetota bacterium (assembly GCA_047618565.1). GTDB lineage: Bacteria > Planctomycetota > UBA1135 > UBA1135 > JBLHKW01. Next base: position 5,698 of record JBLHKW010000099.1, read on the forward strand.
CCGCCGTTCGCAGGCGGCTCGCCAGGACTTCGGCCTCGCGGTCGAGGCGCACCCGCCCGAGCCCGACCAGGGCCTGTGCCACCGCCGGCGCGAGGTCGGCCGCGGGCGGCATGTTGGCGACCTCCTCCACCAGTGCAGCGCGCGCGCGCCAGCCCACGTCGGGAGCTGCGCAGAGCGCGCCCAGGTCGAGCAGCTCCTGCGCGTTAAGGGTCGATCGCTCCAGCAAGCGATCCAGACTGACGCGTCTGGCTTCTTCAGGGAGGAGACCGGCGCGCAGGCGCACCCGCTCCACCTGCGCCCTTGCACCCGCATCCACGGCGCCGATCGCTGCCTGCTCAAGGAGAGCTTCCACGGACGCGTTGCGCGCCATCCCGCACCACAGTCGCAGGCGCTCGGCCAGCAAGTCGAGAGAACCCGACTCCAGAATGCGCCAGAACAACTGCACGGCCTGGGGACCGTCGCCGGAGTCGAGGCGCCAGCTCAACACGGCCAGAAGTTGTCCGGGCGCGTGCAAGGAGGCGTGCCAGTCCCCCGCCGGAAACGGGATTTCCGCGGCGGACAGGTGCAGGGTCAACTCGTCGAGCCACTCGCCGCCGCGCTCGAACAGTTGCGCGGGAGCACGGACCTGCAGCGCTGGGTCGGGCACGCCGTCGTCGCCCCTCAAGCTGGCCGCTGTGCGCAACGCCTGAAGCCGCAGACCGGTCGAGCCGGAACGGCCAAACTCGGCGAGCGCCAGCTGACGCACGCCGGCACCTGCCCGGGCCTGTCCTTCGAGAGCGACGAGCCGCAACCAGCGCGCCGCAGGCGGCAGCCCCTTCCAGCCCCTCGTCAGCAGTGTGCTCCAGCGCGCATCGGCACCGAGCTGCCCCATCGCGCCCATGGCCAGCGCGAGTCGCTGGGCGCGCGCCAGGGATCCGGGCGCCCCCACGGAGAGCTCGCGATCCACGGATTCGAGCAGACCTTCCATGTCCGCTGGGGTCGAGAACGAGGGCGCCACCCGTCCGCGCGACGCGGCCAGCAGCAGCGCCTCGCGCGCCGCAACATCCCCACGATCGTCCCACAGTTGCTCGAACCAGGCGATCGCGGCCGGCCACCCGAGCGAGGCCAGCGCCCGCGCGCAGGCGATACTCCAGGCCGGGTCTGAGGTGCGCAACACCCCGCGACACCACTCGATACAAAGGTCGGCCGTGCTCGCAGCCGGGCCGAAGGCCAGACCTCCGCCGCTCGCGTGGATGCGTACCCAGGGCTGCCCGCCGCTTGCGTACGCGCGCTGCCCGTGAACCTCGAACGCCACGCGCTGCACGCGCGCCAGTTCCGGCAGCAGCTCGGACCAGACGCCCTCGAACGCGCCGCCACTGCGCAGCGGAACGAAGGCCCCCACGTGGACTCCCGGATCCAGTCCGGGATCGAGAACAAGGGTCGCGGGCGCGGGCGCCAGACGCTCGATCCGATCGACCAGCGTGGCGATACCCGCGTCGCGCAGGTCGATCGAGAGCAGACTGCTGGCCGAGTCCTCCCAGTCCGCGGGCACCACCGACGGAGCCAGGGGGAGCTCCTCGGCGGACGGGTTCCAGCGGTCGATCATCTCCAGCACGGCCACCCGTCCGACCTCGGAAACGTCCCCATCGGGGTCCGCAAGGAACAGGACCGCCAGCCCGAGATTGCGACTGTCTGCAGCCAGTGCCCAGCTCAGGCGCCGGCGCATTTCCGCATCGCCATCGCGGGCCGCGCCCGCGGCCAGCGCGAAGTCCGTGGCGGCGATGTGGGCCGCGATCCAGCGCTCGGCCCCGCGCCGCTCGGCGCTGCTGGCCGAACCGAGCCGTTCGAGCTGCTCCTCGAAACCGCCGCCTGGCTTCCCGGCTTGCGCAGGCAGGCCCGGCAGCCCGAACAGCAACAGCGGCAGGATTGCGGCGGAAAGGCTCACGAGAGTACGCACAGCGAGCAGGTTAGCGCCTCCGGAGTCGCCCGCAGACGATGAATATGCCCGCGTTCGTGGAAGTTCGCGCTCTGGACATTAACCTCGCAGGCCCGGATCCCCATGCCGGGTGCCCCATGTTCAAGAAACTACTGATAGCCAACCGCGGCGAGGTCGCCGTACGCGTGGCCCGCGCGGCCCATGAACTCGGCGTTCACGTCGTCGGCATCACCTCAGAGCCCGACCGCAACGCCTCCTGGCTCGCGTTCATGGACGAGGTCGTCCCGATCGGGGGAGCGTCGCCGCGCGAGAGCTACCTGCGCGCCGAATCGGTCCTGCAAGCCGCGCGGCAGACGGGCTGCAGCGCCATCCATCCGGGCTGGGGTTTCCTGGCCGAGGACGCACGTTTCGCGGCGCTCTGCGAACAGCACGGCGTCACCTTCATCGGACCGTCGGCGGCCGTGATGGATCGCATGGGCCTCAAGTGGCCGGCGAAATGCGCCATGCGTGCGGCGGGTCTCGACGGCATCCCCGGTTCCGAGGGACTCCTGGAAGACGTCGAGCAGGCGGTCAGCGCCGGGAACCAGGTCGGCTATCCGGTGCTCCTGAAAGCGGACGCCGGCGGCGGAGGGAGAGGCATGCGCCTGTGCCACTCCGAAGCCGAGCTGCGCGATGCCTTCCCGGAGGCGACGGCCGAAGCACTCGCCAACTTCGGCAACGCGGGCATCTACCTCGAACGCTATCTGTCGGGCGGCCGGCACGTCGAGATCCAGATCCTGTGCGACGCATTCGGAGGCGCCCTGCACCTCGGAGAGCGGGAGTGCTCGATCCAGCGCAAGCACCAGAAGCTGCTCGAGGAGAGCCCCAGCCCGATCGTCGATGCAGACCTGCGCTCCGAACTCGGACAGCGCGCCGCCAACGCCGCGAGTGCCATCGGATACGTCGGCGCGGGCACCATGGAGTTCCTGCGCTCCGACGAGGGCAAGTACTACTTCATGGAGATGAACACGCGTCTTCAGGTGGAGCATCCCGTCAGCGAGATGGTCACCGGAGTCGACATCGTGACCGAACAGCTGCGCATCGCCGCCAACGGACGACTTGGCCAAACCCAGGAATCCATTCGCATGCAAGGGCATGCCATCGAGTGCCGCATCAACGCGGAGGATCCCGAACAAGACTTCCGACCGACGCCCGGCACCCTGGCCAGGCTCGAGATACCGACCGACGCGGGGCCCGGCAAGGTACGCGTCGAAACGCACCTGCAGGCGGGCGACGAGGTGTCGCCCTACTACGACTCACTGCTCGCAAAGATCATCGTGCATGGCCAGGATCGCGCCGCGGCGATCGAGACCATGGAAGCCACCCTGGCGCGCGTGCGCATCGAGGGTGTGTCGACCACCATCCCGGTCCACCTGGCCGTCCTCGCAAGCCCCGAATTCAGGACCGGCGCGTACGATACGCGCAGCATCCCGGGCTGGGGCAGCTGACGCGCCTCACCGCCCCCCTCCAGCGAACATGGCTCACCCCCCCCTCGTTCCGATCGGCCGTCCGCGTGACGCGTTCCTGGACGACCGTAGCTACCAGACCCACACGGCGGCCCTCGGCGAACTGGAGTCCACCTTGCGCGAGCGCCGCACCCAGGTCGCCGCAGGCTGGGGACCGAAGTATGTGCAGCGCGTGCACGACAAGCAGAAGCTCACCGCACGCGAGCGCTTGGAGCTCCTGAAGGACGCGGATACGCGCGCCTTCGAGGTCGGCACCTTCGTCAACGACGGCCGCAAGTTCGGCAAGCTCGCCGCGCCCGCGGCGGGCGTGGTGACCGCCTTCGCCCAGGTGCTCGGGCGCTGGGTGATGGTCATCGCCAACGACAATACCGTGGCCTCCGGGGCCTGGTGGCCGCTCACCTCGGAGAAGATCGAGCGTGCCCAGGAGATGGCCCAGCGCCTGCGCACGCCGGTGGTCTACCTGGTCGACTGCTCGGGACTCTTCCTGCCCGAGCAATCGCGATCGTTCCCGGGACGCACGGGCGCGGGTCACATCTTCAAGAAGAACTCGGAGCTCTCCGACGCGGGCGTGCCCCAGATCGCGGGCGTCTTCGGTGACTGCATCGCCGGCGGCGGCTACATGCCGATCATCTCGGACCGCGTCATCATGACCGAGCAGGCTTACATGGTGATCGCCGGCGCGGCCCTCATCAAGGGAGCCAAGAGCCAGCACCTCTCGAGCCTGGACATCGGCGGCCCGGAAGTACACGTGCACCAGTCGGGCTGCGCGGACCAGCGCGTGCCGGATGACCAGACGGCGCTCGAGCTGATCCGGGCCGAGATCGGCAAGCTCGCAACGCCGGCGGTCGACTTCTACCGCCACGGCGCGGACGCGGCCACGCCCCACTACCCCGCTCGCGACCTGAGCGGGATCCTGCCTTCGAACCACCGCGTCAGCTACGACGCCGAGGAGATCCTGGCGCGACTCGTCGACCGCAGCCTCTTCTGGGAGATCCTGCCCGACCGTGGGCGCGAGATGATCGTCGGTGTCGGACGAGTCGCCGGGCTCTACATGGGCTTCGTGATCAATCGCCAGGGACTGATGCAGGACCCCGAGCAGCACGACGAGCAGAAGCCCGCTGGTATCCTGTACCGCGAGGGCATCGCCAAGGTCGCCACCTTCAGCCGGGCCTGCGAGGCAGACGGAATTCCGATCATCTGGATGCAGGACATCTCGGGCTTCGACATCGGGGTGGAGGCCGAGCGGCTGGGCCTGCTCGGCTACGGCTCCAGCCTGATCTACACGAACAGCACGAACAGCGTGCCGATGTTCACGGTGCTGCTGCGCAAGGCCTCGGGCGCCGGCTACTACGCCATGTCGGGCATGCCATACGACCCCGTGGTACAACTCTCGACGCCATTGACGCGGCTCTCGGTCATGGAAGGTCGCACCCTCGCGATCGCAGCCTTCAACACGAAGCTCGACGACGACTTCGAGATCGCGGTCGAGGACCCGGACGAACGGGAAGCGATCGCGAAGGGCATGCGCGACACCGAGGCACGCATCGAGGGCGACATGGACCCGTACAAGGCGGCGGCGCAGATGGACACGGATGAGGTCATCGCGCTCGACGAGCTGCGCCCCTGGCTCGAACTCTTCGCGGAGACCTCGTATCAGGCCAGCGGGTACCGGCGCATCAAGAACCCGCGCATCTGGTCCTTGCACGATCTGGCTGCGCTCAGCGAGGCACGCGGCTCATGAGCGCCTCGATCGAGCTGCGCGCAGAGCAGGACGGCGAACGCTGGCTCCTGCGCGTTCCGGAAGCGGGAATTTTCACCTGCGCGCAAGCGCGTGGAGCGGCACTGGCAGCGGGCCAGACGGCGGGCGTCCTGCTGCGCCTGGGACGCGCCGCGCCCCTGGTCGTGCCGGCCGGCGTGCGGGGCATCGTCACTTCACCGCGCCCGGCGCACGTGCATGCCCCGGTCGGCGCGGGCGAGGTGCTCTACGAGCTCTCCTCCATCGGGAGTGGCGACCTGCTCGAGGACCAGGGCGCGCCCGAGGAAAACGTGAGCCCAGGGGGCAACCCCGTGGTCGTCGCGCCCCAGGCGGGACGTTTCTACGTTTCCCCCTCACCCACGGAACCGCCCTTCGTATCCCCTGGTAGCGCCCTGCACGACGGTGTCGCCATCGGGATGATCGAGATCATGAAGACCTTCACGCAGATCCTCTACCGCGCGGAGAATGGCCTGCCCGGCCACGCCACGGTGCTGCGTGTGCTCGCGGCCGACGGCTCCGATGTGGCGGCCGGTGACGCTCTGATCGAGCTGGCCGCCGAGGACGGCGGCGTCCAGACCCCCTGATGTCGTCACTCCGGCCATGAGTCAGCGCAACAAATCCCACATCCTGATCGGCGGTCTGATCCTCGCCGGGGTGCTCGTCATCATGCTGACGACGATGCTGAGCAAGCTCGACCCGACCCGCTCGGGTCCGATGGTCGAGAAGGGCGAGCAGGCCGTGCGTTCGCGCCCCGCCCCCCTGGAGTCCGTCGGGTCGAACGACGGTGACGGGGCTCGCATGGCCACGATCTCGGATCCAGCGCTCACGATCATCGTGGTCGGCCCGGCGGGCCTGCCACTGCACACGGCAACGATTGTGGCCTCCAGAGATGGCGAGCAGTACGAGACCACCGGGCGTGCAGCGTGGGACGAAATCTCGGTCGGTGACTGGCAGATCGATGTCACCCTCGATGGATACCTGGACGCCCACAAGAAGATCTCGGTGATCGACGGCGGGCACGCCAACGTCGTCATCACCATGTACCGCTCGGTCGATATCCGTGGCCGCATCGTCGACACCATGGGCGCCGTGGTCCCGTCCACGATGATCCAGTTCCAGCGTGAGGGTGACGAGGCCCAGGACAGCAAGTCGAACCGCGGCTTACGAAGGGTGGTGACGGACGAGGACGGCGCCTTCTCGATGAACCTGGAAGAAGCGGGCGAGTACCGTCTGATCGTCGGCGCCAAGGCGTCCCCGCTACTCGCCATGGAGGAACCCGTCGATCTCGCCCCGGGCATTCTGGAGCTCGAGGTGGTCATCCAGGGCGCGGGCTCGGTGGAGCTGAAACTCACCAACCTGCCCGAACTCGCCAAGGCCAAGGACGGGCTGCTGCGAGCCCGCATCTACGTGCGCCGCGCCCGGAACCGAACGGCGGGCGAGAAGCCCTCTGGACTGACGGATCCGTCAGCCCCCAGAAAGACGCGGCCGGGCCGGCCAACGCGAGATAACGCGCCCATCGACGACCCGGGTGATTCGCAGTCCGGTCGCAAGCCCCATCGATTGAACACCGCCAGGCCCGACAGAGTCACCGAAGGCACCGAGCAGAACGCTGATAAGCAACCGGACCCGTCCGGCATGCAGCCCCTGGGCCCCGAATGGACCCACAAGGTGAGTACCACGGTGAGCCCCGATGGCACGGCCTCCTTCGCGCGCCTGACCGCGCGCAGGGAGTACCGACTCGTGCTCGAAATGCGCCGGGTCCAGTTCCAGTCGATCCAGAGCTTCCGCGTCGATCCCGAGCGCCTCGTCACACTACAGGCCAACGTGCCGACGATGCCAGCTGACGCGGGCGCCAACGCGCGCCACAATGCGATCCTGCCGCTCAACCTTATCGTCAATTACCAATCCTCCGGCGCCGACATCCCGGAACCCGGCTTCTACTGGAAGTGACCTGCTCGTGGCAATCCTGGGCCTAGGCATCGACATCGCACAGATCGATCGGTTGGAGCAGGTCTTCGCACGCCGCGGCGAGCGTTTCCTGGCACGCGTGTTCACCAACACCGAGCGCAGCTACTGCGACGCGCGCCAGGCGCGCTTCACCCATTACGCCGGCCGCTTCGCGGCGAAGGAGGCGGCCATCAAGGCCCTGGGCACCGGCGGGCAGCCGGGCGTGCGCTGGACCGACGTGGAGATCCAGAGCGAGAGCGGCGCTGCGCCACGGCTCGAGCTACACGGAGCGACGGCCCGACTCGCATCCCGCCGAGGTGTCGCCAATCTGCACGTGGCGATCACCCATGACGGCGGCATGGCCTCGGCGGTCGTCGTTGCGGAAGACTAGCCGGGGCTGGCCCGGTCAGTGGGACAGCCCCTGGGGATCGTCCCCAGCGGGCGTCACGGCGAAGAGCGGGGAATGCCAGCCCCGGAGGCCTCTATTGAGCCGCCACGAGCGCAGCACATCGGTACGTTGCAGGGGGCGGTAGAGGTGTGGGAAGCGTGAACCACCCCGTGAAACCTCGAGGCGCAGATCATCCGCGGTCGAAGCCTGGCCCAGTTCCACCAGAACGACCTCGGGCGTATCTCCGTAGTGTGCATCGAGCGTGCCGGCGACCTGGTGCGCGAAGGACAGGTGCACGAAGCCCTCGGTCGCGAGCGATGGCGGCGACCAGGTCCCCTCGCGCTTGAGCAACACGCCGGCCTCGGCGATGCCTATCAGGTGAAAGAGACGGGTCGATTTCATGCGTCGAAGATCTCCAGAGGTATGCGTGGGAGGTCCGTTGCGGGCGCTCGAACAGAGAGTGCATCCAGGGCGCTCTGCCCCTCCTGACCCAGATCCCGTGTCCAGGCGTTCACGTACAGGTCCACATGGGCGCCGATGACATCGTCGTCGAGTTCCTGCGCATGCTGACGCATCGTGCTGAACGCCTCCGCGCGGTTGGCGATGGCGTGGTCGAGGGAATTGCGTATCGCGCGCGTCAGGGACTTCAGCACCTCCGTTCCCAGGCTACGGCGCGCGACCAGCCCGCCGAGGGGCAGGGGGGCGCCGGTCTCCGCTTCCCAGCGTTCGCCCAGGTCCTGCACGCAATCGAGGCCCTGCTCCGCGAAGGTGAAGCGGCCCTCGTGGATGCAGACCCCGAAGTCGGCCCGCCCGGCCGCGAGCGCAGGCATGATCTCCGAGAACAAAACCTGCTCCACACGACCTTGACCCGGGTGAAAGAGCTCGTACAGCAAGCTGGCCGTCGTGTGCGCGCCGGGACACAGGACCCGGGCGGCCCTGTCGGCGAAACGCGTATCCGAGGGGTGCTCCCCGGGACGAGCCGCGAGCAACAGGGGCCCGACGCCGAAACCGATCGCGGAACCGCAGGGCAAGACCACGTAATCCTGCGCCAGGTGCAAGGCGGCGTGGAAGCTGACCTTGCTCGCATCGAGTTCCCCCGCCAGCGTTCGCTGGTTGAGCTCCTCCACGTCCGCGAGTTCGAGCCGCAGGTCCAGGCCGCACGGGTCCACCCGACCGCTGAGCAGCCCGTGGAATGCGAACGTATCGTTGGGGCAGGTGGAAATGCCCATGCGCACGAGAGTCATTTCGGCGCGCTCCAGTCCGGGGAGGTCATCACCGCGCGTGCCGCGCTCCACGCCGCGTGCATCGCCGGCGCGATGCTCCAGTTGCTCGGATCGCGATCGCCAACCTCGTTCGAGATCCCCCGCACGATGGTCAGCGGGGTACCAGCCTGGTGACAGGCCAGGGCTACACCAAAGCCCTCCATGTCCTCCGCAGCGGGAGCGTGGGCCGTCTGCCGGCGACGACCGGCCTGCTGCGCGGACCCGGAACAGCTGCACACGGTCAGGAGCGTCGGCGCGCCCTCCGAACCCGGCGAGCTGAGGGGCAGGATGTCGAACACGTCCGCTGCGTCGCCCTGCGCGGGCCACTGGGGAAAGCCGAGCCCGGCCGCTGTCCGGGCCGAGGCGCCCTCGCCGGCTCCGATGCCATCGACGGCAACGTGCGCAAACGTGGTCGCTGAACCGATCGGGTACGCACGCGTATCGAAACTGCCCGCGATGCCGATCAGGAGCACGCGCTCTGGACCCACACGCGCCAGCTCGCGCGCCGCGCTGGCGGCTGCGGCGATGGGACCGAAGCCACACAAGGCGAACGGGGACGAAGACGCCCCGGCCAGACGTTCGGCCTCGATGATCTGCGCCTCGGACGCCGTCGGGATGAGGATCAGCGTCTCTGCACCAGGTTGCGGACGGCGGGTCATGCTCCACAGTCTCGGCCATGAAGATTCGCGTAGCAAGACGCGAGCGAGGACTCCTGCGCGGCCGTTGATAGACTGACGGCACGGGCGCCGCCAAGCCCGCTGGGGAGCAAGCGTTGACACAGAGAGACTGGAAGATCGACGACCCGAGGGTCCTGGCCGCCCTGCGCGAGAGCTTCGGGATCGATGGTTTCCGCAGCCGCCAGGCCGAGGCCGTACAGGCGGTGCTCGCGGGCCGTGACGTCCTGTTGACCATGCCGACCGGCGCGGGCAAGTCGCTCGTCTACCAGCTTCCAGCGGTCCTGCTGGACGGACTGACGCTGGTCGTCAGTCCCCTGATCGCGCTCATGAAGGACCAGGTCGACGGCCTGCGGGCGCGCGGCCTGCGAGCGACATTCATCAATTCGTCCCTGAGCGCGGGAGATCGCGCCAGGCGGCTGGAGGGCGCGACCGCCGCCCGCTTCGACCTGCTCTTCGTGACCCCCGAGCGCTTCCGGAGCCCGGCCTTCCGCGAAGCACTGCCGCACCTGAACGTCAGCCGCCTGGCGATCGACGAGGCGCACTGCATCAGTCACTGGGGGCACGACTTCCGCCCGGACTACTCGCGCCTGGGCGAGTACCGCGCCCTGCTCGGAGATCCCCCCACGATCGCCCTCACCGCGACCGCCACGCCCAAGGTTGCGAGCGACATCTGCGAGCACCTGCGCATGGCGGACCCGCTCGTGCTGCGCACGGGCATCGAGCGCGAGAACCTGTTCATGGCAGTCACGCCAATCTTCGAGGCCGAGGAGAAGATTGGCATCCTCGCCGATCGCATCCGCCGACTGGACGGACCCGGCATCGTCTATTCGGCCCTGATCAAGGACCTCGAGGCGTTGCACAGCGAACTGCAGCGCCGCGGCGTACCGAGCCTGGTCTACCACGGAAAGCTCTCCTTCGACGAACGCCGGGCGATGCAGGAGCGCTTCATGGCGTCGGAGCGGGACGTGGTGCTGGCCACCAACGCGTTCGGGATGGGCGTCGACAAGGCGGACATCCGCTTCGTCATCCACGCCCAGGTTCCGCGCACGCTCGAGTCCTGGATGCAGGAGGTCGGCCGTGCGGGACGGGATGGCAAGCCGTCGTGGTGCGAGCTCGTGTACTTCCCGGAGGACGTCGCGATCCAGCAGAACTTCGTGAACTGGGCCAACCCGGACCTTGAGTACCTGGTCGGCGTCTACCAGATCCTCGTCGGCTGGGGTGAGCGCATACAGGCCAGGGACCTCGACGACCTGCGCGACGAGCTGCTGGTGAAGAACCGTGGCGACAACCGCGTCTCGATCTGTCTCAAGTGGTTCGAGGTACTCGGGCTGACGCGCGGTTCCTTCGAGACCCACGACCTGACCGTCGTCGGAGAGCTCGACCCGTCCGGACTGCCTGGGTTCGTCGGTAGCGGTGACAAGAAGCGCGGGGACCTGGAGGGACTGCTGCGCATGGTCCGCTTCGCGACCGAGGGAATGGTCTGTCGCCGGGTGACCCTGGCAGAGCATTTCGAGACCGACGCCCCGACCGCGCCCTGCGGCGCATGCGACGTCTGCACCCGCCCGGACGCATGGCTCGCGGGACACTTCGAGACCCAGCGGCCGATCAGCGCCGCGACGGCTCCCGGCGGTGCGGACGCAAGCTGCGCCGCAGCAGCAGGGCCGTCACCCATCCAGCGCGGAGACTGGGTGCGCGTCGACGGTCGCCACATCGGGCAGGTGGTCCGGGTAGATGGCACGGGGAGCCGGGCGCGCCTGCTGGTCGAGAGCGCCACGGACCTGCGTCGCCGCACCGTGAAGCCCGGGCGCGCCGAGAAGCTCTAGCAGACCGTTGATAAAGTCATCCGGCGCCAGGCCGGCATCCTCCACTCCGGTGCGGCGCCTGAAAACCTCGCCGAATCCACCGATTCGCCTGCGTTTCCAGGCACCACTCCGAAGCGGATGCTGTCGTCCTGGCGCCGAAGCACTTTATCAACGGCCTGCTAGGAGGCTGCTGAAAGCGTCGTCCGGTACCATGGCAGCATCCTGAGGGGCCCGAGACGAGCCTCACACGCCGGCTCCGGACGGATATGGGCACCGCCGGCGCCGGGTCCGTTGAACCGCCTGCCCGGATCGCAGACAATCCAATCCTGTGGCCAGACCACTCCTGAGTGCGCCCCACCGGACGCTGGTGAAAGTTCAGGGACCCATTCCCCAGTAAGGGGTTGCGTGTCCCTATCGAGCATCCAGGGTGGAGCCCGTCCACACTCAGCGCCGCAGTCCGCATCGCATGGAGCCAGAGACCCGAACCCTGAAGCCGCGCCGGAGCCTGTTTGGATGCCTCTTCTCAGGCTCCATGGGGTGCGGCGCCTTCGTGCTCGGAGCGGTCGCATCTGCGGCGCTCTTCGCGCCGACGATGCTCGGCGACGTGGTGGCCAAGTGGATCGAGAGCGCTTTCGGCCGCAATCATGACGGGCGGCTGGTGGTCGAGAACCTGGAGCTGTCCTGGGTCGATGGACAGCGCGCCAACGGAGTCAAGCTCCTCGACCGGGACGGAGAGACGATCGTCGTTCTGAACGTACGCTTTCCGTCGCTCCTGACGATACTGCGGCTGCAGCCGGGCCCCCGCGAGTGGGACGTCTCCGTTCAGCGCGCCCGCATCGACGTCGCTGCCGACGGCGTGTCCAACCTGGAGCACGCCCTGGCCGATCGCGGTCGGTTCTTCGACTGGGACAACTTCATCGACTCGGCCCTGATCGACGACGGGCAGGTGGATGGCACGGAGGCCACGGACGAAGACGCAGACGTTAACAGGCGTTCCCTGAGGGTACACGCCAGCGCCGGCGCGATCGCCATAGCGGACATGCGCCAGACCCTGGAGCCGGTCGTCATCGAGTCGATCGACTTCCTGCTGCACGCCGAAGACCGCGCCGCCACCGACAGTAGCGGCGCGCGGAGCGGAAAGGTCGTGGCCCGGGCGGTGCTCGAGTTTGTTGACGGCGGCAGCGGTCAGGTCGAGCTGAAGCGGGCTCGCACCAAGCAGGATTGGCGTGGGCTCGTCGAGGGCACATCCCTTCCGACGCGACTCCTGGGCACATTCTGTTCCGCTCGCGGCGGCATGCACGGCCTGCTCGGCCCCACCTGCGACCTGAACACGCGCTTTGAAGAGCCCGACTCCGGCACCGAGGCCGAGACCCTCGTCGAAGGCGAGGTCAGCGCGGGTCTGTCCACGGTGCAGTGGACGTTCCTGCTGACGGAGGAATCGGCCATCTCCGTCCCCGACCGGCCCACGCTTCGGGTCCTTGCACCGGAGCACGATCATTTCTCGTCCGAGGTCACACGCTGGCTCTTCCCCTGGCTCGACCGGAGTCGCTCCGCCAGTACCGCGGGCGGCATCCAGGTCGACGTCGATGGTGTGCGTTACGAACGGGGCGCCGGCTGGTCCTCCCTCGACGCACGCGCCGTCGTGACCCTCGGGGAGCTCGAATGCCCCCCTGCGCGCACCTTCGCAGACACCCTGGGACTGTCCGACGAGCTCTCCTTCAAGCTCGACAACGATGACCCGATCGTACTCGGGGTCGAGAGCGGCGTGCTGCACTACGAAGACGTCGCCATGTGGGTCGACGAGCACCGCTGCTCCTTCCGCGGCCAGCACCAGATCGAGGACGACCGTATCGAGGTGGAGATCGACGTCCCCCTGAGCTTCGTCGGTCAGCGCCTCCTGGAGCCCGGCGCCCTGGAGCTGTTGATGTCACCGAATATCACCGTGCCGATCCAGCTGATGGGTACCTGGCGGGATCCGATCCTGAACATCAACCTGCGCGTCCTGCAGGAGGCGATGAGCCTGAACATCAAGTCGGCCCTGCGCAACAAGACCGGTGAGATGCTCCTCAAGACCTTCGAGGCCATAATCCCGGAAGGCGACTGAACCGACACGCTCCGCTGCTGCGAAGCCGTGGAGTCAGCCGCTGCGCGCGCACCGGAAGACGTCAGACCGTCGGCGCTGTCTCGAGCGCCGCGTCCAGGAGCGGGTTCTCCGGGGTGTCCTTGCGCCACGCTGCCACGATGGGGAATTCGATACGCCCCGGCCCCAGGCGATCGACCCGCAGACCGCGCGCCTTCGGGCCGCTCGCGTCGATCGACGGCACCAGCGAGTAGCCCAGGCCGCTCTCCACGAAACCAAGGATGGCCTCGGCGCTGCTCGCAGCCAGGGTCTGGGCGGGCACGATCTCGTGCCGCGCCAGGGCCTGCATCTGGAGCACGTGGCCCGGGGTGCCGGGCGTGTAGCTGACAAACGTCTCGTCGCGCAACGCCGCCAGCGAGAGTCGCTTGCGCTTGGCAGACGTATGGCTCTGGGACACGACGATGAACGGATACAGGGTGCCCACGCGCAGGGTCGCGATGTCCGCGGGCGGATCGGGAATGTAGTCCACGATCAGGTCCGCGTCCCCGTCGCGCAGCGCTCCGATGGCCGGTTCGAGGGACTCGACCAGGGTGATCCGCAGGCCGGGACGGCGCTTCTTCAGGCGCTTGATCCAGGCCGGCAGCAGATGGCGCAGCATCAGACTCGCGGTGTGGATTGACAGACTGCCCTCGTAGTTGCCCTGGTCGATCGAGCGCACGACGGACGGGAGCTGCTCGAAGAAGGGACGCACGAACCCGTAGAGCCTCTGGCCGGCAGCTGTCAACTGCATGCGATCCTTGCCCAGTCGCTCGAACAGGGCGACCCCGAGCTCGCCCTCCAGCTTCTTGACCTGCTGGTGCACCGCGGGCTGGGTGATCGGATAGGGAAAGGCGCGTGCGGCGCGCGCGTAGCCCTCGGTGCGGGCCACCCAGTAGAAGCCCTCCAGGCGGTGAAGCTGGATCATGGCCTAGCCCGGATAATTCATGAAGCGCGAGCCAAAACGCGTCGATTCGGCTTCTGGTGGTGCTTCTCGCGCGTTGGCCCCACGGGGCCGCGTTCGGGAATTGCGGAGGGCGCAGCCCGAGGCAAACCC
>JBLHKW010000100.1:0-19866 GCA_047618565.1 Planctomycetota bacterium
GAGCCGACATCGAGGTGCCAAACCTCCCCGTCGATATGAACTCTTGGGGGAGATCAGCCTGTTATCCCCGGAGTACCTTTTATCTGATGAGCGACGGCCCTTCCACTCGGAATCCGCCGGATCACTAAGACCTACTTTCGTACCTGCTCGAGCTATATCTCTCGCAGTCAGGCGCACTTATACCTTTACGCTCTACGTGTGATTGCTGACCACACTGAGTGCACCATCGCGCTCCTCCGTTACTCTTTAGGAGGAGACCGCCCCAGCCAAACTACCCACCAGACACTGTCCGCGACCAGGATTCACTGAGTCGCGTTAGAGACCTAACATGCAGAGAGTGGTATTTCACTGGTGACTCCACCTGGCCCGAGAGCCTGGCTTCAACGTCTCCCACCTATTCTACGCACTACATGACAAGCCTCAATATCAGGCTGTAGTAAAGGTTCACGGGGTCTTTCCGTCTTGGTGCGGGAACGTGGCATCTTCACCACGACTACAATTTCGCCGAGTCCGTTGTTGAGACAGTGCCCAAATCGTTACGCCTTTCGTGCGGGTCGGAACTTACCCGACAAGGAACTTCGCTACCTTAGGACCGTCATAGTTACGGCCGCCATTCACCGGGGCTTCAATTCGGAGCTTCGCGTGAGCTAACCCCTCCTCTTAACCTTCCGGCATTGGGCAGGCGTCAGTCTGTATACGGCGTCTTTAAGACTTAGCACAGACCTGTGTTTTTAGTAAACAGTCGCTTGGGCCATTTCTCTGCGGCCCCCCAAAGCTTCAGCCGTTAAGGCCTACACTCTAGAGGGCACCCTTTATCCCGAAGTTACAGGGTTAATTTGCCGAGTTCCTTAACAACGGTTCTCTCGAGCGCCTTAGGATTCTCACCCTACCCACCTGTGTCGGTTTTGGTACGGACACCAGATCCACTTCCTAGAGGCTTTTCTAGGCGGTCAGTCCAGTCACTTCGCCCTAATGGGCTCGGCATCACTTCCGGGTTTATGCGTGCGGATTTACCTACACGCCGCCCTCGAGCTTACACGCACACATCTGTCAGTGCGATGACCTTCCCTTCCGCGTCCCCCCATCGGTATAACGCGAATCTAGTGGTACAGGAATATTAACCCGTTGTCCATCGACTACGCCTTTCAGCCTCGTCTTAGGGTCCGACTAACCCTGGGCGGATTTACCGTGCCCAGGAAACCTTAGGTTTTCGGCGAGCAGGATTCTCACCTGCTTTATCGCTACTCATTCCGGCATAATCACTTCCTAGTCGTCCAGGCGTCGTTACCGTCGCCCTTCACTCAACTGGAACGCTCCCCTACCCCTATACAGGACCAACGATCCTGTATAAGCCGCAGCTTCGGTTGTGTACTTGAGTCCCGTTCATTTTCGGCGCAAGGCCTCTCGACCAGTGAGCTATTACGCACTCTTTAAATGATGGCTGCTTCTAAGCCAACATCCTGGCTGTCCTAGAGACGTCACTTCCTTTTCTACACTTAGTACACATTCGGGACCTTAGCTGGCGGTCTGGGTTGTTTCCCTCTCGTCCACGGACCTTATCGCCCATAGACTGACTCCCTGGATACGGTACGTGGTATTCGGAGTTTGGCTAAGTAGGGTACCCAATAAGGGCCCCTATCCTAATCAGTATCTCTACCCCCACGTACTATCACCAAAGGCTAGCCCGAAAGCTATTTCGGGGAGAACCAGCTATCTGCGAGTTTGATTAGCCTTTCACTCCTATCCACAGGTCATCGGAGCAGTTTTCAACCTACACCCGTTCGGGCCTCCACGGACTGTTACATCCGCTTCACCCTGCCCATGGATAGATCACTCGCTTTCGGGTCTACCCCACCAGACTCAAGTCGCGCTATTCACACTCGGTTTCCCTTCGGCTCCGGGCCTTAGACCCTTAACCTTGCCTGATAGGGTAACTCGCCGGATCATTATGCAAAAGGCACGCCGTCAGACATTGCTCCGAAGAGCCATAGTCCTCCGACAGCTTGTAAGTATATGGTTTCAGGTACTATTTCACTCCCCTAACCGGGGTACTTTTCACCTTTCGCTCGCGCTACTATTACGCTATCGGTCGTCCAGGAGTACTTAGCCTTGGGGGGTGGTCCCCCCAGATTCACACCGGGTTTCCCGTGTCCGGCGCTACTCGGGATTGCTGAAGGAGGCTGATCGTTTTAAGTTACGGGGCTGTCACCCTCTGCGGCTGGCCTTCCCATGCCATTCTCCTAACGATCAACTTTGTAACTCCTTGAGTCGCTTGTGGCTGACTCTACAGGTCCCACAACACCAATACAGCAACGGCCACAACCTTGGCACTGCACTGGTTTAGGCTCTTCCCCGTTCGCTCGCCGCTACTGAGGGAGTCGAGTTTTCTTTACTTTCCTGCAGGTACTTAGATGTTTCAGTTCCCTGCGTTCCCTCCGTGCTATGCACGGTACCGAGAGATGAATCTCGGTCGGTTTCCCGATCTCGGACACCCCCGGATCAAAGCCTGCTTAGCGGCTCCCCGAGGCATTTCGCAGCTATGCCACGTCCTTCGTCGGCTCTGGACGCCAAGGCATCCACCATATACTCTTACTAGCTTAACCACGCTCTTTCTTGCTATCGCGGTATCTTACCTACGTTTACCCACCTTGTTGTCAAAGAGCGCCGCGCCTTGCGACGCGCTGCTCGAGTTCTTCCAACTCTACAAGAGTGACCTTGATACATCGACCGGTGGTGCCCCGGGTGGAGGCGACCGGATTCGAACCGACGACCGCCTGGTTGCAAACCAGGTGCTCTACCAACTGAGCTACGCCCCCGGGGCCCGGTCATCGCCTTCCATGAGCTCGACCTCGTGGCCTCCACTCGAAGGTGGTGGGCCTGACAGGAGTCGAACCTGTGACCTCCCGCTTATCAGGCGGACGCTCTAACCAACTGAGCTACAGGCCCGAGGCCATGATGGCGGCGAGATCATTGGGGTGTATCTCTCCATACACGTACGGAGTGATACACCACCAAAGAAGGGGCAGCTGAACTGCCGGCGATGGTGGAAGAAAGGGTGACCCTCGTCTAACTGAGCGGGCGGCCTATGCTTGCCACACTAAAGATCTCGCGACCAATAATGTGCCTAACATATCCGTTAGAAAGGAGGTGATCCAGCCGCAGGTTCCCCTACGGCTACCTTGTTACGACTTAGTCCCAGTCACGGAACTCGCTTTCGGCGCCGTCCTCCCGAAGGTTAGACAAAGCGACTTCGAGCGCTCCCCGCTCCCGTGGCTTGACGGGCGGTGTGTACAAGGATCAGGAACATATTCACCGCGTCATGGCTGATACGCGATTACTAGCGATTCCGGCTTCATGCAGGCGAATTTCAGCCTGCAATCCGAACTGGGGTCTGCTTTGATGGGATTGCCTCCACCTCGCGGCTTCGGAACCCTTTGTACAGACCATTGTAGCACGTGTGTCGCCCTGGCCATAAGGGCCATGATGACTTGACGTCGTCCCCACCTTCCTCCGTTTTAACAACGGCAGTCTCGCTAGAGTCCCCGGCATTACCCGCTGGCAACTAACGACAAGGGTTTCGCTCGTTACGGGACTTAACCCAACATCTCACGACACGAGCTGACGACAGCCATGCAACACCTGCACATGTTCCGACTCCGAAGAGCTGTCACCTCCCTTTCAGGAGGCTAATCCATGCATGTCAAGGCCAGGTAAGGTTCTTCGCGTTGCTTCGAATTAAACCACATGCTCCACCGCTTGTGTGATCCCCCGTCAATTCCTTTGAGTTTTACCCTTGCGAGCGTACTCCCCAGGCGGGGCACTTAACACATTAGCTACGGCAATGAGTTCCATAGGAAAACCCATTGCCTAGTGCCCATCGTTTACGGCTAGGACTACCGGGGTATCTAATCCCGTTCGCTACCCTAGCTTTCGTACCTCAGCGTCAGAGACAGCCCAGTAAGCCGCTTTCGCCACCGGTGTTCCTCCAGATATCTACACATTTCACCGTTCCACCTGGAGTTCCACTTACCCCTGCTGTCCTCTAGCCTGCCAGTATCAGGTGCTGTTCCCCGGTTGAGCCGAGGGCTTTCACACCTGACTAAACAGGCCGCCTACGTACGCTTTATGCCCAGTAAATCCGAACAACGTTTGAGCCCTACGTATTACCGCGGCTGCTGGCACGTAGTTAGCCGGCTCTTCCTCTCGCTTTAGTCAATCGCAGCACTATTAATACTACGCCGTTCCTATAGCGTGACAGCAGTTTACAACCCGAAGGCCTTCATCCTGCACGCGGTGTCGCTCCGTCAGGCTTTCGCCCATTGCGGAAGATTCTCGACTGCAGCCTCCCGTAGGAGTCTGGGCAGTGTCTCAGTCCCAGTGTGACCGGTCGTCCTCTCAGACCGGCTACCCGTCATAGCCTTGGTGTGCCATTACCACACCAACAAGCTGATAGGCCGCAACCCGCTCCCCCAACAGCAGCCGAAGCCGCCGTTTACCGTTCGGATGATGCCATCCGGCGGGCCATTCGGTATTATCCACCGTTTCCAGAGGTTATCCCGATCTGGGGGGTACGTTGATTACGTGTTACTCACCCTTTCGCCGCTTTACTCGCCCGAAGGCTTTCGCGCACGACTTGCATGCCTAATCCACACCGCTAACGTTCGTTCTGAGCCAGGATCAAACCCTTCAGTTGAAGTTTTTGAATCTTGGTATCTATGAGTACGGAACACGTCCCTGTGGACGAGCTCCCCGCTCGCTCAGTCTTATCAAGGGTCACCCTTGTTTTCAAAGAGCCGGGAAACGTGCTGTCAGCGCTCCGTGACACCCCTCTTGAGAGGCGCGTGGGTCGCTGTCAGCGTTATTCGTTTTCCGCTTCAGGAGGGGGATAATAGGGGCTTCCTGACGCCGATCAACGTTGCCCTTGGAAAAACCTGCCCTTCACGGAGGCGGCGCCGTAAGCCCCTATAGATAAGGCGCTTACGGCGTCGCTTTTCTGCGGTCCGATACCGCTCATACGCCCTCCAGGGGCTCAACGCTGGACAGTAATGGTCGCACCGCTCGGTAGCAGCCCGTAAAGCACCTCCACGTCCGCGTTGTGCATGCGGATACAGCCCTTGCTCACGCTTCCGCCGACCCCTGAGGGATCGCTGGTGCCGTGAAAGCCGTAGCTGGTGGGCATGCCGTCGCGGTCCCAGGAGATCCAGCGCGTCCCCAGGGGGTTCTCAGGGTGCCCGAAGGGCCTTGCAGGGGCGCCCAGGGGCATCCAGCTGGGTTCACGCTGCTTGCCCCCCACGATATAGGTCCCCTCGGGCGTCTCGTGGCCCGCACGGCCGATTCCGACCACCCAACTGGCCACCACCTCATCTCCGTGGCGATAGAGTAAAGTGCGTGCATCGAGGTCTACGAGGACATTGGGGACGGTTGTGGGGATCCGGAGCACCCTGCCGGGCTGCAGGTACTCGCCCAGGTCGTTGACGTCCTCGATGAGGCCCGTACACAGCAGAGTTCCCGGCCGTTGCTTGAGCACCTTGTGCCGGATGCCGATCAGGTTGTCGCCGCTCTGGACCTCGTAGTCGATGGAGGCCCAATCACCCAATGGGCTTAATCGGTGCCTTCCCTGGCAGTTATTCAGCAATTCGCCCCAGCCTGCGAGGCGCTCGCGATCGGCCTTCCAGGGTGCGTCGAGCTCGAGCTGGAGCAGGTCAGACAGGGCCTCGGAGGCCTCACGGAAGCGACCGCCCACGTAGGCTGAATCGCTCTCCAGGTGCAGCATGACCATGCGCATGGCGAAGGCGAGCGGATCCGCCGCGCCGAAGCCAGCCTCCATGGTTCGCACCCGTTCAGCGTCTATCGCGGCCTCGACCAGGTCCAGCTGGGCGCGAGTCACGCCATCGCCAACCCCCATGTCCTTCAGCCAGGTTCGCGCCTGATCAACGTTTCCGGTCACGGCCGACCAGAACGTGGACACCAGCAGGCGCTCGCCCTCGGTCACCTTGCCGCCCGCGCCGAGATAGGTGTTCAATCGTTGCGGATCGCCGGATACCACCGCCGAAAGCACGAGATTCGCCAGTTCGCTCGATGGCGATCGTGGCGCAGCGAGCTGGCCTGGGGCCCCGCCCGCAGCGGCTGGCCGCTGAAGTTCCAGGCTGCGCTCCGGCTGCCTGGCGGGCTCTTCGGCCGCCACGGCCGGTTCGGATTCGGGCTCCATCATGAGCCAGTCCGGCCGATCGTCGGTCTCGACCGGGGTGGCCGGCACGAACTCCTCCTCGGCGAACTCCTCCTCGGCGAAGGCCTCAGCGTCCTCCGTCCGGCTATCGCCATTGGAGCCCTCGCCGTGATCGATCGGCGTCGTGTCGATCACGTACGGATCGTCGCCCCCGGGCGGCGCGACGTCGCCATCAACCCATTCGGCGCGCGCCTGCGGCATCCCTGCATCTTGCTGCATGCCCTGCGAGATGGCGAACCAGACCAGTCCACCAAAGAACGCGAAGAGCAGAATTCCCCTCAAAACAGCCATTAGAACCTCGTTGTCATGCGCGTCTGGCCGCGCTCGTTGCCCCGGTGTGTGTCGAACAGCTCTCGGTCGCCCTCCCTGATGCGGTCGGCCCCCTCGGGCTTACCGCCCCTCGGGCGACCGTACATTTGCGGATGGGATCCCCAGCGACGCCGTGCTCTCAAGAACCCGGAACCGATAGTTCCAGGTGGGCCACAACAAGACGCGATTCTGTCGCGCCATCGAACAGGGCCCAGTGACGTTTCTTAGGCTCAGGGAACATGGAGAGGTCACCTGCATCGCCAGGGTGTACCCGGGTACGAAGCTAGCACCCACCGCGCGGGCCCACAATGGGTTCCCCTATCCTCGGCGTCGCGCCCCGGATAGGGGGCGCGGACAGCGCCTACGAGCGCCGCTTGAGCCAGATGCGGGCCGCGTGGCCCTCGATCTCGTACTCGCAGCCCCCATCGGGGAGCGCCTGCAGGTCGCTACAGGCCTCCTGGCCCAGCACCTCGGCCGAGATCAACGCCCAGTGGACCTTGATCGCCTGCGCCAGGGCCCCGTCGGCCTCGATATCGAGCTGGATACGGTCATCGAGATCGAGACCCTCGTCCTTGCGCTGGTTCTGAACGCGATTGATCACCTCGCGCGCCAGTCCCTCGGCCCTCAGGGCGTCCGTCAGCTCCAGGTCCAGGGCAACCGTGACACCGTCGGCAGTGTCCACCACAGTGCCCTCGAGGGATTTGCGGTCCACGAGCAAGCTCTGGCTGTCGAAGACCAGGCCCTCGACGCGAGTACTGGCGACGCTCTCGCCCGCCAGGACACGGGCCAGGGCGGCGCTCTCGAGGCCCTCGACCTCCGCGCGGATCGAACCCAGCTGCTTGCCGTACTTCGGCCCCAGCAGCTTGAGGTTGGGACGCGCCGTGTAGCGCACGAACTCGGTCTCGTCGGACGAGACGACGATGTGCTTGATGTTCAGCTCGTCGGCGATCAGCTCCGCGGCCCGCTCCAGGGCCTCACAGTCCTGCTCCCCCTGACCCACGAGGGTCATGCGAGCCAGGGGCTGGCGCACGCGCATGTTGTGCTTCGCACGCAGGCCGCGACCGAGCCCGACCGCGGTGCGCGCCAGGCGCATGCGATGCTCGAGCGGCTCGTCGATCAGGTCGCGCTGGGCCTCGGGATAGGTGTCCAGGTGGACGCTGTCGCAGCGCGTGCCGCCCGTCAGGTTCTCGTAGATCTCCTCCGAGACGAAGGGCAGGAAAGGCGCCAGGACGCGGCTGAGCGTCGCCAGGACCTCGTTCAGCGTGCGGTAGGCGTTGAGCTTGTCCAGATCCGCCTGCTCGACCCCACCCTGCTTCCAGAAGCGGCGCCGGCTGCGACGGATGTACCAGTTCGTCAGCTCGTCGATGAAGTCCAGCAGCGCGGGAACGACGCGGAAGAGCTCGTAGGCGGCCATGCGCTCCTGCACGCTGGCCACCAGGGATTGCGTCCGGGAGAGCACCCAACCGTCGAGCTCGTTGACCGCCGGGTCGGGCCCGACGCTGTCGGGCTCCCAGCCGTCGATGGCAGCGTAGCGGGTCAGGAACGAGTAAGCGTTCCAGAGCGGAAGGAGGACGGAGCGGATC
Organism: Planctomycetota bacterium; assembly: GCA_047618565.1. Lineage (GTDB taxonomy): Bacteria > Planctomycetota > UBA1135 > UBA1135 > JBLHKW01. The sequence continues at coordinate 8,119 of JBLHKW010000100.1, forward strand.
TTCTCCTCGACGCCCGCTTCTGCAAAGCGCAGATCGCGGCCCTGCACCACGGGCGAGTGGATCAGGTAGAGGCGCAGGGCATCCGAGCCGAAGCGATCGAGCACCAGGGTCGGGTCGGGGAAGTTCTGCTTGCTCTTCGACATCTTCTCGCCGTCCTCGGCCAGAACGATGCCGTTGACGATCACGTTCTTGAACGCGGGCTTCCCGAAGAGCGCGTTCGAGAGCACGGACAGCGTGTAGAACCAGCCGCGCGTCTGATCGAGGCCCTCGGCGATGAAGTCGGCCGGGAAGCCCTGCTCGCAGCGCTCCCTGTTCTCGAAGGGGTAGTGCTGCTGGGCGTAGGGCATCGATCCGGACTCGAACCAGCAGTCCAGGACCTCCTCGATGCGGCGCATCGTGCCGCCCGGCGTGTTCTTCGAGGGGAACGTGATCCCGTCGATGTGGTCGCGGTGCAGGTCCTCGATCGAACCGGGCTCGAGACCGGCCAGCTGCTCGAGCTCCGCGCGGGAACCGACGCACACGAACTCGTCCGGGTCCTCCTCGCAGCGCCAGACTGGCAGGGGCGTGCCCCAGGACCGGTTTCGGGACAGGTTCCAGTCGCGGGCACTCTCGAGCCAGTTCCCGAAACGGCCCTTGCCCACGTATTCCGGCACCCAGCGCACCTGCTTGTTGTTGGCCACCAGGTCCTCGCGCGCGCCTTCGACGCGCATGAACCAGGTCGAGATGGCCATGTAGATGAGCGGCACGCCCGTGCGATAGCAGTGCGGCGTGGCGTGAACGATGACGTCCTGGTCCACGAGCTTCGATGCGGCCTTGAGATGCGCGGTGATGGGCTTGTCGGCGTCCTTGACGAACTGGCCCGCGAAGTCGGGGACCGTCTCGTCGAAGATGCCCGACAGATCGAGCGGGTTGACGAGCGGCAGACCCTCGCGCTTACCGGTCGCGTAGTCGTCCTCGCCGAACGCGGGGGCCTGGTGAACGATTCCCGTGCCCGCATCCGTGCCCACGTAGTCCGCCGCCACGACCTTGAAGGCCCAGCGTGAACCATCGTCCTTGAGCCGGTATTGCTCGAAATACGGGAACAGCGGCTCGTAGGGCCGACCGAGGAGCTTCTCCCCCAGCAGGGTCTCGAGCACCTCGATCTCGCCGATACGCCCGCGCTCCTGGTAGCCGCGCAGACGCCCGAGATGGGCATAGGCCACCTCGCCCGTCTCGACCACGCGTACCTTCGCGTACTCGACGGCCGGATTCACGGCCAGCGCCAGGTTGCTGGGCAAGGTCCACGGCGTCGTGGTCCAGGCCCACAGGTTCGCGTCCTCGTCCTCGAGCCGAAAGCGCACGGTCAGGCTCGGGTCCTGGCGCCGCTTGTGGCCTTCCTTCTTGGAGACTGGGTCCTTCTCCTGTGGCCCCTGCGCGACCTCGAAGTTCGACAAGGGCGTGCCCAGCGCGGGCGAGATGGGCTGCACGCGGTAGCCCTCGTAGATCAGCCCCTTCTGCCAGAGCTGATTGAAGACCCACCAGACCGACTCCATGAAGTCGCCGTCCATGGTGCGGTAGCCGTTTTCGAAGTCGATCCAGCGACCGAGGCGCCGGATGACCGTCTCCCACTCACTGGTGAAGCGCAGGACGATGCTGCGACAGGCCGCGTTGAAGCCCTCGATGCCGTACGCGTCCACGTCGCGCTTGTCCTTGAGCCCCAGCATCTTCTGGGCCTCGTTCTCCACCGGCAGACCGTGGCAATCCCAGCCCCAGCGGCGCTCGACGCGGTAGCCCTGCATCGACCAGTAGCGCGGGATGATGTCCTTGATGATGCTGGCGACGAAGTGCCCGTAGTGCGGCAATCCCGTCGCGAACGGCGGGCCGTCGTAGAAGGTGAAGAGCTTCTCCGGGCTGCGCTCCGAGACACTGCGCTCGAAGATCTTCTCGCGTTCCCAGACGTCGAGCCGCGCGACCTCCAGCTTGGGGAAGGACACGCTCGAATCCACGGGGCGAAGCTTCATCCAGCGACTCCGGTTACCAGGTCTGATCGGCGAGGGCGGCCGTGACACGGTCCGCCAGCTCGAGTGCGCGGCGGCCGTCCGCTCCGGTGACTTCAGGTTCTACATCTTCCTGGACGGCCTTCAGGAAGGATTCCAGCTCGGCCTGCAGGGGCCGTTGCTCACTGGCCAGCTCGAGCTGGGTCACCTCGACCATGCCACTCGTCATCCAGTCGAGACTGGGTGCGCCGCCCAGGCGCGCGGGATCCAGACCGGCGAGCTTGGCCTTCTGGGCATCCCAGTTCGGGCCCTTGCGCACGACCAGCCCGTGGTTCTCGTGCAGGTCCAGGCTGACGTAGCCCTCACCCGAGAACATCCGGAAGCGGCGCATGGGCTTGAGCGAGGCACGGCTGGCGGTGACGTTGGCGCGCGCGCCGTTCTCGAACACCAGGCGCACCGACACGACGTCCTCGGAATCCGTCAGGATGGCGCCACCGGCGACATCGATGGAAGCGACGGGCGAATCCACGAGGTGCAGGATCAGGTCCAGGTCGTGGATCATGAGGTCGTGCACCACGCCCACGTCGACCGCGCGCATCTGGAAGGGCGCCAGGCGGTGACACTCGATGAAACGCGGCTGCAGATCCATCTCGCGCAGGCGACGGACGCCCGGCTGAAAGCGCTCGACGTGGCCCACGGCGACCTTTGTCCCGGAGGCCCTGGCGGCCGCCAAGATGCGGTCCGCATCGTCGAGATTGCCGGCCAGGGGCTTCTCGATCAGCAGCGGGATTCCGCGCTCGAGCAGCGGAATCGCGACACTGGCGTGGTGCACGGTCGGCACGACCACGCTGACCGCATCGACGTCGTCCGGCAACTCGCGCGGATCGGACAGGGCCTGGGCGCCGTGCTCGCGCGCCGCCGCCTGGGCCAGGTCACCGTCGATATCCACCACATAGCCGAGCTCGGCGCGCTCGTTCTCGGCGTAGATCTTCGCGTGGATGCGGCCCAGATGTCCGACCCCGACCACGGCCACCTTCAGCTGCCGCTCGGCCATCACTCGGCCTCCGAGTTCTCGAGGATGCGCGCCACGCCCATGCGCGTGAATTCCTCGCGCAGGGTCTCCCGATAGCGCCCCTTGAGGCCGATCTCAGTGCGCCGCATCGAGTCGATCAGGTGGCTCACGGGCTCGCTACGGTCGGGCATCTCGCCCAGCTCGTCGAGCACGCGCCGGCGCGGATCCCCGGAACGGAAGATGCGCTTGAAGATCTGGCGCAACTGGTCGATGTCCTCGGCCTTCATCCCATCGCGCTGCAAACCGATGATGTTGACGCCGCGCACGCGCGAGGCGTGGCCCTCCACGATCATGAACGGCGGAGCGTCGCGCAGCATGCGCGTCATGGCGCCCACGTACGCGTAGCGGCCGACCGTGCAGAAGTGGTGCGCACCCGAGCCACCGCTCAGGTTGGCGTGATGCTCAACGAGCACATGCCCGGCCAGCATGACGTTGTTTCCGAGGATCACATGATCCTCCAGCTCGCAGTCATGCGCCACATGGCTACAAGCCATAAGTAGGCAATGGCTGCCAAGGCTCGTGAGGCCACCGCCCTTGATCGTGCCGCGGTTGATCGTGACGAACTCGCGGATGGTGTTGCCGTCCCCGATCGTCAGCTGCGTCGGCTCGCCCTGGTACGAGAAGTCCTGTGGAGCGCCGCCGAGATTGGCCTGGCCGACGATGATGTTGTCCGTGCCCAGGCTGGTCACGCCGTCGATCACCACCTGGGGCCCGACGCGTGTCCGGTCGCCGATGGTCACCGCCGGCCCCACCACGGTGTAGGGCCCGATCTGGACATCGACACCCAGCTCGGCGCCGGGGCTGATCACTGCAGTCGGATGAATAAGGGTCGACATGCTTCCTTCCTCGTCAGGCCTCGATCATGGTGAACATCAGGATAGCTTCGCAAACACGGTTCCCGGCCACCGAGCCAGATGCGCGCACCTGGGCGGTCTTGCCCTTGGTACGGATGGTTTCGACTTCGAGCCGCAATTGATCGCCGGGGGTCACCGCTCCACGCAGCTTGACCTTGTCGATCGACCAAAGCACGGCCAGCTTGCCCGTGTGCTCGAGCTTGCGCAGGAGCAGCATCCCGGCCAGCTGGGCCATGGCCTCGAGTTGCAGAACGCCCGGCATGATCGGCATCTCCGGGAAGTGGCCCTGAAAGTAGGGCTCGTTGATCGTCACGTTCTTGATCGCGACCGCCCGCCGATACCCCTCGACCTCGATCACGCGATCGATCATCAGGAAGGGGTAGCGGTGCGGCAACATGCGCACGATCTCGCGGATATCCAGAGCCGACTCGCGCTGAACCAGCCCACCGGTCTCCTGGGCCTGCATGAGGTCCAGGAGCTTGCGGACGAGGTCCGCGTTGCTCTTATGCCCGGTCCGGTTGGCGATGATGTGCGCGTTGAGGTCCGCGCCCAGCAGGCGCAGGTCCCCCACGAGGTCCAGCAGCTTGTGGCGCACCGGCTCGTCCGGCATGCGGAACTTCGTCTCGGGGTCCCCGAGCACGACCGTGTTCTCCTTGGTGGCGCCCTTGCCGAAACCCTGGGCGACCAAGTACTCGACCTCGGAGGCCAGGCAGAACGTTCGCGCCGGAGCGATATCGCGCTCGAAGGACTCGGGCGTCAACTCGACCTGGAAGGCCCCGCTCTGGACCCCGGGCTCATCGAAGAAGGCCACGTACTGCAGGACCAGACTGTCGGTCTTGTTGGGCAGCGCCACCAGGGTGGCGTCCCCGTCACGCACGTAGACGGGCTGGTCGAGCCGGAAGACCTTGGCCTCCTCGCGCTGCTCGACGGTCCCGGCCTGGCTGAAGAATTCAAGGAAGGGTAGGGCGCTGCCATCCAGGCCTGGGAATTCCGGCCCGTTCAGCTCGACGCGCAGGTTGTCGATCCGAGACGCGGCGCACGCAGCCAGAAAGTGTTCGACCGTCTCGACGTGGGCGCCATCGCGCACCAGCCGGGTGCGGCGGTCCATCGGCGAGTGGTAGGCGATCAGGGCCGGAATGCTGGGCGCATCCGTGAGGTCCGTGCGCACGAACTCGATGCCCTTGCCCTGGGCCGCCGGCAGGATGCGCGCCTTGATGGTCTCGCCGCTGTGCAGGCCGACGCCCGAAAACTCGACCGGGGTGCGCAGGGTGCGTTGCTTGCGACTCACGAGTCCCCGCCCTCGAGCTGATCGATGCGCTCCTGCAGGTTTTTCACGGTCCGGAACAGGTCCCTCAATCGACGCGTGAAGGTCACCTGACGCAATTCGTCCTGCAGGGGCCATGCCGGGAAACCCGCCACCTGCACACCCGGGTCGACCGAGGACATGACTCCAGACTTGGCCCCGACACCGACGCCGTCGCCCAGCTCCACATGGCCGGTGACGCCCGACTGCCCGCCCAGGACCACATGCGTGCCCAGGCGCGCCGAACCGGCAATTCCGACCTGCGCGGCGAGTAGTGAGTGCGCGCCGATCTGTACGTTGTGAGCCACATGCACCATGTTATCGAGCTTCGCGCCTTTGCCGATGCGCGTGGCCCCGGTGCGCGCGCGGTCGATCGCCACGCACGCTCCGAGCTCGACGTCATCGGCGATCTCGACGCTGCCGCCCTGGGGGACCTTGTGCCAGGCACCGTCGCGCATGTCGAAGCCCAGGCCGTCGGAGCCGACCACCGTATTGCTGTGAAGCACGCAATGCTTGCCCACCGTCACGAACGGGTACAACACGACGCCCGCATGAAGAACGGTCCCGGCTCCGATCTGAACCCCGGCACCCACGGTCACGTTCGGGTGCAGCACCACGCCGTCCCCGAGCTGAGCGCCTTCGCCGACGACGCTGAGCGGGCCGATGCACACACCCTCTCCAAGCTCGGCGCCGGCATCCACCACGGCGCTCGGGTGGATCCCAGCGGGGATGGGAGGCGCGCTCCGCGCGAAGGCCTCGACCACCGCCGAGAAGGCCTGCCCCGGGTCCTTGCAGACTAGCAACGCCAGGCCCTCGCGTTCGAATCCAGCGGCAAGCTCGTCGCCGATGACCACCGCCGCGGCCTGGGTGATCTCGAGTTCCTTGCGGTAACGCGGATCAGCGAGGAAGCTGACCTCGTCAGAGGTGGCCTCCAGTAAGGGCGCTGCGCCGCAAACGACCCGATTTCCATCGCCCACAAGGACTGCGTCCAGAAGCTGCGCAAGCTCGGATAAGGTTGACGAGGTCATCAGGGGAGGCCCATCGGGGACTCTTTTGGCGTCCTACGGTGCGGACAGCCGGACTCGGGGGTCCACAGCAGACTCGCCGGGGACCTCAAGGGGCCCATGTGTAGCCCACGACCTCGACCCTGTCAACCGCCCACAGCCGCAGCCCCGTCGGCTGGCTCTCCAGCACAGGCCGTGGTGGAATTCAGGGCCTGCTAGCGGAAGCTGAGGCGGAAGGAGAAGGTCTCGCGGTCGTCCCCCTCGCCTTCCTGGATGGGGAAGCCGAAGTTGAAGGTCAGGGGCAGCGGCTGGGTGAGGCCGAAGCCGAAGCCGATGGAGCTGCGAGCCTGGTCCAGATCGAGCTCGAAGCTCTCGGGGTCCAGGACGCCGGCGTCGATGAAGGCAAAGCCGCGGATCAGCTCCCGCCGACGGGAAGTGCCTGGCACCGGAGTCGTGTACAGGGGGTGCCGATACTCGAGGGTCGCTCGCGCGTAGGTCTCGCCGCCGATCGGAACCGCATTCGTGTTCGGGCCGACGCCTCGGAAGTTGAAGCCGCGCAGAGTCGTCGAGCCGCCCAGGAAGAAACGCTCGCCGTAGTGAACCGAGTCGGTGTCGCCAAACGGGTGAGCGACGCCCACGCCGAGCCCCATGTAGAAGCCGGGTCGCGCGCCGCCTTCCACATCGCCCAGGGGCACGTAGCCGTCGAAGATAACCTCGCTCTTAAAGGTGTCCTCGTCGCCGCCGAAGACGCCACCGTAGTAGGTGTTCGTCCAGTTGACCATATGGCCCGTGGACGGCACCAGGCGGTTGTCGAGCTCGCGATGGCGAACGCCCACCGTGAACCCATGGAATGTCGAGGGCTCGTCCGAGTCCGTCAGCGTCGTGGGCAGCTCACCCTCCTGGAAGTCCGAGAGGTCGTAGGTCTGCCAGACGGGGCCAGCCGTGACCCGCAGGTTGTGACCGAAGAGCCGCGCGAACTGGAAGCCGACGCGCTCCGTATCCTGATCGTGGGTGCGGAAGCGACGCACGCGCTGCAGGCCCTCGATCTCGAAGGTCCAGCGGTCGAAGTGCGTCCCCAGCAGGTCAGGATGGGTGTAGCGCATGCGCCAGAAGCTGATCTCGGTACCTGGAGCGAGGTCGATGTTGAACGACTCGCCGTTGCCGTGGAACGCTTCCTTGCGGTAGATCTCGCTGAAGGTCGAACCGAAGGACCTGGGCGTGTTCGATGCCTGGAAGTTGCGCATCCCCAGGGACAGAACGCCCACCAGTCCGTTGTCACTGGCCACACCGCCGGAGAGGCTGAAGTCGACCACCCGGCCCTCGTTGACCTGGTACTCCACATCGACCTCCTTGGGATCCTCCGTCTCGACGAAGACGTATCCCGGGTCGCGATGGGCCAGGTCCTGACGATCCGAGAAGAACCCCGTACTGGTGATGCGATTGAGCGTCTTGTCGATCTCCGTGACGTTGGCGACCTCGCCCGGAATAACACTGCTCTCGCGCCGCAGAACCCGGTCGCGCGTGTGCAGGTTGCCGCGTAGGCGCACCTCGCGGATCGTGCGCTGCTGGCCCTGGGCCAGGCGGTAAACCACCAGGACGCTGTGATTCTCGACATCCTCGATCAGGTCAGGCTCGAGCAGGATCCAGCCGTTGGCGCTGCGCGGATTGCCAAAGTGCCGGTTGTCCAGGTAGCCGCGCGCGCCGTAGTAGGAGCGCAGCGCGCGCGCGTCGAGCTGCATACGCACGCGCTCGAAGGGCAGGCCGGGCTTCAGCGAAAGCAGGGCCAGCAGCTCCGCCTCAGGGAACAACAGGTCCGTCTCGACCTCCCGCTCCTGCCCGTTTTCCACGACGCGCTCCACCCCCTCGATGCGCACACCCTCGACCGTGTACAGCGGCCCCTCGTCGACGATGAAATGAACCTTGGCCCGATCGCGGTCATTGGTGAAGTCGATGCGGTCGACCTCGACCTTGGCGTCGAGCCAGCCGCGATCCCGATAGACCTGGCGCATGGCGATCAGGTCCGCGTCCAGGTCCTCCTCGACGAAGACACTGCCCCACCATCGAAAGAGCCCGCGCCCCTTGGTCTCGTTGCTCGCCAGGCTGAACAGGCCGCCACGCCAGAAGCCCCAGCCCGTATTCTTCAGCGAGTCGTTTCCGCGGACCCGCACGCTGGTGACGCGTACCTTGGGGCCCTCCCGGATCTCGAAGATGACATCGGGGATCTCGGAGGCGCCAGGCGCCTGGGCTTCGAGTCCGTGAGAGATCACGTCGATCTCGACGAAGTGGAATCCAGCGCGCTTGTACCCTTCGATCAAGCGCACGCGCACTCGCTCTGCACGGTGCAGAAACAACTCTGCGCGCCCCTCGAGTTCTGCCCATTCGAGCAGGCGCTTGGTCTTGATCTTCTCGTTGCCGATGAAGCGCGGCTCGACGTCGACCGGCATCTCGCGCAGGATGTGCACGACCAGTTCGATCCCGCCGGCCACGGGCGTGCGCAACACCTCCGCGATCACCTTCTGCGCGCTCCACAGACCACGGATGCCCTCGGTCAGGGCGATGTAGTCCACGGGCGTGCCGACCCTCTGCCCTATCAGGGCGATCACGCTCTCCTCGCTGTGGTAGCGCAGCCCCTCGACCCGGATGCTCTGGATGAGATCCTCGCCCAGGGTCACGGGCGGCTCCGTCAGACCGAGCGCGGGGTCGATCGGCTCCTGAGCCCGAACGTCTCCCGCCAGAAGCACGAACGCGCACAGCACGCTCGTCAGCAGACCCATCGAACTGCGGCGCGCAGTACGCGAGTTCACGTGCGGCAGGCGCGGGCCGCGAATCAGACGCTCCGGATGCAAGCGTGGCAGTATGCGCTTCTGATGGGGGTCCCGAAGCGCACGCGAATCGGTGGATTCGATGTGACTCTCAGGCGCCGCACAGAAGCGGTGGATGCTGCCTTGGGGCCGGATCACTGTCATACGGGACCTGCTAGGGCAGGATCGGCTCGGCGAGGGACGGTTCGGGGTTCTCGAAGCGCAGGTGGTTGCCAAAGAAGCGCAGCGTCACTGCTCCGGTCGGACCGTTCCGCTGCTTGGCGCAGATGATCTCGGCCTTGTTCTGGTTTTCGGGCGTCTGCTCGTAATATTCCTCGCGGAACAGCATGAGCACGACGTCAGCGTCCTGCTCGATCGCACCCGACTCCCGCAGGTCCGAGAGCTGCGGTCGCTTCTGTTCGCGGTTCTCGACCGCGCGCGAGAGCTGGGACAGGGCCACCACAGGCACCTCGAGCTCGCGCCCCAGCTCCTTCAAGGAACGCGAGATGGTACTGATTTCCTGCTGGCGACTCTCCGCACGCGGTGCCGTCATGAGCTGCAGGTAGTCGATCACGATCATGTCGAGCCCGTACTGTGCCTTGACGCGCCGCGCCCGACTGCGCAGGGCCATCACCGACAGACCGGGCGAATCATCGATGAAGAGGCGCGCCGACTGGAGCTCACCCGCAGCGCGCACCAGCTCCGAGTAGTCCTCGTTCGGAATCCGTCCGGTGCGCAGCTTGTGGGCGTCGACGCGGGCACGTGCGCAAAGCATGCGCTGCACGATGGCCATGCGTCCCATCTCAAGGCTGAAGAACAGCACGGACGGTTCGGTCTCGGCCCCCTCCGGCCGGTGCGTGGCCGCGTGGTCCATGAGGTTCAGCACGAAGGCCGTCTTGCCCATCGAGGGACGCGCCGCGATGACGATCAGCTCGCCCTCGTTGAATCCGCCGAGCATGTCGTCGAGCTCGTAGAAGCCGGACGGGATGCCCGATATCTGGGCCTTGTCGCCGCGCGCGTCGAAGCGCTTGAAGGTCTCGTCAACGATCGACGAGATGGACACGGCGCCCCCACGATCCCGGTTCTCGCTGATCTTGAAGACCCGGAACTCAGAGTTGTCGAGCAGCTCGCCCACACTCTCCGTATCCGGCGGCGTCGCGTAGGCCTCGTCGATCGTCTCGACCGACTCGTGGATCAGGCGCCGAAGGATCGACGTCTGGACCACGAGGTTGACGTGGTGCGTCATGTGGGCCGCGGAACTGACCACCGCCGAGAGCTGTGCCAGATAGGCATTGCCGCCCACGTCGCCGAGCGTCCCGGCAGCCTTCAAGGCGCCAGAGATGCTGAGCAGATCGACCAGCACGTTGCGCTCGGTCAGCTCCATGATCGTCTCGTAGACGATCTGATGGCGCTTGTTGTAGAAGTCCTCTGCACGCAGGGATTCAGCCACATCCGGCACCCGCGCGGGGTCGGCCAGGATGGCACCGATGACGGACTTTTCCGCGCCGTCATCGTGGGGCGGAACGCGTCCGCCGGCATTTTTTAGATCATGCTCCACGATGTTCACCTCGAAGTGGCGCGGAGCATAACTCGCCAGTGCTGCTGGCGAAACAAGCGGGCCGGGTTTCCCTCCGCCTGCCCCCCTTGAAACAAGGAGCAAACGGGAGCGAAACCCGGCCCGTGTGGCGATCAGAGGTCAGAGGTTCAGGAAGCGACGGCAGTGCCCTCGACCTGGACCTTGATTTCGGTCATGAGATCGCCCGCGATGTGCAGCGGGACGATGTGCTCGCCGGCCTGCTTGATGGGCGACTCCAAACGGATGTCCTTGACATCGACCGTGTAGCCGGCATCCGAGAGCAGTTCGGCGATACGCGCGGCGCTGACCGACCCGTAGAGACGGCCCTTGGCGTCCGTCTTCTCGGTCGTCTTCAGCTCGACCTTCCCGAGAGCCGCGGCGCGCTCGCCGGCCTCCTTGGCGTCGAGTGCCTCCTGGACCTCGAGGCGTGCCTTGCGACGGGCGACGACCTTGAGGTTCTCAGGTGTCGTCGCGACGGCGAGGTTACGGGGAAGCAAGTAGTTGCGCGCGAAGCCGGGAGCGACACGGACCACGTCGCCGCAGCGCCCGAGGTCTTTCACATGTTCGCGCAGTAGAAGTTCTAGCGATTTCATCGTTGAGTCTCCGACATCAACCCACGAAGGGGACAAGGGCCAGGTGACGGGAGCGTTTGATCGCCTTCTTGAGCTGTCGCTGGCACTGCGCACAGAAACCTGTGCGGCGCCGCGAAAGGATCGCGCCCTGAGGGGTCAAGAACTTGCCGAGGTACTCGAGGTTCTTGTAATCGATGATCGGATCGTCGCAGTTCTTACTGGCGATGATTCTGGGTGCTCTACGTGCCATGTCAGTTCTCCTTGGATCCGTCGTCCGTGGCGGTCTCGGTTGCTGTTTCTGCGGCGGCCGGGGCCTCTTCGGCCTTGGCTGCTACCGGCTCGGACTTGTCCGCGCCTTCCGCTTTCTTGGCCTCGTCCGAGCCCTTGGCCTCGTCCGAGCCCTTGGCGTCGTCGCTCGTGGCGTCGTCGCTCGTGGCGTCGTCGCTCGTGGCGTCGTCGCTCGTGGCGTCGTCTGAGCTCTTGGCGTCGTCGCCCTCGGCCTTCTCAGAGTCCTTCTCGGAGTCGCCATCGTCACTGTCGCCTTCGGACACCTCGGGCGCGTTCTCGTCCGGGGGCTCGGGAACCACGAA
>JBLHKW010000101.1:0-19677 GCA_047618565.1 Planctomycetota bacterium
GTCACGTTCCAGTCGAGGTTGTTGCGGGCGTCGCCGCTGTGGTGATCGGCCTTGTAGTAGTAAAGGTCCGTGATATCCGGTGCGATGTCACAGCCGAGCGGAATCTCGAACGCGCCCATGCCGCGATCCGAGTTGAAGTTCGTGACCGCGTACTCGTAGCGCCAGTGGGTGGCATCGATCTGCGTGGCGTTGTAGCCCAGGAAGTGGTAGCCGTGGACGCCGATGGCGCCTTCGTTCAGCACGACGACTTCTTCGATGGTGACGTCCGGGTCGATGTCCTGCCACGCGAAGATGGCCGGGTCACCGCGGCGGGTGCCACCGTTGTTGCTCATGCTCGTGGCCGAGTTCACGTTGGCGTACCGCCAGCTCGCGTTGTTACGCGCGTTGCCCGCCATCTGGTCGTGCTCGCTGATGTAGTGAGCCTCCATGATGACCGTGGCGCCTGCCTCGGTGACGAGAGCGATCTCGGTGTTGATCCGACCGCGAAGGGGAAGCGGTCCCGAGGACGTGACGCGCGGGCCGGGGAAGACCCAGCCGCCGGTGGTCGGGGGAATCTGCCACTTGCCGCCGCCGCCGTTGGCGCCGTCGTTGAGGCTCGAACCGTACGTGTCCGCACATCCGACGCCGAGCGTGTTGCAGTCCGTGCCCTGGCAGGATCCGCAGGAACCCTCGTTGACGGCGCAGAAGCTGTACTTCAACCATCCGGAGCCGAGGTGCTCGAAGCGTCCGTTGGCGACCCTGTACATGCTCGTCGCGATGACGGGGGCGTTGCCCGCGCCGTCGTTCCACTGGACCACGACGTTGCCGACGTTGCAGGAGGTGGTCCTCATGGACCAGGCTGAGATCCCGCCGGACTGACCTTCGTAGAACGGGTCGCCGATGATTGAGGCGTCGAAGTCCTGGGCGGTTGCAAACGTGCCCAGGAGGGCACTTGAGACGACGGAGAGAAGACAGATGCGTTTAAGCTTCATATGTGGATTCTGAGCTGAGGGCTAGTGAACGAGGGGCGGGATGGCGCCCTGGGGGATGATCAGGCCACCCCCTAGGTGGCCCAGCGCCTGGCCCGTCAATAATAGATGGAGACCGTGCGCCGCGGGGTGTCCTTCTGACGAATTAGGCCTACCGATATGTTCCAGCGAGTTTCAGTCCGCCCGCGCCCTTTTACGGGCACCCGGCACTCAACTGTACCCCGCTGGCGTTCTAAGGGGGCTCCGGCGCCTCTGGTGGGGGGGCGGACGTAGCCCCCGGACCTCTGTGTACAACCCGTGTCGCGGGCCGATTATTGCCTGACCGGGGCTGGCCCGTCGCCAGCCTCGCGGGCCCGTTCGGCCCACTCCCGCGCTTCGTCCTCGCGCCCCGTCTGTTGCAGGAGCTCGCTCAGGGTGCCCATCGCCACGCTGGCCTGTCCCGGATCGAGTCCGATCGTGGCCCGCAGCGTCGCCTCGCCCTGCTCCAGGTCTCCGGCGGCGAGCAGGCCCATGGCCAGGGCCAGGCGCTCCTGGGTGCCATCGGGGCGCAGCTTCACGCCGGTGCGCAATGCGGCCAGGGCCGCGGGCACGTCGCCCGTGGCGAACAGCAGCTGCACCAGCTTGTTGCGGTACTCGAAGTGGAGCGGTCTGAGTTCCACTGCCCTCCGGAACGACGCCAGCGCGCCGGGCGCATCACCCGCCGCCGCGGCCAGGATCGCCAGCCCGTCGTGCAGGGATGCGTCGAGTGGGTGCTCCTGGACAGCCGCGTCCAGCACGTCGCGCGCACCCTGCAGATCACCGCGCCGTTGCGCCAGGAACTGCGAAAATTCGACGGCGGTGCGGGCCTGATCCGGGTTGCGGTCGAGAGCGCTCCGGTAGGTCGCCTCGGATGCATCTAGCTGGCCATCCGCATTCAGGAATCCAGCATACTCGCGCGCGAGGTTGCTGCCGTGCGTGTCGAGTTCGACGCTGCGTGCCATCCAGCTTGCGTACCCGGCGCGATCGTTGTTCAGCATGCGCTCCCAGGCCGCACGGTACGCGCCTCCCGGTGTGGTGCGCAGCCCGAAACGCAAGAGTGGAGTGTTGTGCCGCTCGAGCGCAGCCAGCTGTGAGCGTTCCATGTCATCCAGCGGCGCATGCTCGAGGCGCATCCAGCGATCGCGCGCTACGGACAGTTCGTCCATGGCGTGAACCGCGCGCCAGTCATGGAACTGGATCCACCCCGAATGCGCCCAGAGCAGGCCGATCGCGACGAAGCCGAGTGCGAAGGCGCGACCCGCGTGGGTCCAGGCTCCCGCATCCTTCAGGGGCAGGTTCTGGAGCAGTACACGGGGAGCCCGCAGCATGCGCCAGGCGCACAGCGAGCACCAGGCCAGGATGCCCGCGATGCCCAGCGAGAACAGAAACGGAATTGCCTGATAGAGACCGCGAAACGACACGAATGCGGCAATGAAGGCGATCGCAAGGAATGCCTCTTCGTGCCACTTGAAGGCCGGTTTGCGCTTCTTCGGTGTGTGCAACGGGTGGGACAGTGCCCCGGGTTTACCGAATCCGAAATACAGGGCATCGGTCGGGCACACGCTCACGCAGTCCATGCATTTCATGCAGCCCGGATCGACCACCATCCCGTGGTCGTGGACTTCCTTGTGGACGAGAATGTTGGAGGTGCAGGCCACCGTGCAGTGCCCGCAACCCTCGCACGCATCGGTGACCCGGATGCGACCCGGTGCGATCCGGTCGACGCCGCTGAAGATGGCGCCGTAGGGGCATGCGTAGGTGCAAAACCCTTTCGATCCCAGGAAGTACACGGTTGCGAAGCCGCAGACCAGGAGCGTCGCCAGCGCGACCACGAGGCCCGGGAAAGTGCGCCAGAAATCCGATGTGAAGAACGCCGACTGACTCTCGGGGAAGTCGTCGCCGGACCAGAGTCGGTAGAACGCTGGCCAGAGGAACATGTAGATGAACGCGATGGTCGGGACAAACGCGAGCACGCGCGAGCGAAGGGGCTTGGGGCGAATACCCATGCGCATCAGCAACCCGCGCGCCGCGTCCTGCAGCGCGACCATGTGGCAACCCCAGCCGCAGAAGAAGCGCCCGAAGACCAGCGTCGCGAGGATCGCCACGACGAAGAACACCAGCCCTGCGTTGACGACCGAGTGCTTGGAGTACTCCATCGCTTCTGACGGTTCGACCGGGCTGACCGTCGAGCCGGTGAGCTTCAGGTGGACCAGGTGTGCCACGAAGAGCACGTGCACGCCGATCAGGACGCCCACCCGCCAGCGGGTGCTCTTCGAACGACGGACTCCCTGGGGTTCCCCTTCGGGCGCTCGGCAGGGCGATCTCTGGGTGCTGGCAACCACGCGAACACTATAGTGCGTCGGAGCCCGTAGGCATCAGGATGCAGCATCCTATCCGGGTAGATCGGCCCCCGTGCCAGGGCTGCATCCGTCTCGGTTTAATCGGACCCGGGGCGGCACTCGCGTTCGGAGTACCTATTAGGCTCCCGCCCGCATCTCCGCTGGCAGTCTGGAGCTCAGTCCCACGCCGGGGCCCACATGCCCCGCGATCCAATGGTCGTTCCTGAATCTGCCCTGATCCGCGCCCTTGTCGGCTGCCTTTGCCTCCTGGCGAGCTGTGTCCGGTCCGATGTCCCCATCTCCGGGCCCACGAGTCCGGTCAGTGGCACCGTGCTCCCGGGGGCCGCTGCCCCGGGCACGGTCAACATCGAGACCGCGCCTGCGATGCAGGTGAACGTGACGCTCTCGTCCGCGGCGACAGCCTCGGATGTCCTGACCCTGACCGTTCGCGAGGAGCTGGGTAATCACCGGATCACGGTCTCCCACGCGGGGATTCAGGGCGGTGGGGTCGTGGTCTTCGACCCGATCGATGTCACGTCACTGGACGACGGCAATCTGCTCTTCATCCTCGCGCTGTCGAATGCCGCCGGCACGACCATATTTCCGATCCCGCCTGTCCTCAAGGACACCGTTCCGCCGTCCGTGCCGGTGAGTGTGGCCGTGCTCCGGGAGCCCGGGTCGGGCTCGGGCTCCGTCCCGGCGAACACGATCAACCTGCGCAACCACGTCGCTGCGCGTGTCGAGGTGGAGTTTGGCCCCGACTCGACGGTCGCCGACGATCTCGTTCTGACGTTCTCGGACGGCGCGACCACACGCGCGTCCTCGTTCGCGGGGCTTCTCGGGGCCGGAGTATTCCTGACTCCACCCGCCGATCTGTCGCCCCTGCTGGACGGCGTCCTGACGATCGAAGGGGTCGTCGTGGATCGCGCGAACAACCGGGTTCCTTTCCAGGGGGATACGGCGATCAAGGACACGCTGCTCGCCACGCCTATTCTCACGGTCCTCGCAGCGGGCGACTCGAACGCCGCCGGTGTGGTCAACCAGGCCAGCGTGGGTGCGGCCGTCTTGAGCGCGCTGTTCCCCGATGCGAGCCTGGACACCGACATCGCTCGGGCCATCGTGTTCGATGGGGACCAGCAGATCATGACGCCGGTGCTCAACCCGCTGGGTGGCGAGAACGCCTTGCTCTTCACGGATCTGGATCTCTCCCTTCTGGCGGACGGAGCACTCGGATCGATCCTGATCGTCGAGGACGCCGCGGGTAACTATGCCGAGACAGCGGGCTCCTCGGCCCTCAAGGATACGGAGCTCGGCAGCGTGACCGATGCGCGCGTGCTGCCCGGCCCGGGCAACGAACAGGACGTGATCAACGCGAGCTCCATGGGCAGCGTGCGGGTCGAGGTCGACCTGAGCGATGTGCGCGTTGGCGACCAGCTGCTGTTGCGCATGAGCGACGGAGTTACCGAGTTCGACGTCGAGCGCACTGCGCCGGTCGGGCTGGCGACCACAAGTTTCGGACCTTTCGATGCGGTGAGCCTGCTGGACGGGGATGTCGAAGCTCTGGTGGAGATTCACGATGCGGCCGGCAACAGACGCGCGGCCGCTCCGCTCGTGCTCACGAAGGACACGGAGTTTCCGACGGTGCCGGTCGCGGTCGAGGTGCCGATGGGGCCCAACAACCCCGGCGGCTTCGTCAACGCTGTCAGCCATGCGAATGTGACCGTCCGGGTGCAGGTCGGCCAGGGCGACGACCCGGACCGTTCCGTGCGGCTACGCGTGATCGGAGCCGGCATGGAGATCTCTCGCAACCGGGCCGCACCGACCGCTGCGGAGCAGCTCGTATTCGCGGGCCTCGACCTGACCGGGTTCGCCGAGGGCGCGCTCGCATTGCAGGTGGTCTCCCTCGACGGTAGCGGCAACGTGTCCTCTGCCCTCGTGGGCAGCGCCATGCTGGACCGCTCGATCGTCGGACCGGATGACGGGCTGATCCCGGCCGGGCCCGACAACGACCTGAATGTTATCAGCGCAGCCATCGCGGCAGCCGTGCGTTTCGAGTTGGCGTTCCCGGTTGGT
This sequence comes from Planctomycetota bacterium, assembly GCA_047618565.1. Lineage (GTDB taxonomy): Bacteria > Planctomycetota > UBA1135 > UBA1135 > JBLHKW01. Next base: position 5,399 of record JBLHKW010000101.1, read on the forward strand.
AGCGCTGCAGGTGATGCGGTGCTCGTGACCCTGTCGGATGGCGTGAACACGCTCGATCTGCCGCTCGAAGCTGCTCCGGAAGGCGGAACCAGCCTCATCTTCGGGTCCGTGGACACGACCTCCCTTGACGACGGTCCGATCCAGCTCACGGGAGCAGTAGGCGATGCCGCCGGGAACACGCTTCCGATCGGGCCATTCCCGTTCACCAAGGACACCACATTGCCGGGTGCTCCCCTCGGCGCCCACGTGCTGGCGGGGGCCGACAACGACGTGGACACGATCAATATCGGGTCGCAGGGCGCAGTCAGCATCGAGGTCGAGCTGCCCGCGACCTACGACGGCGCCGAGCAGGTGCGTGTCCGTCTTGTGGTTCCTTCGGGTCCCGAGTTCCTGACGCCGACCCTGGCCGCTCCGGCGGGCGGCGGAGTGCTCCTGTTCAGCGCTCTCAACGTGACCGCCCTGGGCGACGGTACGCTGGCGATGAGCGTGGAGGTCGTCGACGGCAGTCAGAACCCGGCGACCTACGCGGGAGTGTCGCCCTTGAAGGACACCCTTCCGCCGCCCGTACCGCTCTCGGCCAGCATTCCCGCGGACGCTGCGAACCCGGAGCACACGATCAATGCGTCGAGTCAGTTCGACGTGAGCGTCGCCGTGGACCTGCCGGCGTCCTACCTGGGCGACGAACTCGTCTCCGTTCTGCTCGACGATGGCATGGGTGTGCCGTTGCTCTCGCTGCAGCAGGCTGCGCCGCCGGGCGGCGGGTCGCTCACATTCGCTGGACTCGACGCGAGCAGCTTGCTGGACGGACCGATCTCCGTGACCATCCGCCTGCGCGACGGTGTGGGCAATCAGGTGGATTCCCTGGCCAGCGCTGCGATCAAGGATGTCGAGGCGCCCGCCATCGACCTGGCCTCGGTGTTGCCGACGCTGACGAGTGCGCTGAATACCGTGTCGGGGTTCGACGTCGGCTCCGTGACGGTGGAGCTCGTCTGGGGCGGCAACGTCAATGGCCAGGAGACCGCGCAGGTGCGTTTCGAGGACGGCCTGAACGTCGTCGAGTCGGCTCAGTTCACGACCGCACAGACCTCGATAGGGGGCTTCGATCTGAGCGTGCTTCTGGATGGCGCTCTCGACCTGATCGTCACGGCCATGGATGCGGCCGGCAACGAGTCGGAGAGCGTGGCCGCGCGCGTGCAGAAGCGCGCACAACGCGTCGCGTCGCGCTTTGCCTTCGTCGTGAGCACGGATGACGACACGCTCAGCTCGCTGCAGGTCGACGAGACCGAGAATTGGTTACGGCTTGCCGAGTACGAGGTGACCGGCGACGAGCCTTTCGCCGTGGCTGTCGATTACGCCTCGCGCTTTGTCCACGTTGCAAACCGTGGTACGCACGACCTGTCGAGCTACCGGATCGATCCGATCACGGGCGCTTTGGAGCCGCTTGGCAACACCAACGTAGGCATGAACCCTGTCGCGCTCGGCATGCATCCCTCAGGAGACTTTCTGTTCGTGGCGAGTCGTGGCGCGAACGAGGTTGCGGCGTTCTCGATCAATCAGACAGCGGGTACGTTGACGCAGGCCTCCGTCAGTCCGGCTGGCGGCGCGCCTACCGGGCTCGCCGTGGATCCATCGGGGCGATTCCTGTTCGTGACCGATACGGGTGGCAATGAGGTTCTGACCTACCAGATCGATCCCGTTTCGGGTGCACTCTCTGCGGGCGTCGCGGTCCAGCTGCTCAACACTCCGACAGGCATCGATGTCGATCCATCGGGTCGTATCCTCTACGTCGGAACCAGCTCCAGCGTCACGCCGCACGCTATCGATTCGAGCTCGGGCGCACTGACCCCGATGACCTCGGTTGCCGCTGCATCGGGCGATGTTCAGCTGGTCGTGCGACCCGACGGTCAATACCTGTACTCGGTCTCGGTGGGCAACAGTCGCCTGACAAGGTTTCGGATTGACGCCGGTGCTTTGACCCAGCTGTCGTCGATCGCGCTCGTCGGGCGGCCGAGCGGCATCGCTGTCGATCCTTCGGGCAGCCTGCTCTACATCACGAGTGCACAGCGTTCCGAGCTGCAGGTCTTCGACCTGGAGCAGGGCAATGGAGCCGCGGCGTTGCGCCAACGTCAGCGCACCCGGGTGGGTGCGGGCGCGCTGGCCATCGCTGGCGACGTGCGTGGAGTTCTGCTCTCACCGCGCTTCCTCTACGCGGTCGATGGCAGCGGCGAGAGCGTCGCGAGCTTCGCGATCGATCCGCAGTCGGGCGCCCTGAGCGTCAGTGGCTTGCCGGCTGCAGTTGGCGCAGAGCCACGCGGGATTGCCATTCATGCGGACGCCGGGCTGGCATTCGTGGCGAATGAGGGCGCCGGGACGGTGACTCGCCTGCAGCTCGACGAGCAGACGGGCGAGCCCCTGGCTCTGGGCGATCAGCCCGTGGGCGCCGGGCCGCATGGCGCCGCGCTCGACGCGTCGCGGCGTTACCTCTACGTGTCCAACGGACTCGACGACAGTCTCTCGATGTTTACGCTCGACCTCGCGACCGGCGGCCTGTCGCCCATCGCGGCGCCCATTGCGACCGGGACCACTCCGGGTTGGCTGGCGGTGGACCCGACCGGGCAGTTCGTCTACGTGATCAACCGCGGCGACGGGACCGTTGGCAGTTTCCGCATCGATCCGCTCAGCGGAGCGCTGGCGCCGACCGCGGTGCCGACGGTGTCGTCGGGCGGCCTCGATCCGCAGCGCCTGGCGGTCCATCCGTCCGGTCGCTTTGTCAGCGTGACCAATGGCGGCTCCAACACGGTGGGTGTCTTCCACATCGACCACCTGACAGGCAACCTGAGTTCGATCGGTCAGCCCACGCCGACCGGGTTGGCCCCGGGGCCGATCGCCATGGACCCCACCGGGCGTTACGCACTGGTGGGCAATCGCGGCTCGGGGGACATCTCGGTCTACGAGGTCTCGCCCGTCACCGGTGCTCTGTTCCTCGTGCCGGGCTCTCCGGTTCCACTGGGGAGTGCGCTGGGATCACTTTCGGTGGACCTGACCGGACAGTTTCTTCACGCCAGCGAACCGAGCGCCAATCGCATCACCGTCTTCGCTCTCAGCCGGTCCACCGGCGGGCTATCCCAGATGAGTAGCCAGGTCGGTGCTGGCCAACCGGACGATCTTGGCGCGACCGGTTCGACCCGCTAGCATTTCGGGCTTCGGCGCGCTGGCAGGGAACTCCCGAGGATTCCAGGACCACGCTCGAGGGGATCTCGGCGGACAAGAACCCGTACACGCGGCAGCCACGCGGGTGGGCGGGCTTCCACGTCAGGTAGAAGTGGCGGCAGTTGAAGCAGTTCGGGTTGGGCTCGCTCACGGTGTGGGTTTGATCGACCGGTCCGGCTCCGGGCTCGCTCGGTTTCTGTTGGGGCGCTGCTCTCGCCGGCTGTTCGCCAGGATGCCAAACAGGCAGTCCGTAGTGCCAAAACGGCCGAATCGAAGACGTGCCGGAGACCTGTCCAGGCTCGATCTGTCTACATAAAGCTCTACGATATAAGGCTTTGTGGCATTGATACGGGGGCTTGGCACGCAGCTTGCGATGGGAGAGGGGAGTCCTGCGGGTGTTCCCGTGGGCGGTCAAAGTCAATGCAAATGGAGGTGAGCCATGAACTGGTTCAACGAAAGTCGAATTCAACGTTGGGACCCGCTGGGTCTCATGCCCCTGGCGCGCGGCGCCGAGGGATTGCTGTCGGGCCCCATCGGGATTCCGGCTGGTCCAGGAAGTCCGCGGGCCAACGTCCATGTGGACGAGGGTCGTGTCCTCGTGAGGGTCGAGTTGCCGGGCTTTGGGCCCGATGACGTCCAGGTGAGTCTGGAGGGGCGCACCCTCCGGGTTCGTGGGGAGGTCGGCGCCCCGAAAGAGGATTCGGATTCCGCGCGGAGCTTCGAGCGCGGCTTCAGGATGCCTTTTCCCATCGCGAACACGGGTAACTCCGAGGGGTCCGATCAGGGAGTCGAGGCCAGGCTCGAGCATGGCGTTCTCGAGGTGCGGTTGACCCGCGCCGAGGCGGACAGGCCGCGGCGCATCCCGATCGGCAGTGGTAACGAGGACAGCTCAGGAGGATCCCTATGAAGCGAAACGATGAGATGGCGGCCGATAGCCCGGCACTTGATGTGGCGCAGGCTGCCACGAGGCAGCCCGTCATGCGCCTGGCGCGTGGAGCCGACGTGAGCAAGTTGACCATCGAGCTGCCCGGAGTACCGGCTGAGGGTGTCGAGCTGCTGCACGAAGGGCGTAGGCTCGCCCTGCGGGCGACCCCCGTCCCTTGCACCCCTGCAGAGGGGATGCGCCCGCTGTGCACCGAGATCGAGCAGGGCGGCTTCGAGGTCACGCTCGAGGTTCCACCTGCGATCGCGATGGACCGCATCGAGGCCGACCTGCGAGACGGACTGCTCGTGCTCTCGTTCCCGCACCGGATTCCTGAACGCAGGACGATCGCGGTGACCGGGCAGTAGCACCCTCCAGGATTCCGGAGGCCCGGTCGATATGGGCCGTGGTCCCACCAACAGGAGACTGAAAGAGAGTCGTCGACGCAGTCGGTGACTCTCTTTTTTGGCGGGAAGGGTCACGGGAGGGTTGAAAAGGACCCACCTCGCCATGTTCGATAGGGGGACCGGATGGAGGTGTATTCAGAGCGCAACGCGCCGCACGTCCTCCATGACCCCAACACTCGACCATGAAGCTTTTCAAGAAGACCGCCCTCGCCGGCGCCCTCGGCCTCGCCCTGCTCTCCACCAGTTGCCTCGGCCCGGACAACACGTTCAACAACCTGCACAAGTGGAACGACGAGCTGTCCGAGAGTAAGTGGACTAACGAGGCCGCCTTCATCGGCCTCACCATCATTCCCGTTTACAGCCTTGCCTACCTGGCCGACATCCTCATCTTCAACTCGATTGAGTTCTGGGGTGGCGAAAGCCCGGTCGAATCGAACGACTGATCGTCGCTCGTAGATCAAGGAAAGCCGCTGACCATCACGGTCGGCGGCTTTCTTTGTTTTCGGGCCGGGCCTGGACGCTGGCGCGTTACAGCAGCAGCGTCGTCTGCTTGGTACCGAAGAGGCTCTTCAGTCGCCCCATGATGTTCGAGTGGATCTGGCAGACACGGCTCTCCGTCAGCGCCAGCATCTCGCCGATCTCGCGCATCGTGTGCCCGACCTGGTAGTACTGCTCGATGATGAAGCGTTCCTTGTGGGTCAGGGAGCGCGTGATGTACTGCATCATGTCGAAGCGGTGCAGCTCGCCGATGGGGTCGATCGATTTCTTGTCCTCGAGGACGTCGACCTTCTCCATCGATGAATCATCATCGCGGTCTTCCCACTTGTCCGAGAGCGAGTACATCGCCTTGGCGCTGGCGCGGCTGATCTCCTGCGACAGCTCGGCGTGGTCCAGTTCGAGCGTGGACGCCAGCTCGGCGTGGGTGGGCTCGCGACCGAATTCGCCCGTGAGGCGCTGCAGGGCCTTTTCGATGCGCCCGGCCTTGAGTCGCACGAGGCGCGGCACCCAGTCCTGAGAGCGCAGCTGGTCGAGGATCGACCCGCGGATGCGCGTCGTGCAGTAGGTCTTGAACTTGATGCCGCGCTCCGGGTCGAAGCCCCGGATCGCATCCATCAGGCCGAAAAGGCCGGCGCTGATCAGGTCATCCAGCTCGATGGACTTCGGAAGCGTCTGCAGCAGCCGTTCGGCGATGTAGCGCACCAGAGGGTAGTGGCGCTCCATCAGGATGTTGCGCAGCCGTTCCAGCTGGGCCGACTTGGTGTCGTAGGCCGTGCGGTACAAGCCCCAGATTTCTTCCGTCGGCTGCTCCTCGAGCGTCGTCGGCTTGGGCTTCACGGCCGCCTTGCGAGCACGCTTCAGCTTGGGCTTGGGCATCACCTTCGCCTTGGTTTTCGGCTCGGCTCTGGCCTTTACCTTCGTCGTCGCCGCGGTCGCGTTTGAGGTCGACTTCGCGGGCTGCGGGGATGCGGTCGGCTTGGCCGATCGCTTACTTGCTGTCTTCTTCTTGGCCGTCATGAGCTCGGATTGTGAAGTCAGACCTTGAGGAGGGAGTGAACCGGTACGTCGCCCATGCGCTCGCGTCCGGGGAGAAAGGACAGCTCCAAGACGAAGGCACACGCCACCGGGATTGCACCGATGGTGCGCACGAGCTGCACGGCCGCTTCCATCGTTCCGCCGGTGGCAAGCAGGTCGTCGACCATCAGCACGCGCTGATCCGTGGTAGCTGCGTCGGTATGGATCTCGATCGTGTCGGTGCCGTACTCGAGCTCGTAGGACTGTGACACGGTCTTCCAGGGAAGCTTGCCGGGCTTGCGGATCGGGATGAAGCCCTTGCCTACGTGGTGGGCCAGGGCCGTTCCGAAGATGAAGCCGCGGGATTCGATCCCGCAGACCACGTCGTAGCTGTCTGGGTCGACCAGCTCGGCGAGCCCCTTGATCGAGTGCGCCAGGGCCTCCGGGCTCTGGAGCAAGGGTGTGATGTCCTTGTAGACGATCCCCGCTTTCGGGAAATCCGGGACGTCACGTATGTACTTCTCGATCAAAGGAATCTCCAGGGGCACGTCCGACCAGCGGCATCGGGGTAGAAATGCCGCATCGATTGTCTTCGGACGCAACCACGGGCAGCTTGATCTCGACTCTACATTTCCTCGGGTGCCGCGAGGCCTAGAATCCCTAAGGCATTGTGAATCAAGGTCTTAGCGGCACGCACGAGTTTCAGTCGGGCCGCCGTGATCGGGGGCTCCTGACCCAGCACCCGGTTGGCCGCGTACCAGCTGTTGACCTCACGGCAGAGCGTGAGGACGTAGCTCGCGATCTCGGACGGCTCGGCGTGCTCCGCGGCCGTGGCGAGGACCTGGGAATATCGCCCCATCCGTAGCAGGATCGGGGCTGCATCCTCGAGCTGGGCATACGCTGGCTCGGCCTGCCCCTCGCCGGCCTTTTCGGCCTTGCGCAGGATCGAGGCGAGTCGGGCGTGGGTGTACTGGGCGTAGGGGCCGGTCTCGCCCTCGAAGGAGAGCACCTCCTTCCAGTCGAATTCCACGTCCTTGACCCGCTCGCGGCGCAGGTCGTTGAACACCACGGCGCCGATGCCGACCTGCTCCGCGATCTCGCTCGAGTCGGCCAGTGAAGGATTCTTCTCGGCGATGACCTTGGCGGCCTCCTCGACCGCGCGATCGAGGACATCGTTCAGGTAGACCACCCGCCCCTTGCGGGTGCTCATGCGACCCTCGGGCAGGCGCAGCATCCCGAAGTCGATGTGCTCCGCGCGCGCTTCCCAGTCGAGGCCCATGCGTCGTAGCACGGCTTTCAGCTGGCGGAAGTGAAGCCGCTGGTCAGAACCGACAACGTACAGGGCGCGCTCGAACTCATACAGCTCCCAGCGGTGGAAGAGCGCCGCCAGGTCGCGTGTCGCGTACAGCGTGGTGCCATCGTTCTTGCGCAGGAGGCAAGGCGGCATGTTCTTCTCGAGCTCCTCGAGGGAGACGATCAGTGCGCCCTCGGACATCTCGGTGATGCCTGCCTGCTCGATGCGCTCGACGGTGGCGTCCAGGTGGGATTCGTAGAATGACTCTCCACGCACCAGATCGAAGGAGACTCCCAGGCGCTGGTAGATCTTGTCGAACTCCGCCAGGGACAGCTCGGTGAGCTTTCGCCAGGCTGCGCGGACGCGTCCCTCGACGCCGCTCTCGAGCTCCTGAAAGGCTGCGCGGGCAGCGGGCGCCAGTGTCGGGTCCGATTCCTCTTCCGCGTGATAACGAACGTACAGGGCCACCAAAGCCGGAATGGGGTCATTATCGAGGTCGACGGTCGCGCCCCAACGGTCGAGCGCAGCGATCAGCTTGCCGAACTGGCTACCCCAGTCGCCGATATGATTGATGCTGACCGTCTTGTACCCGACGGCCGCATGCAGTCGCTGAATTGCGGCACCGATGACCGTCGATCGCAGGTGACCGACGGACATCGGCTTGGCGATGTTCGGCGACGACATATCGATCACGATGGTCTTGCCGTTACCGATATCAGACTGGCCGAACTTGTCGCCCGCAGCTTCCACGGCATCGAGCACCGTTCGGGCAAGCAGCGCTCGTTCGACGCGGAAGTTGAGGTACGGACCGGTCGCCGTGACCGTGATGTCGTCAAGCGTCTCGGCCAGCTGACTCTGCAACGTGGCGGCGATCGCGGGCGGCGCCTGTTTCAGAGTCTTGGCGAGGACGAAGCAGGGGAACGCGAAGTCACCCAGTTTCGGGTCGCGCGGTAGTTCGATCCGGATGTCGGACTCGGGCAGATCGCACAGGGGCGCGAGGGCGCTCCGGATCTGGCGCAGGAATGTTTCCATGATAGAGATGGGGCGCCCCGGCCGGTCGGCCGGGGGGCCCCCCCACCGTCCCAGGGCGGCGGCCCGAGGTCATCTACAAGTGCTCTTTTTTCTCAGGGGCAGAACTCGACCTCGATGCCGTCCGAGAGGTTGAATCCTGTGCCTCCGGGGCCCATCGGGTCGCGGAACCAGAACTGGAAGTTCTGGACGTCGCCGACGCCCACGTCGGGCAGGGTCGCCAGGTTCAGGGTGTAGAAGGCGTAGCCGAGGAAGTCGGTCTGGACCACCGGCAGGCGCTTGGTCATGCCGCCGACGCAGCGGAAGCCGTCGCCGAAGACGACCTGGATCTGGCTCGGGCCGTAGAAGAACAGGCCGAACTTGTCCGGGGGGGCCTGGTAGACCTCGACCGAGAAGTTGTTGTCGGGAACCTGCTGGGAGCCATCGATGGCCATGAATGCCCCGGCGCCGGCCGAGTGCGGCGCGCCCACGCAGAAGTTCGTCGGCGGCGGGCACGGGGGCACGGGGCTCGGGTCGTACGGCTGGGCGTTCGAGACCGAGACGCTGCCTCCGAGAGCCTGGTTCTTGACCAGCACGTCGCCCGGCCCGGCGGCTGCCGGAACGTTCACGGTGATCACGGTCCCGCCGGAGGTCGAGCCCGCGTTGAGGATATTGACAGGATCGCCGGTGCCGCCCGAGGCCGCCTGGGTGAACCAGACGGTGTTGTTCGTGGCGTCGAAGTTCTGACCCGTGATGGTCAGCACGTTGCCGACCTCATTGAGGGTCGTGATGATCGGCTTCACGCCGATCGTCGCGACCCCGTAGACGCACTGCAGGCCCGCAATGTCGTCGGCGTGGATCGAGCGTTCACGCTCGGATCCGGAGCCAATGCTGGGCGCCATGGTTGCAAGGCCTGAGCCGGAGTGGCCCATGCCGACCGCGTGACCGTATTCATGGCAGGCCACGGACTGCAGGTCGAAGCCGCTCGAAATCGGCGCCGGGCCGTCTTGCCAGTTGATGTTCTCGTAATAGCGGATTCGCCAGCCATTGTTGGCCGGCCCTTCCGCGAAGGCGAGCACGCCGCCGCCGCTGCCGCTGATCTGCGAATGAATATTGCTGTTCGTGTCGCCCACGCCGTTGGCGTTGCCCTGGAACGAGGCGTCGAAGTTCGCACCACCGCTGCCCAGTCCGCCTGGCTGGTGGGTGTCGCCTTCACCGTCGCCGTGGGTGAGGCTGCCCCACTCGATGCAAGCCTTCCAGATGGCCAGTTCGGCACCGTCGTAGCCCGGAAAACTCGGGTGGATCACAGTGTTGTTGTTGGCCGATGGCGTGGTGAAATTATTGAAGACTCGGAAGTCTCGCTGGGCGCCGTTCAGTTGCGTGCCGAGCTTGGAAAAACCTGTCGAGTCGGTCGACAGTGAGACAGCGAAGACGGCCGCGAGGGCCACCGTAGGGATGGAGAGCTGGATGAACTTCAAAAGCTGGATCCTTGGGGGATTATGGGGTTGGCCACTGTTGGACGGGGTGCGGCCACCCATGGTTCCGGACACTTCAATTGTAGACCGTGTACGGCGTCCCGTGGGGCAATTCGGAACTGCTTTTCGGGCCTGGGAGGGCCTCGGAGGACACTCGCGCTGCGTGCCCTGACAGAGCCGTGGCGTCCGGGCCCGTGGGGGGCGGCAGGGGGGGCTGCGGCCTACTCGCTCTCGCCCTTGAGGGCTCCCAGCGCTGTCAGGCCGCCGCGCAGGTCCCCGTTCAGGTCGAAGCGGACGTAGGCCTGGCTGCCCGGGATGCGGGCTGCGGCGGGTGAGCTGGCGCGGACGCGGAAATCACCGGCCGCGAAGTCCACGTAGGTTCCCGTCAGCGACTCGTGGGTCCAGTTCGACCAGCCCGGGCGGGCGTGGTGCGTGTGCAGGGTGTCGCGGTCCAGGGTCAGGCCGGCGGGGCTGCTCGATGTGTTGTTGTAGAAGCCGCTGGCGGAGTCGTCGGTGACGAAGTCCGCGACGACTCCGTAGACCAGTCCGTGTTCGAGGTCAAAGCCGCCCGGAAACGCGGATTCGCCATCCACCTGGATGTAAGCGTCGACGAATGACGAGTGCAGCACCAGCAGGTGCCGGCGGGTGTTCGAGAAGACGCTGACCGTCTCGTAGTACTGCGGCCCGATGGAGCCATCGAAGAGGGAATTGACGATCGCCGTGCCGTCGACGGCGCCCTGGCCGACCGGTCCGACGACCGAAAAACCGCCGTGTACGAACACTCCGTCGAGCAGGCCGTTTTCGGGACCGATGACGGCGACGTTCGGGCTGTAACCCGAGTTGGTGTTGCTCACCTCGGAGTCGATCAGGGCCTGAGCCTGGACGATCGCCTTGGCGTCGAGCACCACGAGCGCACGGCCCCAGTCGAACTCGAGGGAGCCGCGGAAGTCCTGCGCTCGGCTCTCGAGGAGGTAGATCCGCTCGTCGACGCCGACCGGCGCCAGCCGTGCGTCGTACGTCGCCACCTCTGCCGGGCTCGTGAAGCCCTGGAGCCGGCAGTTGGAGAAGACCATCGGAGCATCGCCCGCGACGACTCCACGATCGAACATGTCGATCCAGGAGAGGTCGACCTTCAGCTCCTCGAAGCGCAGATTGCGAACCTGGATGCGATCGAGCGTTGCCGTGGATTGGGGCGCGATAATGGGGAATCCGCCCGGGGCGCGGCGGATCGTTATGGGGCGCTCGTTCTGGATCACGACCGTCTGGCCGCCTAGCGGGATCGGCGTGCTGCCCGCCGAACGCAGGAAGATCTGCGCTCCCTCCGGGTTCGCGGCCACGCTGTCGATCGCCTGGCGCAGGGAGCGGTAGGGTGCCGCATTCGTTCCATCGCCGACAGTATCCGAGCCTGTGAGCGGGTCGACCCAGCGCTCTTCGTAGTCGAGGCCGGGCAGCTCGCCGATGGCGCTGTAGAAGCGCCATGAAATGACCCGTGTTGTGCCACCCAGGGATGCGCCGTTCTCCGGCGTCACGACCGCTCGCACCTCGTGCCAGCCGCGCACGAAGGACTCAGGCCTCAGAACGACGCTGTATCCGTAGTGACCGGTCTGGCTCGAGCGGCGCGTCCGCGCGACCTCGACCCAGGGACCTGCGTCGACCGCGAAGCGCACGTTTGCGACTCCGGAGCGGTGGTACCCGAGAACGCCCAACCGGAAGCGTTCCGTGTCCTGGCGCCAGAGGGATTGCTCGGGTGCGCGCGTCCAGTGGGCGATTGCGACAGCCTCCGAGTGATCGCCCAGGAGTACCTGGTTCAGCGTCGGTCCCGTCCAGCCGCTGCCCGGGACCAGCCACTCGTTGACATCACGCTGGATATCGTCGACCCCGACCTGGGCCGAGACGGAGCCTGCGCAGAGACTCAGAAGTAGCGTGGCCAGAAGCCTGGCGTTCAAGGGGAGCATCAACGTTGGGGATAGGAGAGGACCACAGACAGTCTAACCCGTAGCCTCAAATGGGGGGGGGCGGGCGGTCAGATTCGCCCGTAGCGGTACCCCATCCGGGGACCGGGTCTGTGAGCGCCCCGGCGCGCGGGGGGTTAGCCCCAGGCGCCCCATTCCTCGTTCGCGGTCGACAGTTCGTTCTCCGCCTCCGCAATCTTGATCTGGGTGTCCTTGAGGCGCTCGCCATCTCGGTAGACATCCTCCGTGGCGACCTTCGCGTGCAGCGCCTTCAGGATCTCTTCCAGCTCCATGATGCGCTCCTCCAGCTTCTTGAGCCGGTAGGGGTTATTGCTCGGGTTGCCGCGCTTCTTGCCGCCTTTCGCACCCTTGGGCGACCTGGCCGGTGCCTTGGTCGATGCCTTCGCAGCAGCTTGCTTCTTCTTCTTGGCCGTGCGCGCCTTGCCCTCGAGCGCGCGCTCGGCCTCCTCTTCCTGCCAGCGATGCCAGGAGCTGTAGTTGCCGTCGTGCTCTCGCACGGTGCCGTGGCCCACCTCGATCGTGTAGTTGCACAGGCCGTCGAGGAACTCACGGTCGTGGCTGATGCAGACGAGCGCACCGTCGAACTCGCTCAGCATCTCCTCGAGGGCCGTGCGACCCGCCAGATCCAGGTGGTTCGTCGGCTCATCGAGCGCCAGCCAGGTGGGCTCGGTCAGCACCAGTTTCGACAGGCATAGCCGCGCGCGTTCACCGCCGGAAAGGGTCGGCATGGCCTTCTCGACCTCGTTGCCGCGGAACAGGAAGCGCGCCAGGTGAGAGCGCGCTTCGAGCTCCGTCATCTGGCCGTGGGTGCGCATGAGATCGGTCAGTGGCGTCGCATCTTCATGCAGGCTCGACGTGTCCTGATCGTAGTATCCGACGGAGGCACGGTGACCGTGAGTCACCTCGCCCGAAGTGGGCGCCAGGCGTTCGGCCAGGATCTTGAGCAACGTCGTCTTACCGGAACCGTTGGGTCCGACGATCCCGATCCGTTGCCCACGGCCGATGCGCAGGTCGATGTTGGCGAAGAGCGTGCGTTCTCCGAAGGCCGCCGTCAGGTTCTCGGCTTGCAGTACGAGTTCGCCGCCACGTGCCGCCTTGGGGGCACGGATCTTGGGGCGGCGGACATCGTGGTGGGGCTTCACCAGGCGCTCGACGTGGCCCAGCTTCTTGGCGCGACCCTTGGCCTCGGCCGTACGCTGGCTGCCCATGTGCTTCTTGATGAAGGTCTCCTCGCGGCGAAGCTTGTCGCTCTGGACCTCCCATGCGCGCATCTCGGCAGCGAAGCGTTCTTCCTTCTGGTTTATGAATTGCGAGAAGTTGCCCGGGTAGCGCGTGAGCTTGCCCCGCTGGAGCTCGATGATCGCGTCGACCGAGTTCTGTAGCAGGCGCCGGTCGTGACTGACGATCAGCACGGCGCCCTTGATCGAGGCGATGTAGTTCTCGATCCACTCGATGCCCTCGAGGTCCAGGTGGTTCGTCGGTTCATCGAGCAGCAGGATGTCGTGCCCGCTGATGAGCTCGCGCGCGAGGGCAGCGCGACCCTTCTCACCACCGGACATCGTGCGCGCCTCGCGGTCCCAGAAGACCTCGGGCAGGCCGATTCCGGAGAGCACCGTCTCGACCTGTCGTTCGGCCTCCCAGCCGCCCACCTCGTCGATGCGGTGGGTCAGCCGATCGTGCTCGTGCATCAGGCGCTCGAGCTGCTCGTCCTGGGCATCGGCCATGGCCTCGCCGGTGCGCTCCAGTGCGGCGAGCAATGAGCGCGTCTCGCTAAGGCCAGCCTCGACGTACTCACGAACCGTCTGGCCGGGTTCGAAGTGTGGTCGCTGCGGCACGCTTCCGATGCGCGTCCCCTTGGCCAGTATGGCGCTGCCCCAATCCGGGGACTCCTCGCCCATGATGATGCGTAGCAGCGTGCTCTTGCCACCCCCGTTGCGTCCCACCAAACCGAGCTTCGTGCCGGCATCCAGCTGCAACGAGGCACCAGAGAGCACTTCCTGTGCACCGAAGTGTTTCTTGACGTCGTTGAGGATGAGTAGAGACATGGCTGCGCCGAGGGTAAGCGGGCCAGCATAGTCGCCCTCCCGGAGGCGGCAATGACCGAGCCAGCGCAAATCTGGCCAGCGACTCGCGAGGGCCGACGCGGGTGGGCCTAGCAGGCCGTTGATAAAGTCATCCGGCGCCAGGCCGGCATTCTCCACTCCGGTGCGGCGCCCGAAAACCTCGCCGAATCCACCGATTCGCCTGCGTTTCCAGGCACCACTCCGAAGCGCATGCTGTCGCCCTGGCGCCGAAGCACTTCATCAATGGCCTGCTAGCAGGCCGTTGAAAAACTCCCTACTCGACTTCGTCCTCTCCGCCGCCGCTGCGTCGTGCTCGTCGAGCCGTGCTCAGCGGCCCTACAGGGCCGCCTCCGCCGTCTCGACTTCGCACTCCTTGCTGCGACGAAGATGGCTTCGTCTCGCTACGGGACTTTTT
>JBLHKW010000102.1:0-19305 GCA_047618565.1 Planctomycetota bacterium
CGTTCAAGGAGACCGACGACATCTCGCGCCCGGTCTCGCCCTACGCGGCCACCAAGCGCGCGGCCGAGCTGATGGCCTACACGCACCAGCACCTGTACGGCAACCCGATCACCTGCCTGCGCTTCTTCACGGTCTACGGGCCGAGGCAGAGGCCCGAGATGGCCATCCATCGCTTCGTCGCAGCGACCCTGGCGGGGGAGGCGATCCCTTTCTTCGGCGACGGAACCACGCGCCGCGACTACACGTACATCGACGACATCATCGACGGGGTGGTGCGCGCCACCGAGCGCTGCAGCGGCTACGAGATCTACAACCTGGGCGAGTCGGCCACGACCACTCTGGCGGAGCTCGTCGACGAGATCGGCCAGGCCTGTGGACGTGAGGTGATCCTGGATCGCCAGCCCATGCAGCCGGGCGACGTGGAGATCACCTACGCGGACGTCAGCAAGGCGCGCGAGATGCTGGGCTACCGCCCCTCGACCACCGTGCGCGAGGGCCTGGCTCGTTTCGTCGAGTGGTACCGGAGCGTACATCCCAAGGCCTGAGGCCCATCCCAGGCCCCATGAGTGCCCCGAATCCCGCCAGGCCGCCCCGTAAATGGGCCTGCGGCCGGAAGCGGGCATGGATTGCGGCCCAAAAACGCCCCTTCAGGCGGCACGTCGTGTAATGTTTTTGCCCGTTTCGACCCATTCGTATCGGACCCCGAGATCGGCAGCCAGTGGCTGCCGCCAACACCCTACCGGAGCGACCTCATGAAGGGCGTCATCCTGGCGGGAGGCCTGGGCACCAGGCTCTTCCCCCTGACCAAGATCACCAACAAGCACCTGCTGCCCGTCTTCGATCTGCCGATGATCTACTACCCCATCCAGACGATGGTGAATGCGGGTATCACGGACATCATGATCGTGACCGGCGGGCGCAAGTCCGGTGATTTCCTCTCCCTGCTGGGTAACGGCAAGGACTTCGGGCTGAAGCACCTGAACTACACCTATCAGGAAGGTGAGGGAGGCATCGCCGAAGCGCTCGGACTCGCGGAACACTGGGCAGCCGGCGCGCCGCTGTGCGTGATCCTCGGCGACAACCTGATCGAGCGCAACATCAAGAAGGCGGTCGACGAATTCCACGCCCAGGGGCGCGGAGCCAAGATCATGCTGAAGGAAGTCCACGACCCCGAACGATTCGGCGTCGCGACACTAGAAGGCGAGAAGGTGGTCGGCATCGTCGAGAAGCCCTCGGACCCCAAGTCGAACCTGGCCGTGATCGGCATCTACATGTACGACGAGCGCGTCTGGGAGGTCATCAAGACTCTCAAGCCCTCCGATCGCGGCGAGCTGGAGATCACTGACGTGAACAACTGGTTCATCGAGGACGGCTCGATGACGTACGACGTGCTCGAGGGCTGGTGGACCGACGCCGGCACCTTCGAGTCTCTGCACGCAGCCGCCGCGCTGGTCGCAGACGGCGGAGCCAACCACGTCGACTGATGGACAACGAACAGCCCATCGATCAGATGCGGGTCCTGGTAACGGGAGCCGCGGGCATGCTGGGTAGCCAGATCATGCTGGGAGTCCCCGACGGGGCCGATGCCGTCGGCACGGACCTGAGGGCGGCGCCCGGAGTCGAGGCCGTCGGGACGGACCTCACGGACGCTGCACAGGTGGCCGAGCTGTTTGAGAAGCACGGTCCGTTTACAGGCGTGATCCACTCGGCCGCGTACACGGCGGTGGATCGCGCAGAGGCCGACGAGCCGCTGGCTCTGGCGGTCAACCGCGACGCCTGCGAGGTGCTCGCCCAGGCGTGCAAGGCGGCCGACATCCCGCTCGTCGCCGTCGGTACGGACTTCGTCTTCGACGGCTCCAAGCGCACGCCCTACACGGTCGACGACAGCCCCAACCCGCTGTCGGCCTACGGTCGCACGAAGCTGGCGGGCGAGGAAGCGGCACGGGCCGTGCACCCCACAGGAACGCGTATCGTGCGCACCCAGTGGCTCTACGGGCCGCGTGGCAAGCACTTCCCGGCCACCATGCAGCAGCTCGCGCGGGAGCGCGACAGCCTGCGAGTGGTTGCGGATCAGATCGGCTCGCCGACCTCCACGCTCGAGCTCGCGCCCGCACTCTGGGACGTGCTCGCGAAGGGCGAAGCGGGGGTCTACCATGCTGCCTGTGAAGGCTCCTGCTCCTGGTACGACCTGGCCGTGGCCACGCTGGAATACGCAGGCCTCGAGGGCACCACGGTCGAGCCCTGTGGAACGGAAGACTATCCAACGCCTGCGGTTCGACCGGCCTACACCGTGCTCGACTGCAGCCGACTGACGGCGCTCCGAGGAGCACCACTCGCTGACTGGCGCGACGCGCTCAAGACCTACCTCGGAAACGGAGACCAATGACGCAGGAACTGATCGTTACAGGCGGAGCGGGCTTCATCGGGAGCAACTTCCTTCACATGCTCGTGGAGCTGCGCCCCGACTGGCACATCATCAACCTCGACGCGCTCACGTACGCGGGCAACCTCGAGAACCTGACGTCCATCGAGGGCCATCCGAACAGCACGTTCGTCCATGGTGACGTCACGTCCATGGACGACGTGAACGGCGCCTTCGACAAGTTGCGTGGCGGCGGCGACGTCTCGGTGGTGCACTTCGCCGCCGAGAGTCACGTGGATCGCTCGATCATCTCGGGCCTGCCCTTCGTGCAGGCCAACGTGCTCGGCACACAGGTCATGCTGGACGTGGCCCGTGCGCGGGGCGTGAAGCGCTTCCTGCACGTCTCGACGGACGAGGTCTATGGATCCCTCGGGGCCACGGGCTTCTTCACCGAGGAGACGCCGCTGGCTCCCAACTCGCCCTACGCCGCGAGCAAGGCCGCCAGTGACATGCTGGTGCGCGCTGCCCACAAGACCCACGACTTCCCGACCTGCATCACGCGCTGCTCGAACAACTACGGGCCCTGGCAGTTCCCGGAGAAGCTTATCCCGCTGATGATCGCCAACGCCCGCGATGACCGCTCCCTACCGGTCTACGGCGACGGCATGCAGATCCGCGACTGGCTCTTCGTGCGCGACCACTGCGAGGCCATCCTGACGGTGCTCGAGAAGGGCGTCGACGGGGACGTCTACAACATCGGCGGACACAACGAATACCCGAATATCGACATCGTTCACAAGATCCTGGAACACCTAGGCAAGCCTGAGGGGTTGATCGAGTACGTCAAGGACCGCCCGGGCCACGACCGCCGATACGCGATCGATGCCTCGAAAATCGAGCGTGAACTGGGCTGGCGCCCGCGCTACACGTTCGATCAGGCCCTGCCGGAGACGATCGCGTGGTATCAGACGCAAGATGAATGGTTGCAACGTGTTACGAGCGGAGCGTACCGTGAGTACTACGCCTCGCAGTACGGATCCTGATCCGCGGCCTCCGGGCCCTGGAGCGGGGTTCACAAGTCTTTCAGCCACAACGACCTACGCTGTCAACCTGACCAGCGGATGTGCCGATGAGGGGAGAGGCCGGCCCTGACCCCTCCGTTGCCCCCATGCCCAACGCCTCCTCAATGAGCCGAGCCCACCTCCTGGTGGCCCTCGCGTGCACGTTTTTCGCGGCCTGCCACACGGCGCCCGACAAGCGGCTGCTGCAGTACCTCAACCAGGAAGGCTTCGGCAACTCCTACATAGGCAACGCCGAGGAGGAGAACTACGTGGCCATCGGCGACACCGTCGAGCTGCAGGACACCATGCACGGCGCGGAGATCCGGGCCACGCAGGTGGTGGACATCGACGGCACGATCCTGGTGCCCCTGGCGGGCGCGGTGCACGTGGCCGGTTACACGCGCTCCGAGCTCGAGGCCTTCCTGACCGAGAAGTACTCAAGCTACTACGGCGAGACCGACATCCAGGTGCGCATCCGCACCAAGGGCAAGAAGTACTTCATCTTCGGCCAGGTCAACGCGGATGGCGCTCAGGAATTCGCCGGAGACCTGACGGTCTTCGAGGCCGTCATGAAGGCCACGCCCAACGAGAACAGTGCCAACCTGGGTCGTGTGCGCCTTGTCCGGCCCGACCCCGTGGACCCCCTGGTGGTCACGATCAACGTCAGCGACATGATCCTGACCGGCGACTCGACCTTCAACGTGCATGTGCGCGAGCGGGACATCATCTACGTTCCGCCCACCTTGCTCGCACAGCTCGGCTTCTTCATCAACGACCTGCTCTTCCCGGTCAACGAGGTCCTGCGCGGCCTCGGCGGCGCGGTCTTCGGAAACGTTGGAGCCGGCCGGCGACGCAACCGCAACAGCGGCCTGGGCAACGTCGGATCGGGCGGGATCTTCTAGCAGCGAACGCGATGGCCGTCGAAGTCGAGAGCACCAGCCAGGTAGAGGAGTTCCTCGGGGTTCTGCTACGCAGGATCTGGTGGATCTGCGTGCCCGCTGCAATGCTGCTGGCGATCGGCAGCGCGGTCGCCGTCGTGATCCCGAAGAAGTACGTGTCCACGACGCGCCTGATGGTTCGGGATGCACTCGCCGACCTGGACGGAACGAACAGCGAGCGCTCCAGCTCGCGCGAAGCGCAGGTAGCCGAACACCAGATTCGTTCACTCCGGCGCGTCTCCGCGGTGCTCGAGAGCCTGCGCTGGCCCGAGTACCTGGAGCTGTCCCGCGCTGACCAGTACGAGTATGTGCGCACCCTGCAGGACCGTATCGAGGTCGACATCCCGCCCATGAGTCGCGGCACGGGACAGCAGGTCGTGAGCATCGAGTTCTCGCACACGGATCCCGACCACGCCTTCCAGTTCCTGGACGCACTGCAGCTGCGCTGGAAGGACGAGGTGCTCGAGCGGGGACGTAGCGCCGAGTACCGCGCCTACGATCAGCTCAAGGGCGCCAAGGAGGAGAAGGAGAAGGAGCGCGAGCGCATCTACAGTCAGGCTACGGAACTGCGCAAGCGCTACGGTATTCCGCCCCCGTCGGCGCTCGTCGACGCCTTGCAGGGCAGCGGCGTGGGCGAACCCGTGTTCGGGCTCCTGCGCGAGAACCGCGCCGAGCTGAGCGACGTCCAGGCGCGGGTCGAGATCCTCAGGGGACAGATCGTGACAGGCGAAGAACTCCTGGCTCGCATGGACGACCTGGTCACCCAGGTGGACACGGACCGCGGATCCAACTACCGCCGACAGATCAAGGGCAAGCGTGACGAGATCCTCGAACTCCAGCTAACGCGTCAGGAGCGCAAGTACCTGCCGCAGCACCCGGCCTACCGCTCGATCCAGGACAAGATCGATGTGCTCGAGGGCCAGATCAAGGTGCTGCAGAGCAGCGAGACGGCCGACATCCACGTCGAGACCTGGGTCCCGAACAAGAAGAAGACCGACCTCGCGAAGCAGCTGGAAGCCCAGCGCCGCGGGCTGGAATCGAACGAGGCACGCGAGATCGCTCTGATCGATAAGATCGCGGAGCAGCGCGACCATTCACTCGAGATCCACGACGTCCACGCCCAGCTCAGGCAGTGGGAAGAAGATCTCTACCGCATCGGTGCGGAACTTGAAGAGATCGACCTGGCCTACCAGCGCAAGGAGCGCCGCGTGCGCTGGATCGACGGACCGGGCGGCGACCCCTTCGAGGTGCTCAGCAAGGTCAACCTGCCGACCAAGCCGACCGAACCCAACCCGCTGCTGATCGTCGCGTTCTCGCTCTTCCTGGGCCTCGGTCTGGGTCTGGGCCTCGCGATCCTGACGGAGTATCGCAAGAACTGCTTCCGCTCCGGCCACGACCTCAGCCGCGTCATGGTGGTCCCGGTACTGGGCACCGTCAACACGATCATCACCCGCGCGGAACGCATGCGCCGGCTGTTCGGCCGCGTGGTCGCAGCCGGTGCGACGTTTGGATTCGTGGGCATGATGGCCTATGTGACCTGGGCCTGGTCTAGCAACCCACACCTATTGTCGGACCAGGTCATCGACGCCATCGAGCAGTTCCGCTCTCGTTTCAAGTAGGGGCATTGAAAGTCGATGCGGGACTTATTCGTAAGCCTGATCGTCCTTGGCGCCCTGCCGGTGTCATACCGACGGCCGCTTGTGGGGCTGCTGATGTTCTCCCTGCTGGCCTACATGCGCCTGCAGGACCTGGCTTGGGGCTTTGCCCGCTACCAGCGCTGGTCCTACTACGTGGCGCTGGTCACCTTCGCAGGCTTCCTCTCATCGCGCCGCAAGAACCCGATCATCCTCGAGGCGCGCACGGTCATCATGATCAGCCTGGCGGCCTTCCTGGGCGTCGGGCTGTTATTCGCCCATGGTGATGCGGAAGTGGAGATCGCCTCGTATCTCGAGTTCTGCAAGATCGTGGCGATCGCGCTCTTCACCACATCGGTCATTCAAACGCGGGACCATCTGCGCTGCATGGTCTGGGTGATCGCCATGAGCCTCGGCTTCTACGGCGTGAAGAACGGACTCGCGGGCGTGGTCACCCTGGGTGGCGCGAAGATCCTGCAGGGTCCAGGCGGGATGATGAAGGACAACAACGACTTCGCCCTCGCCATGGTGATGGCGGTGCCCTTGCTCTTCCACCTTTTCACCTCCGAGCGGCGCAAGATCTTGCGTCGCGGGGCACTGGTGATGATCCCGCTGACGATGATCACGGTCATGCTGACCCACTCCCGCGGCGCGGCCCTCTCCCTGGGCTTCGCGCTCTCGATCCTGGTCTGGCGCTCGCGCAATCGCTTCATCGGCTTCGCCGTCGGAGCCTGCATCGTGATGGCCGCCGCGGCGTTCGCACCCAAGTCCTACGTCAAGCGCCTCGAGACGATCCAGAACTTCGAGGAGGACGGCTCCGCCCAGGGCCGCCTGGCAGCCTGGCGCGTCGCCGGGCGCATGGTGCGCGAGAACCCGATCTTTGGCGTCGGTCTCTCGCGCTTTCAGGTGGCCTATCTCGATTTCGAGCCAGCTCCCACGGACCAGCAGCTGGCGGGCAAGGGCGGTACGCGCGTCGCGCACAACAGCTACTTCCAGATCTGGGCCGAGGGCGGCACGCCGGCACTGTTGATGTACCTGAGCCTGATCGGATTGAGTTTCTTCGACATCTGGCGCGTGCGCTGGCGTGCGAAGAAGAAGTACCACGCCAGCTGGATCCTGTCCTACTGCTCGATGTTCGAGGCCTCGCTCGGCGCGTTCTTTCTGGGCAGCGCGTTCCTGAACCGGGCCCACTTCGACCTCTTCTACCACTACGTGGCCATCATCCTGGTGTTCGGAGTCCTGGCGCGTAAGGAGATGGACAACCTGGATACCGTACAGCCGCGGCCCAGCGGGACGGGCGGCCGCACGGGCCGTAGCCTGCGCCTCGTTCAGGCGCCCGGATTCCGGCGTACGCGACGCAGCGCGCGCACGTTCCGGCGCACTTCTTTCCCGAGCGGCCCCCCGGCAAACTAGCAACCCCTTCATGTGCGGCTTTACAGGATTTGCGCTCGCGGCGCACGAGGGCCAACCCGGTGCGGACGCGCAGGTGGACAGTGCGCGCCTCGCGACGATGACTCTCTCGCTCGAGCACCGCGGTCCCGACGACCAGGGACTGCTGGCGCGCTACCCGTTCGGGCTGGGATTTCGGAGGCTCTCGATCATCGACCTGGCGGGTGGACACCAGCCGATCACCAACGAGGATGGTAACGTCGCGGTCTGCTGCAACGGTGAGATCTACAATTTCCGAGAGCTGCGCCGCGACCTCGAAGCGCGCGGACACCGGTTCAAGACAAACTCGGACGCGGAGACGCTGGTGCACCTCTACGAGGAGTACGGTGCAGCGGCCCCCGAGAAGCTCGCGGGCATGTTCGCGTTCTGCATCCTCGACTGGCGCAGGCCCGAGGCGCCACGCGTACTGCTCGGGCGCGATCGATTGGGGGTCAAGCCGCTCTTCTACGGGATGGTCGACGGTGATCTCTACTGGGCTAGCGAACCCAAGGCGTTGCTGGCGAGCGGCGTCTTCGCGCGCGAGATGCGCGGCCACTCGCTGCTCGACTACCTGGTCCAGGGCTACGTGAGCGGACCCGATAGCGCATGGAATGGCATCCAGCGACTCGCTCCCGCAACGACCCTCTCCTGGAGCCCGGCCGACGCGGGCGAGGTGCAACTGCGCCGCTACTGGGACCTGCCCACGGACGGCCTGCGCGGGCCCGCGCCCGACGATGAGGTGCTGGAGCTCCTGGATGAGGTGGTCAACGAACGCCTCGTGGCCGACGTCCCCCTGGGAGCCTTCCTCTCGGGTGGCATCGACAGCACCGCGGTCGCCACGAGCATGGCGGATGCCTTGAGCGATCCGCTGGTGGCCTGCTCCGTTGGATTTCACGAGAAGAGCCACGACGAGCTCGGGCTCGCGCGCGCAACGGCCATCCGCCTGGGCGCAGTGCACCACACCGAGGTCCTCGAGCCGGATCCCACCCTGGCGATCGAGACCCTGCCCTGGTTTTTCGACGAGCCGCACGCCGACCCGTCGAACGTCCCGACCTATCTCGTGTCGCGCATGGCGCGCGAGCACGTCACGGTCGCGCTCTCCGGCGATGGGGGCGACGAGATCTTCGGCGGCTATCGGCGTTACGTGCACGATGTCGCCGAGAACCGCGTGCGCTCCGCTATCGGCGGCGCGGGCCGGCAGCTCGCAGCCTTCGGAGGCCGCGTCTACCCCAAGCTCGACTGGGCTCCGCGTTTTCTGCGCGCCCGCACGTTTCTGGCCAACATCGGCCAGGATCCCGCCAGCGCCTACTGGCACAGCGTCAGCCAGCTCTCGCGTTCGGACGTTCTCGATCTGCTGAACCCGGACCTGCGCGCCAGCCTGGCGGAGCACGATCCTCTGCAGGCGTTCAGGGAACACTACGAGCGTCCGCGCAACGTCGATGCGCTCTATCGAGCTCAGTACGCGGACTTCCACACAAATCTGCCCGACCGCATTCTGTCCAAGGTCGACCGCGCGTCGATGGCCGTCGCCCTGGAGGTGCGCGTGCCGTTGCTCGACCACAGGTTTGTCGAGCGCTTCGCCAATCTCCCGACGGCCGAGAAGGTGCGCGGTGCACGCGGCAAGGTCCGTCTGCGCGAAGCCCTGCGCGGACGCTTGCCCGGCGAGGTGCTCGATGGTCAGAAGCGCGGCTTCGACACGCCACTGCGTGCCTGGATCCGGGGCCCGCTCGAGGCCCCAGTGCGCGCGGCGATCGAATCCCTGCCCGAGGACTGGTTCGCCCGCGGAGCGCTGCGCGCGAGGTTGGCCGAGCATGTGGGCGGCGGCCGTGACCACTCACGCCTGCTCTGGAGCCTGCTCGTGCTCGAGCACTGGCGACAGCGGCACGAGGTCAAGGGACTGTCGGCATGAACATCGCGGTCCTCACCTCCCTGTACCCCAGCCCGCCGCGTCCGTTCGAGGGAATCTTCGCCGAACGCCGCTGGCTGCGCATGGCCGCCCGCAACCACGCGGTACGATTGATTCACCCGCAACCGTTCGTGCCGCCCTGGCTGACGAACTGGATGCCGCTTGCGTGGCAACAGATCGCGCGCATGCCGCGCAGCGAGGAGCGCACCGGCATTCCGATCCTGCGCCCACGCTACCTGCACCTGCCCGGCCGCGCCCGCGGAAACGCGCGACGTTTCGTGCGCTGCGCCATGCCTCATCTCACGCCCAGCGATGTGGTCGTGTGCGACTACGCCTGGCCCGCGTCCAACGTGGCACCCAATCTGAAGCGACTCGATATTCCCTGCGTCATCTCCGGCCGTGGTAGCGATGTTCTGGAGGTCGCAGGCGAAGCTGGACTCGGCGACGCTCTGGGACGCAACCTGCGAGCCGCGCGGGCGTGGTGCGCGGTGAGTCAAGACCTTGTGCAGGCCATGGACCGCTTGGCGGGCGAGGAGCGCGGAGTTCTGGTTCCCAACGGGGTCGATCTCGATACGTTTCGACTGGGGGATCGCAACGCTGCCAGGGCCCAGCTCAACCTGCCGGCGGGGATCCCGATCGTACTGGTGCTGGGTCACCTCATCCCGCGCAAGGACCCGGTCCTGTCGCTCGACTCCTTCCTGGCGGGGGCGAGCGCGGATGCGCTGCTGCTCTTCATTGGCGAGGGCCCGTCGCGCGCGAGACTCGAGTCCGCGATCGCAGAGCGCGGCGCGGGCCAGCGCGTGCGCTTGCTGGGGGAGAAGACCCCCGAAGAGATCGCGGTCTGGCTGACCGCAGCCGACCTGCTGCTGCTCACGAGCCGACGAGAGGGCCGCCCGAACGTCGTGCTCGAGGCCCTCGGCGCGGGCCGACCCGTGCTCGCCACGGATGCCGGGGGAACTGCGGAGGTGCTTCCAGACGAGCGCATGCTCGCGCGCACACGCGACCCGCAGGCCATCGGCGCCCAGCTCGCCGCGCTGCTCGCCGATCCTCCCCAGCCCGAAGGCCTGCGAGCCTCGGTTGAGCCCCTTTCGTGGGAACACAGTACGGCCGCACTGGAAGCCTGCCTGGATGCAGCGGTCCACAGGGGCGGAGCGGCCCGATGAAGCTGCTGTACCATCACCGCACCCAGGCCGAAGACGGCCAGGCCGTGCACATCCGTTCACTGATCGAGGCCTTCAAGGCCGAGCGGCACGAGGTGTGTGAGGTCGCTCTGGTACAGCGCGGCAATGCCGAAGCGCCGCCCGTGACGGCGCCGGACGAAAAGGGCGGCTGGGACTGGATCGGGCGCGTGCCGCGTTTCGTGCGCGAGCTGGCCGAGTACGGCTACACAATTCCCGCCAGGGGGCGCCTGCTCAAGGCCGCGCGCGAGTTCCGGCCCGACTTCCTGTACGAACGCTACGCCTTCGGTTGCGCGGGTGGTGTCCAGGCTGCGGCCCGTCTGAACATTCCCCTCATGCTCGAGGTCAACTCGCCGATGGTGCTCGAGCTCTCGCGCACCCGCGGCCTGTCCTTCCCACGCTTCGCGCGGCGGGTGGAGAACTCGATCTTTCGGCGCGCCCAGCGGGTTTGTGTCGTGACGGCGGTACTGGGCGAGATGCTCGTGGAGCTGGGCGTCGAGCGCGAACGCCTGGTTGTCACTCCCAACGGTGTCCACCCGCAGCTCTACGCCAATCCGGATCGCACGGCCGCCCGTGCCGACCTGGGTCTGACCGAGGTCGAGGGTAGCGTGCTCGGCTTCGTGGGTTACTACCGGGACTGGCACCGCCTGGACCTGGTCATCGAGGGCCTGCGCGATGCGGGCCTCCAGAAGGCTCACCTGGTCCTGATCGGCAACGGCCCGGTCGAGGACGAGTTGCGCGAGAAGGCGCGCGTCGCCGGTGTCGGAGAGCGGGTGCATTTCGCGGGGCGACGTGCCCACCATCAGATCCCGTCCCTGTTGCCGGCCTTCGACGTGGCCCTGATCCCGGCCATCAACCCCTACGCGTCCGCGCTCAAGCTGCACGAGTACATGGCCGCGGGCCTGCCGGTGGTGGCTCCCGATCAGCCTAACCTCCGCGAAGTCCTCACGAACGGGGACAATGGAGTGCTCGTGACCCCGGGCGACGGGGATGCGCTGTGCGATGCGCTGCGCCGCCTCGTTCAGGATGCCGGTCTGCGCGAGCGCCTTGGTGAGCGAGCGCGCGCGAGCATCGTCGAGCAGGAGCTGACCTGGACCGGCAACGTGCGGCGCGTCGTGAAGGCCCTGGAGCCCATCCGATGACCGGGCGTCTCCTCAAGGCCATCTCGTTCGACGTCGAGGAGTTCTTCCAGGTCGCCAACCTGAGCGCTCACTTTCCACCGGACACCTGGGACAGCGTGGCCTCGCGCCTGGATGCGGGCATGGACCCGATCCTGGAGTGCCTCGCCCGACACGACGCCCAAGCGACCTTTTTCTTCCTGGGCTGGATCGCGGAACGCCGCCCGGATCTCGTGCAACGCTGCCTGGATGGCGGGCATGAGGTCGCGAGCCACGGCTACGAGCACCGCTTCCTGGACGACCTGGGAACACCCGCTGCCCTGGCGACGGACCTCGAACGCACCGAGGAGATCCTGATGGAGGCGGGCGCACCTCGCCCGATCGGCTTCCGAGCATCGACGTTCACCCTCACGCGCGCGACCTGGTGGGCCATGGATGTGCTGGTCGAGCGCGGCTATGCCTACGACTCCAGCGTCCATCCTGTCCGGCACCCGACCTACGGCATCCCGGACTTCGATCCAGGCATATCGGTAGTCGAGGCCCCGGGTGGCGGAACACTGCTCGAGTTTCCCGTGGCCACGTTTCCCTTCCTGGGGCGCAATCTCCCGGTCGGCGGGGGGGGCTATTTCCGCCTGTTGCCCGGCGCCATCCACCGCGCCGCGATCCGCGGGCTCGAACGCCGCGGTCGCCCGGTGGCGCTGTACATGCACCCGTGGGAGTTCGATCCGGATCAGCCGCGTTGCCCGGCGCCGCCCCTGAAACGCTTCCGACACTACCTCAATCTCGACAGGAGCCTGCCGCGCCTGGAGCGTCTGCTCGCAACGTTCCGCTTCGGGACGATGCACGCCGTGCTCGCTGAACTCGGATACCTTTAGGGAGCACGGGGGTTCGGGTACGTCGCAACGGGAGGGGAAATGTTTCGCACCACCACCTGCATGTTGCTGGGAGCGCTGCTCCTGGCAGGCGCTTCGACTCTGGCAGGACGAGGCAGCATGCAGCAGTTCGAATTGACAGTGGTCCCGAGTATGTGGACCTTCGCAGCGGCCTGTGGCGCTGGCCTGTGGGCCTTCGGCCTGCGCGGGACAAGGTCCCGATCGGTCCGCGTCAGCCTGATACTGGCCTGTGCGGCCCTGGTGGCGGCCCTACCTGGAACCGTACCGTTCATTCTGCTGGCCGGTTTCGTCGTCGATCGTGCCGCCCGTCGGCACCGGCTCGCCGGCGCCGCGGCCATTGGCGCGGTTGCGCTGGTCACCGCCTGTCAGCTGCCCGCCTTCTGGCTTGGCGTGCTGCTGAACCGCGCGGACGTTTCGGACGCGAAGCTCTACTGCGAGGAGTTCGTCCCGAGGCTCGAGTCCCACTACGAGCGCACCGGCACCTACCCGCGCAGCCTGATGGATCTCTCCCTCGAACTCGGCGAAGTGCCGCGGCTGCTGGACCCCACCGTCTTCTACACGCGCGCCGGGAACCGCTTCCAGTTCAGCTTCAACGATCCGTCCGGCCGGGACGGCGGACTCTGCTACGACTCCTTCGTGGGATCGTGGCGCGAGTACTCCTGACTCATTCGCCAGCCGGATCCGCCGGCGTGACCACCGGTTCGGCGGGCTCGTCGGTAGCGGACTGGCCATCGCCCTCGGCCGCGTCACCTTCAGGTTGTGCAGCCTGCGCGGCGCCCCCTTTGGCGGCTTCATGGGCTGCGCGGCGTGCATTACGCTCCCTCCTTGCGGCGCGCGCAGCCTTCGCACGGTCCCTGGCGACGACCTTGGCCAGCGCCCCGAGACTGCGCAGCACATCTCGCTCGTAGGGATCGCCAGTCGTGCCCGCCAGGGTCTCCAGGACCGTCTGGAGCTGCTTCTCGTCCTCCCGTGTCGATCGTCGGATGAGAGCACTGGCGTAGGTCATGCCGAGTTCATTCAGGGGCACCTCTGAAGCGCGACCGTCGCGGGCATCCCAGAGCGCTGTCAGGTCGCGGATCACAGGCGCCACGGGCTCGCTTGGGGATTGCAGCCTGGAGCGCAGCTGAATGAAGGTCGTACGCGCCGAGTCTGGACGCAGCACCCCTGACGACTCGGTGAGGTGACGCTTCACCTCGGAGGGCGTCGCTCCGCCATCCGCGAGCATCCAGGCCAGGGCCAGATGCGCCTGACCATCCTCGGACATCTCGACCAGTTGACGGTAGATGCTCAGGGCGTCATCGGTGCGCCCGCGCACACGAACACACTCGGCGAGCAGCAGCCAGAGGTCGAGGTTGCCGGGGGTGATCACCAGCTCTTCGCGCAGCAAGTTTTCGGCCCCTTCGGGCGTGAACTCGAGCAGCAGCTCGGCCCAAGCGCTGCCGCTACCGGGCCGCAGGGAATCGAGCGCACCACCGCGCGCGCCCTTGCGCAATGCCCGCAAGCGGTTCGACGCGAAGCCCGCCGCAAGGTGCGGGCCATCATCCTTGAGCAGGATCCGACGGGTCTGTGCGAGGGATATCAGGGGGTCGAGCGGGAAGCGTTGATGCAGGCGCTCCAGGGCGAAGTCGACCTCCTCCGGCGAGAGCGGCCTGCGGGCAACGGCCTGCTCCTCCAGGAAATCGAGGAACTCCGCCACGAGAGGATGGCCGCTGGCCCGGGGCAGGCCTTCGCACGCCAGGAGGTACTCGCTAACGGCCGCCGACGCCTGTCCGAGGGCCGCCTCGGTGCGCGCCATCAGGTCGCGTCCGTGGGCACTGTCCGGCCCGGCCTCCTCGTAGGCTGTGCGCAGCATGGTACGCGTGGCCGAGTAACGCTGAAGCACGAACTGCGACGCCGCGCGGTCGACCCAGACCTCGAGCGGCGATCCCGAAAGCTCTTCGCCAAGGGCGCGCCGCCGGCGCCGCCGAAGCTCGACCAGTTCAGAAGCGTAGGGGTCCGCCGGGTGCGCAGCCCGGCGCAGCTCCTCGTACAGGTCCCAAGCGGGCCCGAACGTGCGCTGGCTCACGGTCAAGAACTTCAGGGCCTTCGCAGCGGCATCTGCCTGCCCGAGTGCAGCCAGTGCCTGAGCGCGCAAAAGCCTTGCCCAGCGCTCGTTGCCGGGGTCCTCGGTCAGGCGAGAAACTCCGCGGTAGGTCCAGATCTCCCAGCCGGGAAGCTCGCGTGCCAGCAGGAACCCGAGTACCTCGCGCGGGTCGCGCGCGATCTCACCATGGCCGCGCAACAGGCGCGTGGTCTCTTCCAGGATGTCCGGACCAAAGTACTCGGACAGCTCGAAGGGGCGACCGTCGAGCAAGCGATCCGCAGCCATCACGAGCGCCCAGTCCGCCGAACGC
Organism: Planctomycetota bacterium; assembly: GCA_047618565.1. Lineage (GTDB taxonomy): Bacteria > Planctomycetota > UBA1135 > UBA1135 > JBLHKW01. The sequence continues at coordinate 14,912 of JBLHKW010000102.1, forward strand.
GGGTTTTGCTGCAGGCCGTTCTCGGCCATGGCGGAAGCGGCGTCGAGTCGCTCTTCCAGCACGGTCAGGATCGTGTTGACCAGGGGCGATGGCGCGTAGCCGGTCTCGCGCAGCTCGGCAACGAGCTCCGCAAGCGCAGTCCAGTCCCGGGACTCGACGGCGAAGATCAGGCGCGCCAGCTCGACGCGCCCATCGGGGAGGTAAGCCTGTGCCCGCTCCAACGCCTCGAGGGCACCGAGGACATCTTCTTCCAGGGCCGCCGCCAGGGCCATGCGCCAGAGCACGCCGCCGCTGCGTGTGTCCGCCTCGGCGTCGAGCATGCGCAGGATCTCCTTCGCCTGGCCCGGGCGGCCAAGGGCCAGGACCGTGTCGACGACCTCGAGCAGCGCTTCGGGCGCCTTGGCTGCGATGGCGAGGCGAGTCTCGACGACCTCTGCAAGCCCAGCGACATCGCGCGCACGGAACAGGCTCAGCATCAGACGTACGGTCGCTGCCGGTCCGTAGGCCGGGTCGTCGACCAGCCCGTGCAGGAGCTCCGTGGCCTCCTCGAACCGCTCGAGCGCCAGCAGCGCCTCGACCAGGACGAAACGCACTTCGGCACTCTCGCTCTCCGGATCCTCCCGCTGCAGGGCGCGCAAGGCACGCTCCGGACTGCCGTGCTCCAGCAGGTAACGAGCCATCATGAGGCGACCGGTGCGCGCCGGGTCAGCCAGCATCATGTCCAGCACCTGCTGATCCTCGAAGGGCTGATCCCCGAGGGCCTCCAGGTAGTCGGTGGTCTTGCTGTCGCGCCCGACGGTCGCCAGGCGCTCCAGGATCAACTCCGTCGCGAGGTCGATCTGCTCCCGCGCCAGGTGCGCGTCGATCGACAGGTCGAGCGCGGGCAGCAGGCCCGGATAGTCCTCGAGCAGCTTGCCGGCGACCTTGATGGCGCTGACGGGGCGCTCATCCGCGAGGTGCGCGCGCCCGACTCGGTAGAGCGTGTACGGTCCCAGGTCGATGGTCGGGACGGCCGCCCCGGACTCGCGCAGGCCCTCCATCAGCGAGTCAAAGTCGCGCCCGCGGGCCGTCAGCGACTGCGTCCCGAGTTCGGCCCAGAACGGGGCCAGCTCCTCGGTTCGCTCGGGCATCAGGCTCATGGCCTTCGTCCAGCGCGCCTCGGGCAAGCCGTAGCTGGCACGGCGATCCTCGATCTGGAGTTTAACGAGGCGCAGATAGGATTCGGGACTGCTCTCGGGTCCGTACAGAACGGCGCGCTCCAGCGCCCAGCGCTCCTGCGCTATATTCGCGCCGCCCTCGAGACCTGCCATGGTCTGGGCCGCGATGCCAAGGGCGCCGGGGATGGGTTCGTGACTGATCGTCTGCTTCAGGTAACGATTCAGCCGCTGTCCGGCGCCCTCGTCCTTACCTTTCTCGGCCAGGGCCACGCCCTGGTAGAAGAACGTGTACGACAGCTCGGCCGCACCAGCGAGGCGCGCCATGCGGGGCAGCATGGTGATCAGGTTGTTCCAGTCCATGGCGTAATACAGGCCACGAGCGGAGGTCGTGAAGAACTCGATGTCGCCCTCGATCGCTGCCCAATCGATGCCCGCCAACAGGCGATCGAGCTGCTCCTTACGCCCCAGGGTCTCCAGGGTTTTGAACAACGAGTTCAGCAGGCGGTGGTTGCTCTTGAGCTCGGGATGCTCGAGCACCGCCAATCCGAAATCCGCTGCCAGATCGAGCCGCCCAGCGGCTTGAGTCAGCTCCATGAAGGTCTCGACCGCGCCCGGCTCGAAGCTCTCCTTGAAACTGTTGGCCAGGGAGTAGCGCGCCTTCGTGAAGTGCATGCTCGCACCATCCGCGGCCTCGAGTACCCGGATCAGGTCGTGTTCGAAACGCGGCAGGAAGAGCTCTCGCAGCTCGATCACCAGCGCGGTCCGCTCCGGGTCACCCTGGGAACGGGCACTCATCGCGCGCAGAATCTCGGCCGCGCTCAGGGCCTCGCCCGTGAGCAGGGTCTCGCTGGCGATCTCGCAGGCGTCCACCAGCAGACGCCGCGCGTGGACCTCTTCGATCTGTCCACGCAGGCGCCAGGCCTTGCCATGCTCGGGGTGCCGCCGCAACAGACCGGTCACCAAGGCCAGGCCCTGCTCGGGTTCACCGTCGAGAAAACGCAGTTCCGCGAGATAGCACTCGAAGTCAGGATCCTTGGGCAAGAAGCGGCGCAGAATCTTGCGCACATCGGCCTGCGCCTCGGGGTAGGCCCCCAGTTCGCGCAGGATGTTCGCGTGCAGTGCGAGCAAACGGACGCCCATTTCCTCGTCGCCCGCGAGACGCGCCTGCTCCATCGCGCGCTCCAGGTCGCGCAAACCGTCCCGCTCCCGAAACGTCGGCTGCTTCGAACGCTGTTCGACATCGAGCAAGACCTGCTCGGTGGTCAAGGGCGTGGGCAGCAAGACCTTGCGCCCAAAAAACAGCGCCGCGCTGCCTACCACGACCAGCCCTGAGAACGTCGTCCACTTCATGGTGCCGCCAGCCCTCCAGGGGCTCGCCCGGGGAGTGCCACTGGCATGCTGCCGCATGTCTTGCTCAACGTGATCTCACTCTTCCCCATGACCGCCATCCATCAAGCCGTACTTCTTCATCTTGTTGAACAGAGTTGTGCGGTTCACGGCCAGGAATTCTGCGGTCTTCTTGCGGTTGCCGTCGCTGCGCTGCAACGCGTGGCGGATGATCTCACGTTCGGGCAGCTCGAGCGCCTCTTTCAGGGAGGAAAGCCCCTTGAGGCCGATCTGGATCGTGAGCGATTCCCCATCCGCTACCAGCGGCGCGTGGGCCGTCGCGCCCAACCCAGGGGCGGGCGCGAGATCCGCAGAGAAATCCGTCACCTGCAGCTGGGCCCCCTGAGCCACGAGCACCGCGCGCTCGATCGCGTTCTCCAGCTGGCGCACGTTGCCGGGCCAGGGATGGGCGACCAGCATGGCCAGGGCATCGGGTGCCAGGCCACGCAGGCGCTTGCCGTACTCCTGCGCGTAACGCTTCAGGAACAGGTCCACGAGCAGTGGCGTGTCTCCCGGCCGGTCGCGCAGGGGTGGCACCTCGAGCGCCACCACGTTGATCCGGTAGTAGAGGTCGTCGCGGAAGCGCCCGGCCGCGATCTCCTGCTGTAGATCCCGATTGCTGGCCGTGATGATGCGCACATCCACCTGGCGTACCTGGGGATCCCCGACCCGCTCGAACGAACGATCCTGAATCACCCGCAATAGCTTCACCTGCAGGTCGAGCGACGCACTGTTGATCTCATCCAGGAAGATCGTGCCGCGGTCTGCCAGCTCGAATCGCCCGGGCTTGTCGCGCACGGCGCCCGTGAAGGCACCGCGCACATGTCCGAACAGCTCGCTCTCGAGCAGCTGGCCCGGGAGCGATCCACAATTCACGACGACGAACGGCTCGGCACGGCGGGAGGAGAGCTGGTGGATCGTCTGCGCCAGACGCGTCTTGCCGGTTCCGCTCTCTCCAGAGAGCAAGACGTTGGCGCGCGTATCGGCGACGGATCCGGCGGTCACCAGGATGCGTCGCATGGCCGGCGCCCGGGTCGCAAAGTTACCCAGGCTGAATCGATCTGCGAGGCTCTCGCGCAGGCGTTGATTCTCCTGGGTCAAGCTGCGCTGCTCGAGTGCACCGCCCACGGAGACGAGCAGCTCCGCCTCCGAGATCGGCCGGTGCAGGTAGGCGTGGATCTGGGAGCCGAGCGTGTCCACGGACTTGGGCTCCGCATCCGCGCCATCGTCGGCCACATGCGCCTCTCCCTGCGAGCCGGCCAGGAGAATCACGGGCTGAGGGTCGAGCTCCCGCAGGAGCTCGCAGACGTCCGCGTCCAGAACCTCGACGTCCGCGACGACAACCTCCCATGTGGTTCCGGTCAGCACTCGCTCGAGGCGTGGGCCGACCGTGGCGGTCTGTGCACTGGCGCCCGACTGGGAGAGCGCCTCCGCCATGTTGCGTGCGACGGCAGGGTCCTTCCCCAGAAGCAACACGCGCTGGCCGCGGAGGGGGGAGTCCTCGGGCAAGCGACGTGGCCAGGGGCGCGGCACGAAGGGGACGGAGGGGGCATCCACGTCGAAGTTAATCGACACCCGCGACGCAAAATCTGAACGCCCGGGGCTGGATTTGGATCCCAGCAGCCCCAGAAGCGGGATCAGGTCGGGTCGAGCAGGCCCTGACCGACGACCATCGGGAAGCGCACGATCCAGGTCAGGCGACCGGGCTCGATCTCCTCGAGGTTCAGCGCGCCGCCCTGCCCGCGGACGATCCCGCCTGCGGCTGCGAGGGCGTTCGGTCCGATGCTGGGGAGCAAGCGTCGCAGCGCGTATGGCCGCAAGATGCGTTCAGGGTCCAGGTCGGACAGGGGT
>JBLHKW010000103.1:0-19162 GCA_047618565.1 Planctomycetota bacterium
GCGGCCCCAACGTCCTCAGGACCTTCAAAAGCCGGCCGTTATCGCCGGGGATCCGCTTCAGGAACTGCGGCTTCGAACGCCCTGCCTCGGCCACTGCGATCGAGATGCTGTCCTTGTGGACGTCAAGCCCGATGTACTTCGTTATCTTGCTCATGGACCAGCTTCCTTTGCGGCTCTGCACCGCTTTGGGGTTCTTGTTCCCGAGCAGCGTAATCCGCGAGCTCAGGGAAGTCTGGTCCACCCATCTTGTCTAGGAGGCTGTTGGGGTTCGCGAGGTGCCGGTCCTCCGGCAGCCTGCGACTGCTGCGGTAGATAGGAATCATGAAGGCACTTCTCCACACCGTGTTGGCTGGCGTAGCAATCCTTATTGCAGCGAGTGCGGCCCGACCGGCTCGCGACCACGACCCGGTGACGCAGGATCCGATTGCACGTGACCCGGACTTCCCGGCCGGGATGGTCGAGTCACCGGCAGGGCTCAGCGTCGACGGTCAGCGCCTGAACGGCATCGTGTACCTGGCGGCCGGTCGCGGTCCGCACCCGACGGTTGTCCTGTTGCACGGCCTGCCGGGAAACGAGCGCAACACCGACCTGGCCCACGCTCTCCGCCGAGGCGGATGGAATGTGGCGTTCTTTCATTACCGCGGCGCGTGGGGCAGCGAGGGTAACTTCTCGTTCGTGAACGCCGTCGAGGATGCCGAGGCGATGATCGCCTATCTGAAGCAGGAGGCTCCCGCCAGGTCCCTGCGCGTGGACTCGAAACGAATCGTCCTGGTCGGACACAGCTTGGGTGGCGGCGTCGCGCTGATCGCCGGAGCGCGCTCGCCGGGCGTCTGCGGAGTGGTCTCGATCGCCGGCGCGGACCTGGGCCTGCTCGGGGAGCTCGAAGGCGAGGCTCGAACGGGCATGGGCCGCCACCTGGAGGGAGCGCTCGCCTTGAGAGTGCCCTCCGGGGAAGCTGTCTTCGAACAGATGGCGAGCACGGCGATCGAGATGCACGTGCCGGAGGTCGCGACCGGACTCGCCACGAGGCCCCTGCTACTGATCACCGGCAGCCACGACGAGGTGGTTGATACAGAAACCCACCAAGGGCCGCTGGTGACGGCGCTCGAGGAGGCCGAGGCCGAGCAGCTGACCCGGGTAGTGCTCGCCGCGGACCACGGGTTCTCCAGCCGCCGCATCGAGCTCGCTCGAACGATCCTCACATGGATCGACGAACATTGCCGGTAGTCCGGCAGCCACACGAGAAAAGCGTGCCGGGGCAGAGGGAATTCGCTCGCGCGTGTCCACGCGCGCCGGGTGTCGGACTATCGGACTTCAGTGTTCAATCGTCTCGCAGCCCTCATCGCCCTTTCGACCTTCGCCGCGCCAGCTCTCGCTCAAGGAGACAACGGTTTCCTGCGCGGCAAGGACAAGCTGGACCTGGTCTTCTCCTTTCACTGGGATGACTTTCCCGAAGTACGCGACCTGGGCGGTGGCGACAGCGTGGCAGGCAGCGTCGAGCGGGAACTCTGGAACGTCTACGCAGCGTACGGTTTGAGTCACTCGATCGATGTGAACCTGAATGCGTCCCACGCCCTCGCCTCGGGTGACGATGCCCTTGGCGCCAGTGATCAGGGGACTTCCAGGACCTCTTCCTCAGCCTGAAATGGAGGATCTGGGAGCAGCACCCCGAGACACACAGCGGCATCTCACTGCTCTTCCGCCCCGGGCTCGAGCTGCCGCTCGCGGACTACGAGGTGTACGGGTTCACATCCCTTGGAAGCGGCCAGATAGACCTTCAGGGTCACCTCGTCGCGCACCATCAGCCCGCGCGTGGCGGCTGGTTCGGCGCCATCGAGACCGGATACGACCGCCGTAACGGAACGCCGCCCGATGAGGTGCCGCTGCACTTCAGCGCAGGTGCGAACGTCGCGGGCGGCAGCTGGGTGACCCTCTTCTACAGCCGTTTCGATCGCCTGGGTTAGGTGGATGGGCTAACAGCCCGTGGTGAAACTCACGACCCGCTCAAATCCGCCAGGCTCCGCCCTGGCGGCGTTGCGCCTCCTCCGAGTATCCACGAATACGCGTCGTCAGCGCGCCTTGCCAGATCGAATCCTGACGGCTTCGAGCCCGCCGTGACTTTCACCACGGGCTGCTAAGTGGAGGCTTCTCCGGTTCGGGAGACTTCCAGCGTTACGGGATCAGCCTCTACCAGCCGTTGCACCGCAACTTCGGTCTTGCGGGCAACTACCGCGTCAGCGACGACGACCGTCCCGGGGGCGACATAGACGGCTACTCGATCGGCATCGTCGCTCGCTTCTAGCGGAAGTCCCTCGGCCGCCCGGGTATACTCCGCGCGCAGGGGAATCCCGTGATGGATGATGCCATCGAAGTCCGGCCCTTCGCCGCCAGTAGCGAGTACGAGGCCATGGTCGACTACTTCCTGGATGGCGGCGATGCCTTCCTGCGCGGCATGGGAGTCAACGTCTCGAACCTCCCGGCGCGTGAGGACTGGCTCGGCGCCGTGCTTGCCGACCACGAACTCGCCGACCGCGAGCGGAACCGTCTGTACCTGGCCTGGCTCTTCGATGGCAAGCTCGTCGGACATTCGAGCCTGAGCCACATCAAGTACGGCGATACGGCGAACTGTCACCTGCATCTATGGCAATCGCCCTTGCGCCGATCGGGGCACGGGTCAGCGTTCCTGACGCGCTCGATCGACATCTACTTCGAACGGTTCCAGCTCGGGACCCTCGCGAGCGAACCCTTCGCCGAGAACCTGGCGCCGGGTGCTGCCCTACGGAAGTTCGGGTTTCGATCGGTCAGGCGATTCCGGACGATCCCCAGCGGCCTCGCGTTCGAACAGGAGGTCGAGCGCTTCGAAGTTGGCCGGGATGAATGGTTCGCCCGGCGCGGCGAGACCGGATCCCGATAAGCACTGGGCCCTGGTGGCCCGCCCGGGCTGTCTCAGTCCTTCTTGAGCAGCCAACCATGGGGATCGATCTGCGCCTGCTGCCCCGCGCCAAGCTCGACCCGGACGCCACCTGACGGTACTTCGTAGCGCTGCAGGACACCGTCGACCGCAAGCTCGACGGGCATCGGAAAGGGCAGATCCCCAGGCACTTCCCAGCGCAGCTGCAAACCGTCATCACTGCGCTCGCTCAGCAGGCGCGGCAGATGGGGCTGGCGCAGATAGACCTCGAAGAACCAGTCCAGGCTGGCGCCGTGCTCCTCCTTCACCAGTCGCTGGAAATCCTCGGTCGACACGAAATGGCAAGCGCTGCCGTCGCTCGTCTGCGCGACCTGGGGATCCGGATAGGCCAGCCGGCGCTGAGCGCGGAAGAACGGCTCGTCGCCCATCAGCCAGCGCAGGCCGTGCAATACCCACGCACCCTTGTAGTAGACATCGTTATCGGGCGCGCTGCGTGCCCCGCCGAAGTAGGCCGTCTGTGCTGACGCTGACTTGCGCGGCGCGACGGGCTTTTCATTGCGGATATCCGAGAACGAGCGCATGTACTCCCGGTAACCGGCGGAACCGTTCAGCTTCTCGGCGTACAGGGCCTGGGCGTAAGTGGCGAAGCTCTCGTGGATCCAGAAGTCACGATAATCTGCTGCCGTGGCCAGGTTCCCCCACCACTCGTGCGCGAGCTCGTGATGGTGCAGCCAGTCGAAGCCCCTCGGCGCCGGCGCAAACTTGTTTCCGTAGGCGATGATCGTCTGATGCTCCATGCCCAGGTGCGGGGTCTCGGCTATCCCGTACTTGTCAGCCCGGAAGGGATAGGGACCGAGCAGCTCTTCATAGAAGCGCAGGTGCTCGATGAACTGCGGCAGGATCTTGCGGCCTTCCTCCACGTGCTCGGGAAGCACCCAGAACATGACGGGAAAACTCTCACCCGTCACGCTCTTGTAGGACTCCTCGAGACGTCGGTAGGGCGCGATGTTGAGGGCGACACCGTAGTTGTTGATCGGCGTCGAGACATGCCACTGGAAGGTCGTCAGTCCGCCCGCGCGCGGACGGGTCGAAACCAAGCGGCCGTTCGCGGCCACGATCAGCCCGGTGGGCACCGTGATCGACAGGTCCATGGACTCCGGCTCGTCGGACGGATGGTCCTTGCAAGGCCACCAGAGGTCCGCGCCTTCGCCCTGACATGAAGTGGCGATCCAGGATTCTCCCGAGGCAGTCTTCGCCCAGGTGAAGCCGCCGTCCCAGGGCGGCCTCGGCGCAACACGTGGCTGCCCCCCGTAGACCACCGAGAGACGCACCTCATCGACCTCACCAAGAGGCTCGATATCGATGCGCAACTTGCCGGCCCGGTGCGTGAACGAGAGTTGAGTCTCGCCCGCGCGCACCTCACGTACGTGCAAGCGATCGTCGAGGTCGAGCTCGAACTGATCGATTGGAGTGAGCAGCCGGGCGCGGACCGTGACGGTGCCGTCGATCGACTGGTGTGCTGGATCGACCGAGAGATCCAGGTCGTAGTGCAGAACGTCAAAGGCCGCCTGCAACGGCCCGAGCTCACCCTCCGCCGGCAGCGACGCACCGAGCGCGGTGAGCGCCATGACCCCGATCATTCCATCAACCATCGTGCCCCTTCCCTTCGATCTTCTCACTCCAGCGCTGAATACGGTCCTTCAGGCCTCGGATTCCGAGACGGTCGCAAAGTTCCTGCACCTGCGCCATGTTCGGGCCCGTAAACGCCAGGTCAGCCAGAGTCGCGCGGGCCGGCGCATCGAGCGCGACCGTCGCCAGCTTGCGGGAGAGGAAGGCCATGTCGCGATCCTTCTCGAGCTTGACCGCTACCGACGCTGCGCCGCGCATCTCGAGCGCGGCGACACCCTCCAGGTTTGCGTAGATCTCCTCGAGGTTTCGAAAGGCTCCGAGTAGCCGAGCCGCCGTCTTCGCGCCCACGCCACGCACACCCGGAATGTTGTCGACGCTGTCACCCGCCAGGCCCAGGTAGTCCGTGATCTGACCGGGTTCGACACCGAACTTCTCGACCACCTCGCCCGGTCCGTAGCGCTTGCCGCGCGCGTAGTCGAACAGCTGAACATCAGGCCCGACGAGCTGTGCAAGATCCTTGTCGGGACTGACGACAACGGCACGTTGGCCGCCCTGCCTCAGCTTGGCGACGAGGGTCCCGATCAGGTCGTCAGCCTCGAAGCGCTCGTGCACGAACACCGCCGCACCCATGGCCGCGGCGGCCTGCTGACAGGCCTTGAGCTGTGCCTCGAGCTGCGCAGGCGGCAGCTCGCGCTGGGCCTTGTACTCCGGATAGATCTCGTTGCGAAAACAGGTCGTCAGGCTCTCGTCGAAGGCCACGCCGACGTGGGTGGGCTGCTCTTCCGTAAACAACTTCAACAGGAAGCCCGCAAATCCCTGCACGGTCTCGATCCGCTGCCCATCCAGACCAATCCTCTCCGGCAGGGCGAAATACGCCCGGAAGATGTACGGGCTGGCATCGATCAGATGAACGGTGTTTGCCGACATGGGGTCAGTGTCTGCTTCCGAGTCCATCCCGCGCAGCCAGGTCGTCGATCTTGCGGGCCATCACGAAATCGTTCAGCGACAGACCCTCGACGGTGTGGGTCCACAATACGAGCTCGACGAGGTTCCAGCTGGTGATGTGAAAATCCGGGTGGTGGCCCTGCTCCTCCGCGAGCATCCCGACACGGTTCACCCAGGCCAGGGCCGCACGAAAGTTACCGAGGCGGAATTTGCGGCGGATGTACGGTGGTTCGAGGCTCCAGAGGGGCAGCCCTTCCATGTGCGCAGCCACCTGGCCACCGGTCAACGGCGGGACGCTGCCGTCACAGGGCTGGCAGTCCGTAGGCAGGTCGCTCACGACGCCGTGCCCAGTAGGCCAAGTTCTGCCGCATGGGGTTGCAGCGTGTCGATGATGAACTGGATGTGCTCGGCCAGGTCCACGCTCAACAACTCCGTACCCGCATGCACCTCGTCCCGGTCGACCTTCGCGGCGAACTGCTTGTTCTTGAGCTTCTTCTTCACACTCTTCGGTGTCAGCGTCGTCAGACCGTCGGGCCGCACGAGACAGCATGCGCCGATGAACCCCGTGAGCTCGTCGCAGGCCAGTAGCGCCTTGTCGAGTACTGATTCGTAGGGCACGCCCCAGCGCGTGTAGTGCGCCGAGACCGCGTGGGCGATGGCGTCCTGACCCTGCTCGCGCAACCAGGCCACGATGAGGTTGGGATGCTCGTCGGGCCAGCGCTCGTAGTCCGCGTCGTGCAGCATCCCGGCGATGCCCCAGGACTCCACGTCCGCCTCCCCGGCCCCGTAGCGCTGGGCAGCCCCGCGCATCACGATCTCGACCGAACGCGCATGCTTGCGCAGGGATTCGGTCTCGGTCCATTCACACAGCTTGTCCCAGGCTTCAGCGCGGGTCATGGTCATGATCACATCCAGTCGTTCCAGGGGAGCGCGCTCGCTCGAGTGAGCCATGGCCCGGCCACGGGCTGAGAGCTGCAAAACTAAATCGAGCGAACATCCGGGTCCGGGCACTAGAATACGCCGCTCCGCCCACCTCTCCAAACCGTAGCCCCGCAGCCCCCAAAATGAGTGCGAATCTGCAAGACGCCCCGCATGGCATGAACCTGGTCATCGAGATCCAGGACGGCCCCATTTACATCGGCCGCTTCGACATGACCAACGGGTTCGAGGTCGTGATGCACGATTGCGACGTCTTCGATCCGAAGAAGGGCGGTGATGCCGATCACTGGGTACGCGAGACCGCGACCTACGGCGTCGACGTCAAGCATCGCGACCTGACGTTCCCGGCGTCCGGAGTCTCGCGCTGGCGGGCCCTGGGCGATATCGAGAAGCTCGCCCCCTGATCAAGGCGCAGACTGTCCGGCTCGACTCGACAATGACCAAGCGCGCGCAGACCCTCCTGATGCTGGGGGTGCTGACGCTGGTGGCGTTCGCGTCACTCTTGCCGCGCCGCGTCGCACACGACAAGTTGTCGGTCGATGGCATCGACGGTTGGGTGGCGCATGATCCCGACACGCTCTACCACGTGCGTCGCACCGCGCGCGCCCTCGACAGCGGCGGGTCCGTCGAGAGCGACGACCCGTTCCTGAACTTCCCGCACGGAGCGCGCGTCCCCTGGCCGCCCTACTACACGCAGGCGCTGGCCGCTGTCCTGCGAAGTGATCTCCCCCGGGAACCCGAAGCTCGACGCACCGCCATCGAACAGGGAGTCGCGAGCATCCCGCTCTATCTGGGCGTGATCACCAGCCTGCTCGCGGCCCTGGCCGGATTCCTGATCGCTGGCCCACCAGCCGCGCTCTTCGCCGGTGTCTACCACGCCTTCTGCATCGGCTCGATCGCCTACAGCCGCGTGGGCAACGGTGACCACCACGCGTTCATCTCGATGCTGCTGGCACTCGAGGTGGTCCTGTTCACGCTTGCGGTGCGGCGTCGCTTCGATTCCATACGCGGCTCTACCGCACTCGGTTTGACGGCCGGGGCAGTCGCCGGCTGGATGCTGGGCGCGTGGGTCGCCTCGCTGCTGTACATCCTGGCCTTCCAGCTGTTGCTCGGCGGATTCCTGTTCGTCCATGCGCGACGCCCGCTGCCGGGATTGGCACCGTTCGGGCTGAGCTTCCACCTCGGAGCCCTGCTCGTCGCCTTGCCCGCCATCCTGAGCAGCCCGTGGAAGACCGAGTTCCCGTGGATGGTGGTCAACCTCTCGTGGTTCCACGCGGCACATCTCGCTCTCGGTGCACTCGTCTTCCTGCCCATGCTGTCCACGGCTGCGCGGACCAGTGAGCGCGCCCGAGGTCGCTACCCATGGATCGTGGGCGGCGTGCTGGCCCTGCTCGCACTGCTGGTGCTCGCGATCGATGCTGGCCCCGGACACGGTATCCGCGAGGGCTTCGAGTGGGTCAGCCGCGCCGATCAGTTCATGGCGGGCATCCAGGAGTCCCGACCACTGCTCAACCCCGAAGCCTTCGACGGTGCCGAGATTCAGAGGCTCCTCGGTCACGGTGCGGCCTTCCTTCCGATCGCCTGGTTGCTCGCGCTCATCACCATGCTGCGGCGCGGCGAGACCGCACTCGCCCCGCTGGTGGTCGTGGTGCCGCTACTCGCCGCACAGGCGGGAGCACAGGCGCGCTTCGCCGACGCCTTGTCGATGTCCATGGCCGTGCTCATCGCCTGGGCTCTGGCGCGACTCGGGCGAGCGGCCATGGCGCGTTTCGGTAGCGCGGGCGGTGGACGAACGCGCCCCACCATGCTGCTGGCACTGTCGCTCATGCTCGCGTCCGCCGTCCTTGCCCAGCACAAGGCAGCCTGGCCGATCTGGAAGCAGTGGCGTGCAACCGGTTACGCGCCACATCAAGCGCCCCGACGGGCGATCGCCCTACGGTCGATGCTCGAATGGATTCGGACGCACACGCCCGCAGACGGTGACTACTCGGTCCTCGCCAACTGGAACCAGGGCCATGCGATCGAGTGGAGCGCGGATCGGCCAAGCGTGGCGACCAATTTCGGCAGCTACGTAGGTGTCGACAGTTACGCCGACCCGGGACGTTTCTTCCTGGCCGAGGACCCGGCTGTGGCCGAGGCCCTGCTCGACGCGCGTCGCGCGCGCTATGTCCTGATCACCAGCGGCTGGCCGAACGCCCTGCCCGACATGATCCGTGCCGCGTGGCCCGAGCGTCAGGACCGGTACCTCGAACAGCTGGACGGCCGCTCTGGGCGACTGCGTCCAGCCTGGTTTCGGACCATCGGAGCTCGATTGATGTTTGCTGGAGGCGCCCACCCATCAGCCAAACTCGGCGCCCATGAGCGCCTCGACTTCATGCGGCTGGTGCACGCATCCCCCACAAAGGACCCGCGCCCGAAGCTGCGCGAGTACGTGGACGAGAGTTCCTTCGGCTGGGTCTGGGAGCACGTCCCCGGCGCGATCCTCGAATGCCGCACGACGCCCGGAACGGCATTCACCATCGAGATGCACCTCGAGTTCGGTCTCGCCGCCATGGAGTTCGAGTACCGGGCAGAGGTGCTTACCGACGAGGACGGAAATGCCCGACTGCGCGTGCCCTACTCGACCCTGGAGCGCAACGGGGACGGCTGGGTCACGGGCGAACCGCGCTGGACCATCGGTACCACAAGCGGCCCCCTCGCGATCTCCGAGGCAGACGTGTTGAGCGGGGCCATACTGCGGATTCCACCGCCGGAATGATCCTGCTTCGTACAATCCCAGGCATGCTCCGACGCGGATCTACGTGGCGTGCGAGATGTGCAGCGGGAGCTGCGCTGCTCTGTTGCTACGCCTGCGGATCGAGCGACGGAAACGGTGCCGGAGCCTCGCACTCGAAGCGTGGCGTGATCCTCATCTCGCTCGACACCCTGCGTGCCGACCGGCTCGGATGCTACGGATACGAACGCCCGACGAGCCCGCACATGGACGCGCTCGCAGCGCGTGGCACCGTCTTCGAGAACACGATCGCGGAAGCGCCATGGACCCTTCCGGCGCATGCGAGCATGTTGACAGGGCTCTTCCCCGCGGCGCACGGCGTGACGCGCCCGAGCCGGCGCTTGCGGTCCGGGACAGCGACGCTGGCTCAGACCCTCATGGATGCGGGCTTCACGACGATCGGGTTGACCGAGGGCGGCTACCTGGCGCGGGACTACGGGCTGAGCCAGGGCTTCCAGATCTACAGCGAGAACCGGCCCGATCTGGCCACGACCCTCGACACGGCCCGGGACCTGTTGTCGCAGGTACGCACCCAGGCGCCCTTCCTGATGTTCCTGCACACCTTCGACGTCCACTGTCCCTACGACCCGCCGCCGGAGCACATCCAGTGGATGCGAACTGACGACGAGCAGGCGATCGAGACGGCCGACAGCTGCGGGGTCCAGTTCAACGAGGCGCCGCTGACCCCGGGCCAGGTACGCACGCTCTCCAACCGTTATGACGCGGGTATCCACAGCGTGGACGCATTGCTCGGAGCATTCTTCGAAGAGCTTCAAGAGCAAGGTGTGCTCGACGACATCTATGTGGTGATCACTTCGGACCACGGCGAGGAGCTCTACGAGCACGGGCGCATCGGGCACGAGCGCACCGTGCATCAGGAGGCTCTGCGGGTGCCATGGATCGTGATCGGTCCGGACGTCGTGCAGGGCCGCATCTCCAGTTCCGCAGGATTGACCGATATCGCGCCGACCGTGCTCGATCTGCTCGGCGTCCAGCCTCCGGATTCCATGCAAGGCCGTTCCCGGGCGGCCGAGCTCCGCGGCACGGCACACGCCGAGGACGAGCTGCGCTTCAGCGAACTGGACTGGAAGACGGAGCTGTACAGCGTGATCACGGACACGCATCAGCTCATCGTCGATGGGGAGCGGCGCACACTCCTGCGGCTCGGCGAACCTGGCGGCGAGACTTCCACGCAGGAAATGTCCGAGCTCGAACGTCGGTACATGGAGGCGCTGCAACAGCATTTGCTGCTGCGCACGCAGACACCCGCGCCCACCATCGATGCGCTCGACCCGGATCAGCAGGAACGGCTCAGGGCACTCGGATACGGGGACTGAGCTGCACCGGCGCGACGGCCGAAGCCGGAGCTACTCGTCGCCCATCGGCGGACGCAGCGCGGGCATCGGCTGCAACGTCCAGACGGCTTCCGAATCCGGAACGACATCGTCGGCGTCACCGGCGTAGCCAAGCTGTTCCAGCTCGCTCGCGAAGATTTCGCGTACGTCCGTCTGCCGGTCCTCCGCAGCCGAGTGGGGCAACGTGTCATGGAAGGCACGCAGGCGCTCCATCTCGCGCTCGAGGCGGCCCCATGCGGCTGCCACCTCGGGCCGCGAGATCCTGACCCGTGGACTCTGCTCGCCACGATCCCGGACCAGGTCGAACCAGAGCAGTGATTCCACCGTCGGCGGCCCTCCGATCGGGATGTTCACCTGCCGGATGAACTTGTCGGCACCGGTATGCAGCGCGTCCATGACCTTGGTCTCGTCCCCGATCCGGGTCGTCAAGGTCGATACGACCAGGCGCTCCTGATCCGCAGCGGGCACGCGTCCCTCGACGTGCGGTAGCAAGGACCGACCCCAGATGGACGCGGGCATCGATCCGCCGACGGTCTCGAGAATGGTCGGCATGAGGTCGGATAGGCTAACCAGCGCGCTCGCCGTGGGGACCGCGGGCGATTCGTACACCACCGAACTCGGCCGAACGATGAGCAGTGGAACGCGCAACACTTCCTCGTAGAGGCCCTGCCGGTGACCCCGGTTGCCGTGTTCGAAGAACTCCTCGCCGTGATCCGCGGTCACGATGATCAGGGCGTTGTCGAGCCGGCCGTGCGCCTGCAGCTGCTCGAGCAGCTTGCCGATGACCTGGTCGGTCCAGGCCAACTCGCCCCTGTAGAGCGCGCGCACGTGGTCGAGGTCGCGCTCGTTGATCTGTCGTGCGGGCTGCTTGCTGGCGTCGAAGATGCGCCTGTTGGCCCAGAAGTCGCGCCCGTCGATGTCCCCGGCGTAGTCCTCATCGAAGCGTGTATCGAACGGTGCCGGCGGCACGTAGTCGTAGTGCGGATCGAAGAAGTGCGTGAAGAGGAACAGCGGCTCCGAGGCGTCCACCTGCTCCAGCGCATCCGTGGCCAGCTCCAGAATCCGTTCCGACGTGATCTGGCGATGGCTCGAGTTCTCGCGCTGGATGAACTGCGTGCGGCGCGCCTCTTCATCTGCGGTTTGCGCGTCGTCGACGCCGGCCTCTGGGGACAATTCGTGCTGAAGCGCGCTCTCGTAGCGATCGAAGCCACGCTTGAAGCCGTAGGGGCCCGCAAGAAACCAGCCGCTCCAGAAGCCAGCCGTCGCGAATCCGCGCTCGGCCAGGCACTCCGGCAGTGTGCTCGTCAGCGGATCAATCTTGCGCTCGTCGTCCTGCACCCCATGCAGCAGGGGCGGCTGTCCGGTGAACATCTGCGCATGCGCGGGCAGGGTCCAGCTCGACCCCGACACGGCACGCGTGAAGACCGTGCCTCGTTTCGCCAGCGCTGCGAGGACCGGAGTGCTCTCCTCGTCCAGGAAGGTGAGCGCGTCCGCGCGCACACTGTCCAAGGAGATCAGGATCACATCGGGCGGCCGAGGCCGTTCCGAGCAGGCCGCAAGCCCGAGGAACACGGGCAACAGCCAGCGGCCGGGGCGCGGCGACAGCTCGAAACGCTGTCGCCGGCCCTCCAGCCGAACGTGCGAGACGGAGTCGCTCAGTCGACCTTCCAGGTCTCGCCCGACCAGACCAGGTCGCGCAGCGTTCCGCGGCCCTTCTTCTCGATCGCGGCTTCGGCCTGCGCGCGAACGCCGGTCTCGTAGACGCCCGCTTCGAAGGCCCGGAAAATGCCCATCGGCGTGGGCAGGGACGGATCCTCGTCCATGCGCGACATCATGAACGCGGGCGCCGGCGACGTTGTGCCCGGATCCCAGACGTCCGCTTTATCCGCGGCGACGACCTTGATGTCCCAACCCTCGATAGTGAGCCCCTTGTCGCGCTCCTTGCCGAAGACCATCTTCTCGCCCGGAACCAGGTCGATGGTCTTGTCGGCGCGCACGTCCTTGGCGACCGTGTCGTTGTAGAAGTCCTTGTTGAAGATCACACAGTTCTGAAGGATCTCGACAAACGACGTCCCGCGGTGTGCGGCGGCGGCCTCGAAGGTCTTGACCATGTGCTTCTGATCGTTGTCGACCGTGCGGGCCGAGAACGTACTGTTGCAGCCGATCGCGAAGCTGATCGGGTTGAAGGGCCGGTCGACCGAACCCATCGGCGACGACTTCGTCTTCTTTCCGACCGGTGAAGTGGGCGAGTACTGGCCCTTGGTCAGGCCGTAGATCTCGTTGTTGAAGAGCAGGATGTTGATGTCCACGTTGCGCCGCAGGATGTGCGCCATGTGGTTTCCACCAATCGAGAAGCCGTCGCCGTCCCCCGTCACGAGCCAGACATCGAGATCGGGGTTCGCAACCTTGATGCCGGTCGCGAATCCCGGCGCGCGGCCGTGGATCGTGTGGAAGCCGTAGGTGTTCATGTAGTACGGGAAACGGCTCGAGCAGCCGATGCCGCTGACGAACACGGTCTTCTCGCGCTTCGCACCCATCTTGGCCATCAGGCCCTGGATCGCGCTGAGAATCGCGTAGTCCCCGCAGCCGGGGCACCAGCGAACTTCCTGGTCGGACTTGAAGTCCTTTTTCGTGAGCGTTGCTGTTTCTTGCGCCATTGGAATCTCTTATTCGCTCAGTTCGACTTCACGAGGGCTTCGACCTTCGCGACGATCTCGGAGGTCAGGAACGGCTGTCCCTCCAGCTTGGGATAGGAAACGAAGTTGTGTTGCGGGTACTCGCTGCGCAGCAAGCGCGCCATCTGTCCCGCGTTTACCTCAGGGATGAGGATGGCCTTGTAGCGCCCGAAGATCTCGTCGAGACCTTTGGGCAACGGCCAGACGTGGACCAGGTGGATGCGCCCGACGTCGATGCCCTTCTCCGCGAGAGTCAGACACGACTGGGTGATGATGCCGATGGTTGAACCCCAGCCGAGCACGAGCAGGTCGCCATCCTGCGCCCCGATTACTTCGGGCGTCGGGATCGTCTCGCGCACGTTCATCACCTTCTGGTGACGCTCGTCGCTCATGCGCTGGTGGTTGGCAGGGTCGTAGCTGATGTTGCCGTCGGAGCTCTTCTCGAGCCCACCGATGCGGAACTCCATGCCCGGCGTGCCGGGCTTGACCCATGGCCGAGAGCCACGCTCATCGCGCATGTAGCTCTCGAAGTTCTCGCCGGCTTCCGTCGTGAACTTGGCCGGGAAGGGCTTGAGTTCCGAGATCTCTGGCAGACACCAGGGCTCGGAGCCGTTCGCGATGAAGTTGTCCGACAGCAGGATGACCGGCGTCATGAACTGGACGGCGATACGGCAGGCCTCGATGGCCGCGAAGAAGGCGTGCGACGGGTTCGAACACGCGATCACGGGCATCGGCGCGTCGCCATTGCGACCGAAGATGGCCATCAGCAGGTCGGACTGCTCGACCTTGGTCGGCATGCCCGTCGACGGCCCTGCGCGCTGGATGTCCACGATCACGAGCGGCAGCTCGGTCGAGATCGCGAGTCCCATGGCCTCACCCTTGAGGGCCATGCCGGGACCGGACGTGGCCGTCATCCCGAGGCTTCCGGCGAAGGAAGCGCCGATGGCCGCGCAGATGGCCGCGATCTCGTCCTCGGCCTGGATCGTCTGCACCCCGTAGTGCTTGTAGCCGGCGAGTACTTCCAAGATCGTCGAAGCGGGCGTGATCGGATAGGACCCGAGCACGAGTTGCAACTCCGCGAGCTCCGCACCAGCCACAAGGCCCATCGCCAACGCCTGGTTGCCCATGATGTTGCGGTAGGTACCAGCCGGCATGTTCTCGACGCGCGGCACCTCGTACTGTCCCTGGAACAGCTCGTGGATGTCGCCCGCGTTGAAGCCGGCCTGCAGCGCTTTCTGGTTGGCCTCGACCAGCTCGGGCTTCGTCGCAAACTTGTCCGCCAGCCAATCCATGGTCGGCTTGAGCGGACGGCTGTAGACCCAGTACATGAGCCCGAGCGTGTAGAAGTTCTTGCAGCGCTGCTTGTCCTTGTTGGACAGGGGCGAATCCACCAGGGCGTCAAGCACGCGCTGGTTGATGTCGACCGATATCACCCGGTAACCGTCCAACGAGCCGTCGTCTAGCGGGTTGACGGCCACCTTGGCCTTCTTCAGGTCGGTCTCCTTGAAGCTGCCGGAATTGACGACAACGATGCCGCCGGGCTTGAGGTGTTCGATGTTCACGGCCAGGGCAGCGGGGTTCATGGCCACCAACACGTCGGGCGAGTCGCCGGGCGTGTGGATGTCACTAGAACTGAACTGCAGCTGAAACCCGGATACACCGGGGCGCGTGCCCGCGGGCGCACGGATCTCGGCCGGGAAGTCGGGCAGCGTGGCGAGGTCATTACCCAGCAGCGCGCTCGTCATCGTGAATTGATTGCCGGTGATCTGCATACCGTCGCCGGAATCTCCGGCGAAACGGATCACGACTCGTTCCAGCTGCTGTAACGGCAGCTCGGCCCCAGGTTGCTCGGTGGTTGTCATGTCGGGAAGTCCCGATTCCAAGTGTGGTGACGGATGTCCGTCTGTCTGATGGTGGCTCGAGCCGAGGGAGAACCCATCAACCAATAAGGTTGAAGGTCCCATTGGCGCCTAGCCGAAGTCGGCGCGCATTTATTCACGCCCTGTCCAGCCACTCGCTCGATCCGGGAAAGTTAGGAAACAGGGCGACGATTCTACTGTCCCAGGGCCTGAGCGCCACCGGCAGATCCGGGCCCGATGGGCCTTTGAACTCGACGCCCCAGCCTAGGGAGCCTAGGATCCAACCATGGCCTATTGCGCCCTCGCACTCGCTTTTTTTGCCCTACTGATCGGACTGGCTGCCCTCCTTTCCGCAAAGGGCGCCTGCTCGAGCCTCGACAGCGGTTTTCGGGACCTCCGACGGGGGGTCCGGAACCTGGACGAGGAGCTCGAACACCAGCTCGCGGTCATTCGGAAGCTCATGGCCCGGCGCATCGCCGGGGACCTGGTCACGAGCGAAATGGTGCTCGAGGGTCGTCTGTGGCGGGATCTGAGCGACAGCGACGGGCAGCGCCTGATCCGTGACGAGAAGGACCTGGTGGTGGTCGACGTGCGCACCTACCACGAGATCGAGAGCGGCGGCAAGCTCCCCGGGGCCCGCACGATCCCGCTGGACGAGCTGGAGGAGCGTATTTCGGAGATTCCGAGCGCGCTCAAGGTCCTGGTCTACTGCGCGGCCGGCGCGCGCTCGGCCGAAGCCTGCGAGCACCTCAGTCGCAACGGGTTCGACGAGCTGTACAACCTCGAGACCGGCTTCTCCGGCTGGTCGGGTCCGGTCGAAAAAGAGCCGAGCTGACCCCGGCACGGACGTGTGAACGACACGCGAGCGACGCCCCTTCCTGAGGCCCGATTCAGCGGGCGCGCAGCGATCTACGTCTTCCTGCTGGCCTGGCTCGCGCGCGGGCTCTACCTGGCCGTCGCCGCCCGCGCGGATATCTTCGGGGGGCTCTACCTCGACAGCCGGCTCTACGCGGAATCCGCCCGGGCCATCCGCGCCGGACACGCCTCCGGGCTGGGCCAGGCGCCGTATCTGCTCTCTCCGCTGTACGCAGCCTTCCTCGCACTCTTCCCGTCGATGTCCGGACCGCCGGCCACCAACGCCGCCCTCGATGTGCGCCTGGTGCAGGCGTGCATCGGCGCCTTGACCTGCGCCCTCGCGGCGGTCGCCGCAGGCAAGCTCGCGGGTCGCCGTGCCGGGTGGACGGCCGGGGTGCTGACCTCCCTCTATGCCCCGGCGATCCATTTCGACGGGACCGTTCTGGTCGCGAGCCTATCGGCCCTGCTGCTCACCGCCGCACTCACTCTGCTCATCGGAAGCGAGACCGCGAGCCGCCCGAGCAGGCGCACCTTTCTCGCCGGCCTGCTTCTCGGCGCAGCCGCATGCCTGCGCCCCACCGTTCTGCTCGTCAGCGCCGCGCTCGCCCTCGCGCTCCTGTTGAAACGCCCTGCCGGACGCGCCCGTGCCGCGAGCGCCAGCGCCCTGCTGCTGGGGACCGTGCTCGCAATCGCCCCATTTAGCCTCCAGAACCGCAATTCCGGGGAATCCTTCCTGATCACCGCCGGCGGAGGTTTCAACTTCTGGGTCGGCAATCACGCCAGCTCCGACGGCACCTTCCAACCGCCTTCCGGCTACGACGCGCTCTGGGACCCAGTCGGGAAACAGATCGCAGAGCAAGCTCTCGCGCGCCCGCTCACCTATACGGATTCGAGCCGCGTCTTCCTCGACCTGGCCCGGACCGACATCACCCGCGAGCCCACGGACTGGCTGCGCAAGCTGGCACACAAGGCCTGGCTATTCGCCCATCCGATGGAGATCCCCCAGCTCGGGGCCAGTTTCGAGTGGCAGCGCGCCATGGCCTGGCCCCTGCGCTTTCCGCTCGACGCGCGCTGGGTCCTGCTATTGGCCCTCGTCGCTCCCCTGCTGCCACGCCCCGCGAGCGGCAGACGCTCGCTCGTCTTTCCATCGGTCCTGCTCCTCTCCTACGCCCTGGGCGTGATCCTGTTCTTCGTCACCGCGCGTTACCGGGTCCCGGTCATGCCCGTCGCCATGGTGCTGGCCGCTGTTTCGATCGACCGCGCGCTCACGCTCTGGTCCCCACGCTCGGTCAGGTGCTGGGGCTCGGTCGCGGCATTCCTGCTGGTCGGAACGCTGAGCTTTCAAACGCGCCCCGAAATCCCGGCCAGCGCCCTCGGTGAACGCCACCGCGGCCTCACCCTGTACGAACGCGGGGATTTCGAGGAGGCCGAACAGGTCCTCCGAGCGGCGCTCGAGGTGAACGACAACCCGAAGACGCGCGTGGCGCTGGCGCTGGCCCTGCGCGAACTGCAGCGCGATGGAGAGGCGCGCCGCCAGCTCGAGAGGGTCCTGTCCCTGCACTCCGGCGATCCGGACGCGACCTTCCACCTGGGAGTCTTGATGTGGGAGACCGAACGCGCCGAGGGCGCTGCCAGGGCCCTGTTCGAACGCACCCTCGTCGCCCGGCCCACCTTCGCCGACGCGCACTTCAACCTGGGCGCCGTCGAGCTCGCCACAGGCCACATGGCCGCCGCCGTGCGGGCCCTCGAGCAGGCCATAGCGCTCGCGCCGCCCGGTTGCGAGTGGCTACCGGAAGCCCAGCGCGGACTGCAGCTGGCCCTGCGCGAACTCGCCAGCGATTGACCCGCTCGCCGCTTGACATGCCGGGCGCTTATGTCCAAATCGAGGCATGCAGATCACCGATGAAGAAATCGAGCGCGACCTGCGCTTCGCCATCCAGGGAGCCAAAGCCGCCGGCAAGCGTGCCCTGGACCTCGTCGCCGCCGAACGCTGGGAGGGCAAGATGCTCGCCGACGTTGGAGACAACGCCTGCGACGGATACCTCCAGGGCCTGATCCAGGGCCGCTACCCCGAGGACGGCATCCTCTCCGAGGAGACCGCCGACTCTCCACAACGCCTCGAGAAATCCCGCACCTGGATCGTCGACCCCCTCGACGGAACCCGCGAGTACAGCCAGCTACGCCCGGACTGGGCCGTCCACGTCGGCCTCACAATCGACGGAGCCTGCGCCCTCGGCGCCGTCGCCCTGCCCGCCCAAAAACGAGTGCTCTGGGGCGTAGCCCTGCCCGGACGTGTGCAGTTCGGCTCGGAAGGAGACGTCGAGTTGCTCCCGGGCACCTCCGAGTCCCCGAGCACGCCCCGCATCGCCGCGAGCCGCAGCCATACGCCGCCCTGGGTCGAACGCTTCGGCGAACTGGTCAAGGGCGAGATGAAGCCCGCCGGCAGTGTGGGCAACAAGGTCTGCATGCTCCTCAGCGGCGAGGCCGACATCTACGTCCACAAGATCGGCCTCAAGGAGTGGGACACCTGCGCGCCCGAAATCATCGCCCGCGCCCTCGGCTGGCACGTATGCAAGCTGCGCGGAGACGAGCACACGTACAACAGGCCGGACCCGAAGAATCACGAGCTCGTGATCTGCCGACCGGCGTGGCGGGAGCGGGTGCTGGAAGCGCTGGAGAAGGCGGGGGCGCTGGAGGATTAGTTAGGGGGGGGGTGGGGGTTGGGTTCGTCATGGGGTTCGTCATGGGGTTCTCATGGGGTTCTCATGGGGTTCTCATGGCTTCCTCTGCCTCGGGATCTGGAGCAAAAATCGGGCCCGTCTCCGCCTTTGCCCCGCCACCCCCGGCGTCGGCACCCAAAGGGTGCTACCGACGCCGGCGGTGACGGGGCAAAGGCGGGCCGGGACACGAGAACCGAGGATGGGGCACGGTGGGAATGTGCGCCGGATTTCGCAAACTGGCAATAGGTGGCGTTTGCGGCAGGCATTCGGCATTTGGAGGGTTACGATCTCGCGTGCATGCACTATAGATCTGCATGAAAACGAAGAGCAAGAAGCGTCGCCGCAAGGCAGCGGGTAGTCACCTCAGTCCGCAACGCACGTTTCCCTTCACGCGCCGGGACGGGCACAAGATCGGTCGCAAGCCGAGCCCTGACTCGGGGGTCTCGCACCAGACGAGGGAGCCCCTGGCCTCGAGGTTTCCGGTGCACGTGGTACTGCGCC
>JBLHKW010000104.1:0-19069 GCA_047618565.1 Planctomycetota bacterium
CCATATCCAAATCCCCGATACCACCCATATCCCCCCCTCCTCTAAAGCCGCCCACTCCCCCCTCGCCGCTGCCACTCGTGCCCCTCCACACATAGCAGCCACCCTTTCGGCTCGTAGCGTTCAAACGCGATGACGTTAACCCGGCCCATGTTTCGATCGCCGGAGACCGCGTCGACGTGGAACACCACGCCGTCGCGGGCCTGCGTCTCGATCAGGTCGCGATAGGTGGCCCGGCCTCGCACGTCTCGGTGGTGGTCGCTGCTGCCCGTCAAGCCGTCGGCGTGGTAGACAAACTCCCCGGCGGCATCGAGTACGGTCACGCGCAATTCGTGCTCGGACGGCAGCGTATCCAGAGTTCGTCGCATCTCGTCGGGGTCGAAGGCGATCCGGTCGAGGATCCGGTTGACCTCGTTGAGCTGCGCGACGGACTCGCGCCGCAAGCCTGCGCCCACGATCGGGTTGAGCTGGCGCCAGTACGTCAGCCGGGACTCCCACTCATCCAGCGTGGCGTCGATGCGCCCTGTGTAGCGTCTGAAAAAGGCCTCCAGCCGCGGCGTGAAGGCCTCCAACGTCGCGTACTTCGCTCGCTCGAGCTCGTACTGCTCGAGCAGCTCCGCCAGGGGCTCGACCCATATGAAGCTGGCCGCGAGCTGCTGCCTGACCTCGGTAGCTGCTCGCTCTTCCGAGTCGTACTCCTGGAAGTAACGCACGGTGGCGGCTCGAACCAGGGACTCGCACATCACGCTCGACCAGGATCCGTATGCCTGGCTTCGCATCTCTTGCTCCATGCGACTAAACAGAATCTCGCCGTAGGGACGCAACTTCTCCGACGCCTGCAGCACGATCGGATTCACGAAGGCGTGGGCGTATTCGTGCACCATCCCGCCGGTCATCTCGGGCGGAAAGACGGGAGCGCCCACGTCGTCGACCTGGCTCACGCCGATAACCTGGTACACGAACGCCTGCTCCGGATCGCGGCATGTCGCCCCGTAGCTGGAGCCACCGGTGAGCATGCCCGGTACGCCGTAGAAGCGCATGCCGTCCTGGATGACAAAGAAGCTGTCCAGCCACTCGAGCAGGGGCGCGCCGTCCAGGGCCTCCGCAAAGCGCGCTTCGGCAAGCTCGTAGGCCGGTCGCTGGCTACGCCAGAATCCGACGAAGTCGGTGTCGATGACGAAGTTGCGCGCGTCCTCGAGCAGGGTGCGTGTGATCTCCGGAGTCCAGCGCTCTTCCAGAGATGTGAGTTGTTGATCGAACGGCACGCGTTCCGCGAGGGCCGGCGGGTCCGTGACGTGGATGGCCAGACTGATGACGGCGTCGTAGGCGATGTTCTTCCAGCGCCGAAGCGAGCGCATACGCTTCACAGCGGCGTGCTCACGGTACGGTTCGAAGTGCTCGCGCACGGCGCGTGCGTAGGCGTAATCGAGCGGAGCGCTGTACTCCTCGTAACCTGCCAGCTGCGCCATGATGCAGAACAGCTCGATGCGCGGGTCGACACGAACTCCGACACTGCGGCCGGCGGCGTGACCGGCCTCGAGGTAGTCGATCTGGCCGACGGCCAGCTGTTCGGGCGGAAGCACGCTCACGACAGTCTCGGGAACGTGACAGGTGAGCGACGCGAGTCCGGCGAGCAGGGCTGCGGCGACGCCGGCGGAGGGCTCAGTCCGCATTGGTCTGCTCTTCCAGGGCTTTCAGCACGCTCCGCAGGGACTGGCCGAGGGTCGCGAGCACCCGCGGTTCCAGGGCCTCGATCAGCTCCCGTGCCATGCGCAGGGTCTTCTCCCGGCCACCACGAAAATGGGCCCAGACCTCGTCCGCATCGGACGCGTTCTGCAACTCCTCCAGCAGGCACGAGAGGTTGTGCAACTTGTCGGCGGCCTTGACGTGCGCCGCTTCCGTCGACATCTGCGCGACGTGCTCGATCGCGTGGCGCTTGCGCTCATCCCAGGTGCGCGACTTGTCCTCGGTCAGTGCCGCGACGATGTCCGCCACGGCGCCCCCGAAGTTCGAGCGCACGCGCGGATCGTCCCAGCCATCGCAGTCCTCGACCACGTCGTGCAGGAGAGCGGCCTGTACCGCGACCTCGTCCAGCCCCAGTTGCGCCAGGATCAGGGCCACGTGGACCGGGTGGGACACGTAGGGTAGACGCGCGGCGCCCTTGCGGGTCTGGTCCGCGTGGGCCTCAAGGGCGACCCGCAGGGCTCTCTCTATTCCGGTTGAAAACAGCATTGCGCGTGAGGGTACGCCTTGAGCGGTTGGCTGACCAGCCGCCGCAGATACGACTTTTTACGATGGTGAAACAATTGATCGCGCGTGCTCGAAGGCCCGAAGCTACGCCCGGATCGCCCCCCACGATAGCCCGCGACGGGGGTAAGATTGATCTGAAGTCTGGCGTTCCGGCCCACCCGGCTCGCTCGACCCCGCAGCGGCGCGTGGAGAAGACGCGCACCTGCGAGGCCTGTCCCCGGCGGGGTATCCCAGTACCGACGTAACTCAACTTAGAGAATCACTCATGCGACTCCTGCTTGCCTTGACCACATCCGGTCTCGTATCCCTGTTGACTCCCGCAGGCGTGGCCCAGGCGCCGCCCGGCGAGGGCCCGGCGCTTGGACCCAACCGTATCCTTCAGAGCGACATCGCCACAGGTGTTCTGGACTACACCGAGGTGCGTCAGGAAGGCCTGCGGATCTTCACGACGTCGTTCAACAAACATGACGGATTCGGGGACGGTCTCGTCGACCCGATGAACCCGGACAAGACCAGCCCGGGCAACCGCCCGTCGCTGCAGAACAACGGGACCTGGCTGCGCGTCAACGGCCTCGATTCCCAGACCTGCCTGGAGTGCCACGGGATCGTCAGCAACGCGACCATTCCCGCGATACTCGGTGTCGGTGGCGTCGGGGGCATCGGCGCTTCGGCCATGCCGGGAGCCACGGAGCTCGACATTGACGACTCGGACGACAATGGGTTTGCAAACTACAACGGGCGCCTGATCAACCCGCCCTTCATCTTCGGTGCCGGCGGCGTGGAGCTCGTGGCCAAGGAGATGACGGCAGCCCTCCAGGTCCATAAGCAGACCGCGGCGAACAACCCGAACGTGCTCGTGCCCCTGATCGCCAAGGGCGTGGACTTCGGGTCCATTTCCTTTGATGGCGTGGACTTCGATACTTCCCTCGTCGAGGGTGTCGACCCGAGTCTCGTCGTCGCCCCGTTCGGCCGCAAGGGTAACAACTCGACCGTCCGTGCCTTCGACCTGGGCGCCATGGCCTTCCACCACGGTATGCAGCCCGAGGAGTTGACTGACGATATGGATGGTGACGGGGCCCCGGATCCGGGCGTCGATAACGATCCCGATGGAGATGGCGTATTCAACGAGCTCACCGTCGGTGAGATCTCGGCGCTGCACATCTTCAGCACTTCCCTGGAGCACCCGATCGTCCGCGGCGGTCACACCGCTCAGGCCAACGCCGGGCGTCAGCTGTTCAACTCGATCGGCTGCACGGATTGCCACGTCTCCTCGTTGACCACCGACACGCGCATCCTGCCTATCCAGTTCCCGGAACTGGCCACGGACCCGTTCAATCCGAGCAACGTGTTCTTCGAGATCGATCTGGGCGGTATGCCCAACCGCTTCCCCGTGGCCGGCAACGGCGTGCGGGTCCCCATGTTCTCGGACCTGAAGCGGCACGACATGGGTCCGGCCCTGGCCGAGTCCACCGGCAGCCCGCTCGCACCGTTCTTCATCACGGCACGCCTCTGGGGCATCGCCGACACGGCGCCCTACCTGCACGATGGTCGCGCCCTGACCCTGACCGAGGCGATCGATCAGCACGGCGGCGAGGGCACCGCGGCGGCCGCGGCCTTCGGCAACCTGAGCGCACAGCAGAAGGTCAACCTGCTGACCTTCCTGCGGTCCCTGAAGACACCGCGCCTGATCGGGACCGGGCTGCAGATGGCCGGCTAATCCTGGCTCAGGCCTGGACATGAAAATGCGGCAGGCGCCCATCGGGCGCCTGCCGCATTATTTCTTGCCTGCGCTGGACGCCGGGCGCGCAGCTCGCGCTAGATCTGGATACCGAGGGGTTTCAGCACGGCGACCCCGAAGGCCATCGAGGCCACCAGGAACCAGATCATGATGCCCATGACGCCGGAACCAGGCAGCCAGCCCAGGTCGCTCTCGGGGTATTCGAACTTGATGTGAGCCAGACCCGAGCTCGCATCGAGCATGTCCTCTGCGGGCCAGAGTGCGGCAAGAAACACCGAGCTGACTCGCTCGGCCTGCATCATGCGCACCTCGGTCTCGGCGCCAGCCACGAAGCGCTTGATGACCTCATCGGCTCCCGGGATGCGGAACCCCACCTCGTAGTCGCCCGCTGCGGTGGCCACGACTTCCTGGAAGGCCTTGCCCGTGACCGCGCTCCGCACCAGAGGCGATATCGGAGTCAAACCCTCGGGATACACGACCTCGAGGCCAGCGATGTCACGCTGGTGCTCATCGGTGGCCTGGATTGTGATCATGATGCCCTGGCCCGGCACGAGCTGGCTCGGATCGGGCGTCACGGGCACCGGAACGAAGGCGTAGCGCACGACCAGCTGGGCCAGCACGAACGCGAACGGGATGATCAACGGAGCGATCGGCCCGAAGTTGTACGTGATGTACTGCAGGTTGCGGGCCAGGACCTTCATGACCGACTTGCCCACCGTCGCCAGATCGTTCTGGTAGAGGCGGATTGCGATCATGTGCGCCTTGATCTTGTTCTTGGCCTCCTTGATGCCCTTCTGGTAGCTGATGAACTTGAAGACAATCAGCGCCAGGATGCCGAAGATGCCGCTGACCAGGATCAGCGCCACCTCGGTACCCATCATCTCGAGGGGCGTCAGGAGCAGGTCAAAGACCTTCGTCACGACGCTATTGAGCGCGTTCATCAGTTAGACGTGAGGCTTGGGGAAAGGAGGGGACGGGGACTCAGCTGATGTAGCCGAGACCGCGCAGTTTTTCTGTGATGTCCTCGTCCGAGGAGGATTCCTCGAACTGCGCTACCTCGCGCTCCAGGACGTGCATGATGAACTCGTCGTGCGACGCGTAGCCCGCGACCTCCGAAATCTGCTTGATCCGATCGAGCAGGTCCTTGTCCACCTTGATTTTGTTACCGCCGCCAAACATGAGATCACCTATCCGCTGAGAGAGAGAAAGACTACTTGAGGACCGGGCGCCCGTTCATCTGCGCGTCCGGCTTGATGTTGTATTGCCCGAGCACCTCGACAGTGAGGTCTTCGAGGCGCGGGTCATCGAGTGCGATGCCGCGGTTGGTGAGCAGCGTGCCCGCCACGACCCGCGGATCCATCAGGTGGCTGCCATTGAAGGTGCCCCCGAGGTTGTCCGACAGGACCGCGTGCGGAATCTGGCCCAGCGAGGCCTCGTCCGAGTTCCCGTACCCCGAATTGTAGCCCACCAGGATATCCGGTGCCTCGGCTACCCGGGTCCCGGTGTAGACGTCCGTGGCGACGTCCGCGGAGAGCACCACCTGGGTCCCATCCCGCTCGGAATCCTTGATCGCCTCGAGCTTCTGAGCCAGCTCCGCGATCAGGGCATCCGCCTCTGCACCCGCGTTGACGATGCCCTCGGACTCGCGCCCGGCCAGGTTCAGGTACAGACCGTTGAAGCCCATCCCGAAGGCGCGCGTCTTCGACCAGTCGACAGCCCGCACCAGCATGACCTTCTCGTGAGCCGGATCGTCCGCCGGCATCTCGCGCTCGAATCCGTCCTTGAGGACCATGTAACCGTTCTCGAGCAGCCAGGTGTTCAGGCTGAACTTGCGGTGGTACGGCGCGAAGCCGTGGTCGCTCATGACGAAGATCAAGGTGTCCTCGCCGACCGCCTCGCGCACCTGGCCCAGGATCGGGTCCATCTTCAGGTACAGGTCGTGGATCACGGTCTTCCACGTGCTGTCGTCCCGACCGGTCCACCATGAGGAGTCGCCGGCGGCGACATCCGCCTCGTGGAACGGGTGCTCCTCATCCTGGTGGCGCCACATCATGTGGCCGCACAGGTCGACGGTCGAGTAGTAGAAGAACAGCAGTCCGCCGTCCTCGTTCGCGACGTAGCGCTCGAGCGCGTAGTCGAGCATGCGACCGCGCTCCTCGTATACGAGGTTCGCCTGGCGCATGAACTCGTCGTCGGTGAGCACGCGCTTCTTCAGGCCATTGACGTCCTCTGCCATGCCCTGCGTGTAGTAGTTGCCGATCTCATCCGCCAGCATGCCGCTTGCGTCGTCCGGATAAGACACCGGGCTGATCGGGTTGCGCGGGTCGACGTTGATCGGCGACGCGTAGAGCTCGAACTCGGGCTCGATGCTGCGCAGGTAGAAGCGCACGATGCCGCTCATGTCCATCATGCCCATCGGCAGCATGCCGAAGGTGACCGGAACGAAGTCGCTCCACTGCCCGGGCTGCATGACCAGGACCTCGTGCCCCAGCTCGATGGCGGCGGCGCCGCTCTCGTGGTCGAGGTAGATGTTCAGGGGCACCTGAACCCGCGGCGCGCTCTCCTTGAACGGATTGGTCGGGCCCAGCACGGACGTGCGGATGACTCCCTCACGCTCGACGACCGGAATGGTCTTCCTGGCCTTATCGACGGGCGGATCGGTGGTGTAGAAGGTGAACTCGCCGTAGGCCGAGTCGACGGCCGGCGTCATCATGCCCGGGAAGGAGAGTCCCTTGGCTTCCTCGACGGGGAAGTTGATCGGCATGCGCCACACGTCGGCCGGGACACCGGCGTCGCGCAGAATGGTCCAGAAGGCCGTGCCCGTGCGGTTCGTGTCGCCGCCCTCGTCCATCGGGAACTGCCACTCGCCCGGCAAGTTCAGGGGCTCGGAATGCCCCGTTGTGACCGTGGACGGGACCAGGTTGTAGGTCTCGGGGTCGCGGTGGATGAAGTCGAAGATGCCGTGTCCGCCGGGATTGCGGCCGGTGATGAAGTTCGACCAGGCGACCGGGCTCTGGGGCGGCGTCGATGTGCCCAGGGAGCGAATGCCGTCGCCCTGTTCGATCAGCTTGCGGAAGTTAGGCATGCGCTCCGGATAGAGCTCCATGACCTCCTGCAGGATGTCGGGGTCCAGGCCGTCGATGCCCAGCACGACGACACGCGGATAGGTACTCGCAGGCAGGCTACGCGACGCGTTTGCGGCGATGGCGGCGGCGTTGCTCGAGTAGACGCTCTGACGTCGGTGCGGAATCGCGGAGACGAAGAAGACGAGCAGGACCCCGAGGGCGGGGTAGGTAGTCCAGCGCGGGAGACTCATGCGTCCTGCGTCCCTTTCTTGGCGGTCTTGGCGGTCTTGGCGGTCTTGTCGGACGGCGCGTTCGAGGCCACCTTGCGCGGCCCGAACAGCGATTCGCCCTGCATGTAAGCCGGCGCCTCGACGCCGAACATGTCGAGCGCCGTCGGAGCGATATCGGCCAGGTGCGGCTGGTCCGTGTTGATCTTGCGGTTGCACCAGAAGACGCCGGGCACGAAGCGCGGATCGACGCAGTGGTCGCCGGACCAGGACTTGGTGTTGTCCGTGAAGATGTCCTTGGTGACCGAGCCCGTGGCGCAGTCCCAGGAGTGCCGGAAGCCCTTGTGGTAGCCGATCAGAAGTTCCGGAGCGAGGTCAGCGTAGGGACCGTCGTGGATCTCACGCGTCATGAAGACCTCGTTGATAGCGTTCTTGCCGCTCTTCGGGTCCAGCAGCGCCTCGAGCTTCTGCTTGATCTCGTGCGTTAGCGCATCGAGTTCCGCGCCCTTGTTGACGATGCCGTCGCGCTCGCGTCCAACGCGATTGATGAAGATGCCCGTCAGGCCCATGGTGAAGGCCTTGGTGCGCTTCCAGTCGACGTTCTCGAACCAGTCACCGGAAGTCTCGGCGTCACCCTTCAGGAACAGGTAGCCCTCGTCGCGCAGCCACGCGTTGAGGTTGACACCGCGCTGGAAGGAGGTGAAGCCGTGGTCGGAGATGACCATGAACACGGTCTCCTCGTCGTCGCCGATCTTCTCCTGCACCTCGGCAAGGAACTCGTCCATCTTGCCGTACAGCTCGGGGATGACGTCCTTGTAGATCTCGGTGTCCTTGCCCTCGTTGGCCGGGTGGTCCGGCTCGAGGTAGCGATAGAACATGTGGCTGACGCGGTCGGTCGTGTCGAAGACGACCGTCACGAAGCCGCGCTTGGTCTTCTCGAGCACATCCCAGAGCTGCTTCTTGCGCTCCTCGAAGATCAGCATCGCCTGCTTCAGGAAGGCCTTCTCGTCGATCACGCGCTCGTTCAGAGCCCAGGTGTCCTCGGCCAGGCCCAGGGTCGCAAACGGTCCCAGCAGCTTCGCAAGGTAGATCGAGTAGACCAGCGGATGCGCAATCGGCATGGCCGGCTTCTCGGGATCGATGTTGATCGGCGTCACGTAGATGCCGACGCTCTCCTCGTCCCAGTCCTGCACGTAGAAACGACCGATGCCCTGCACGCCGTCGAAGGGCACGACCATCCAGGGCGTGTACTCCTGGAAGCCGACCTCGACGGTCTCGCCACCGACGGTGATCTTCGCGCGCCGCGTATCGTCGTTGAGCTCGACCGAGAAGTCGGACTTCATCGGACGGTTGTCCTTGCCGGGCGGGCCCTTGATCTTGGACTCGATCATATTGCCGCGCCGCACGACACTGAACTGCTGGCCACCGATGTGGGCGTCCGAGCTGCGCTGTTTGGTCGAGTAGAACGAGAACGAACCCTGAGTACCCTGCAGATCGGGCACGCACATGCCGGAGAGCAGCGTGCCGTTCTTGAACTTCTGCGGCGGGAAGGTGATCGGCACGCGGATGATCGATGACCATACGTGGTTGGCGCCGAGCAGCTTCCAGAAGGGCTGGCTCTTCTGCAGGATCTTGTAGATCGCCCGCTGGCCGAAGGGCACCTTGGCGAAGCCCAGGTTGAGCGTGCGCGGGACCGAGCGCGTGTCCGTCGACGACAGCACGGGCATGTAGGAACAGGGGTCGCGCGTCAGGAAGTCGTAGATGTTGTGACGCGAGGCGTCGACGCCAGTGGCGTAGGTCGACCAGGCCACGGGCGAGATCGAGGGCAGCGCCGTCGAGAGCGGCGCGAAGCAGCCCTTGTCCGCCAGCTTCTTGAAGTTGGGCATGCGCCCCTCGTCCGCGAAGCGCTTGGCCAGGCCCGGGTCGAACCCGTCGAGACCGATCACGATCATGCGCTGGACCTTGGCCTTGGTCCCGCGTCGCGCGAAGATCCTGACCACGGCCTTGAGGGGCCAGATCATTACCACGCCCAGGGCCAGGACGAAGGTGCCGGCCAGGACCAGCACGGAACCGGCCGCTGCGAAGCCGGCGCCGGGGCCGATATATGCCAGAGCCGGCGCTGAGCAGACCGCCAGGGCGGTCGCTGCCGCACCGGCGCGAAGGATGGATCGTCTATGGATCATGGGGTTCGAGGCAGGCTCAGCCCGCCCCGTCGTAGCCTGGTAATAGGGAGCCTCGGGTTATCGTCCGGACGCGGACGGCCCTGGAGTCTCGCCTTGGAATGGGACCGCTCCCACGCACAATTGCGCGCCAGTATACGGCCCGGAGGCCCCCATTGCCCCATCCGGGGCCCCGGATGGGGCAATGGGGGAGACCGTGGAGCTCGCCCCGCCGCGGGACTAAGCCACCACCGAGGCAGCTGTCCCGCGCGCCGGAGCGGCCCGACCTACTTGGCCTGGGCGCCGGCAGCGGCGAAGAGGCCGCGCTCGACCAGGTAGTCGAGCACCTTGGTGGCCGACTCCTCGATGGACTCCGTCGCCGTGTGAACGACGATTTCCGCGTTTTCCGGAGCTTCATAGGGGTCCGAGATGCCGGTGAAGTTCTTGATCTCGCCGGAACGCGCCTTCTTGTAGAGGCCCTTGGTGTCCCGCTCTTCCAGCACCGGCAGAGGAGCTTCTACGTAGACCTCGATGAAGTTGTGAGTCGTGTCCCGGATCTCTTGGCGGACCGCCTCGTAGGGCGAGATCGCGGCCGTGATCGCACACACGCCGTTGCGCGAGAGCAGCCCGGCGACGAAGCCGATGCGGCGGATGTTGGTGTCGCGGTCTTCCTTGGAGAAGCCCAGACCTTTGGAAAGGTTCGTGCGCACCACGTCGCCGTCGAGGACCTCGACGCCCACGCCACGTTCCTGAAGGACCGGGGTGAGGTACTGGGCAAGGGTACTTTTGCCCGAGCCGGAGAGGCCGGTGAACCAGAGGATGAAACCGTTGTCGCTCGTTGCCATGTCGAATTCTGAGTCGGAAGAAGAAAAATGAAGAGTGAGAGTTTTGGAAAGGTGCGTTAGCGGATCAGGCCTTCGATGAAAGGCACCTCGAACACCTTCTCGTGCATGATCGGGCCGTGGCCGAAGTAGCCCATTTCGCCGAATAGCTCGCCGTGGTCGGCAGTTACGACGATGTGTGTGTTCTTGGGTACCATGTCGAACAGCTGCTCGAAGACGCCGTCGAGGTACTTGACCGTGTTGACCTGGCAGCCGCGCAGGACGTCCAGCTTCTCCTGGTCGAAGAACTTGAACTCCTCCTTGAACTCCGGGCTGTCCGGGTCGATCGCGTCGTTCATCTTCTTGAAGACGCCGTTGACGCCGCTGATGCGCGGCAGGTGTGAGGTGTCCTCGCCCGGAGTGGCGTAGGGATAGTGCGCCTCGCCCACGTTCAGCATGTAGAAGGAGGGCCGCTCGTCGTCGAACTTCATGGTCGGCAGCATGGCCGCCATGTCGTTGTGCGAGTCCATCAGTTGGAACGAGTCGAAGTCACGGTTGATGCCGGTCTTCGGGTTCAGGACGGGCAACGAGACACGTGCATGGGTCGAGTACCCGAGCGTGTTACGCATCAGGGTCGGGAACCACAGGCCCGGAACCATCTGGGCGAAGTCGATGCCCTTGGCACCGAGGCGATCGTTGTAGTTGAAGAAGTCCTCCTTGTAGTACTCGGAGGCGTAGACGTTCGGCGGCGTCGTGTGCGGCAGTAGCCCCGTCAGCAGGTTGTAGTGCGACGGAGCGGTCCAGGAGGCGTAGGAGTAGCGTTTCTGGAGCTTGCCCAGCTTCAACAGGTTCTTCGGCGCCGCCTCGGCCAGCGAGTCGTAGCGACAGCTGTCGATAATGACGATGATGAAGTTGTTCTTACCCTGCGGATCCGGTCGCGGGCCCATACCGGGGCGCCCCATCGGGCGCAGCGGGGGTCGCTTGGGAGCGGGTGTCTTCTTCTTGAACGCGTCGAAAAGGCCCATGTGTCGTCTACCTGAATTCTTGCCTGAGGTCTGTCGGTGGTCTCGCCAGCGGGCTCGCCGGCGCTCTTGAGGATGCCCGCGACCGGGCCCATCGGCCCGGTCGCAGCGATGCTCGCTTCCTTCGCTTACTTGCTCTTGTAGTACTCGACCAGGATCTCGGCGGTCGACTCGCGCATGATGCGCGGATCCGGCTGATCACCGCCGACCAGCTGCTCGCGCACCTTGGTACCGGAGATGAAAACCGAGGTGTTTTCCTTGTTCTCGGACATGAGGCCCACGCGGCCGATCTCCTCGAAGAAGGCCGCGAAACCAACGTTCACGGTCGCGATCGAGAGCTCGCCGCCGAGGTTGTCGAACACCTCTTGCGCGTCGAAGTCACCCCAGATGGCCGACTTGTCGTCGAACGGGGCGTCGGCGTGCTTGCGACCGATGATGAAGTGGGTGAAGCCCAGGTTCTGGCGATAGATGCCGTGCATCACCGCTTCCGAGGGGCCGCCGTAGTACATGCGCATGTCGAGCCCGATCAGCTCGAGCTGGTCGTTGAGATCCTGGCCCTTGTCGTTCCAGAGCGTCTCGTTCTTGTCGCCCTCGCCCAGGCCGCGGCTCGCGATCAGGGCCTCGTAGGTCTCCATGCGGGTCGAGGCCGGGATGTCATCACCCTTGAGCTGGCCGACCAGCGGGTTGAGCACGACGCCGGTCTTCTTGCCGTTCTCGAGGATCATCTCGGCGCCGTAGACAAGTGCGTACTCGTGGGCGCGGTGCAGCGGGTTGCGCGTCTGGAAGGCGACGGACTGCTCCCAGCCCTTGCTCTCGACCAGCTTGCGAGTAGCCGTCGGAGACATCACGCGCCCGGCGAACGGGCGGCTGTCCTCGAAGGGCGTGAGGGTGATCGTTCCACCGACGAGCTTCGTGCGCTCGTCCGCGGTCCACAGGCGGGCGCCGGGGTGATCCGTGCGCTCGGTGCGGTAGACGGCCTTGATGAAGGCGGCCTTGTCCCAGTCGAAGCAGCTGGTGACCTCGAGCACGCCGAAGGTCTTGCCGCCATGCGACAGGGCCAGCTTGGTGCCGGCGGTCGCGGTCGCGGCCTCCGCATCGGTCACGGGCAGAATGATCGGGATCGTCCAGGCCCAGAGCTTGCCGCCGCGCTCGATGGCGCCGCGCTCGAGCACGCTGTTGTAGTCATCGGAGCCCATCGGGCCCTCGATCGGGCTCAGCGTGCCATCGGCGACGCGGTACAGGGTCGTCATGTCGACCTCGTTGACCTCGATCGTGGTCAAGGAGCCGGCGTTGGCGGTGGCCTGGGCGTCGATACGGTTGACCGGGGCGGCGAGGCCGCCGTGGACGGGCGAGATGTTCATGGTGGTTGCGGGAGTCATGGCTAAGGTCGTGGCAGTCAGAGTGATTTAGAGGTAGCCGAGGTTCTTGAGCTTGCGCTTCACGTCGTCGAGTTCTTCCTGGGTGAACTCGGGCGGGCCAACCGCTTCCGCGTCCGCCTCCCCCATCAGGTCACGCAGGACGTAGACGATGAAGTCGGTGGGCGAGTTGAAGCCCGACTCCTCGACCACCTGCTGGATCTTCCGATACAGCGGGCGGGGGATCTTGACGGTGACTTTGCTCTCGCGCACGGCAGTGAGTAGGTGGGTAGAAAAGCGGGCTGGGACGATCTGAGGCCGGCTTGTCG
The DNA here is from genome assembly GCA_047618565.1 of Planctomycetota bacterium. Taxonomy (GTDB): domain Bacteria; phylum Planctomycetota; class UBA1135; order UBA1135; genus JBLHKW01. The sequence goes on from JBLHKW010000104.1 coordinate 12,964, forward strand.
ACGTTCGACACTCCAATCGCACTCTGATCGCACTCCTATAATACTCCGTCTGGAGTGCTGTGTGAGTGTTATCGGAGCCTTTCCAGCCTAACTTAAGGCAATAGGCCCTAAGATACTGTCCCAAAAGGCCTTCGAGGCGCTCCGAACACTACGATCGCAGCCTCCCCTCTGGCTCTGGCCGAACGGGTTGACGGCTCCCCGCCCTGGCCGAAGAATATAAGGGTGGGGCGCCCCAGGCCCCGATTGTTCGAGAACCGATGCGTGGAAGCCCTCCTCCCCCCTCCCCCTGTCCCGATCGAGGGGTCTCCCGCGCCCTGGGGCTGGCCCTGGGCTGCCTGACCCTGACCGTCGGAGCGGCCTGCTCAGGGGCGGACAGCGAGTCGCCGGCCCCGGCCCAAGCAACCGCGCCCTCCCCCTGGTGGGAGGAGTTCACGCAGGCCGCGGGAATCGACTTCCGCCAGTCCAGTGGCGCGACGGGGACGCGTGACTTCCCCGAGATCATGGGCGCTGGAGTGGCCGTCTTCGATGCGGACGGGGACGACGACCTTGACCTCTTCTTCACCAACGGTGCCGTCGCGCAGGAGAGCGAACTGACCGACCGTTTCTTCCGGCAGACGCGACCCGGCCAGTTCGAGGACGCCACGCGCGAGTCGGGCCTGGGCGGTACGGGCTACGGCATGGGCGTGGCGGTCGGCGACTTCGACAACGACGGTCACGTCGACCTGTTCGTCACGAACGTGGGCGCCGATTGCCTCTACCGCAACCTGGGGGACGGCTCCTTCGCCGACCACACCGCCGCTTCCGGCCTGACGAACGATAGCTGGTCCAGCTCGGCCCTATTCTTCGACTACGACCGCGACGGCTTTCTCGACCTCTTCGTCGCTCGCTACGTGGTAAGGGATCCGGCCAGTCCTTGCTTCGACCGCACCGGCCGACCGACCTACTGTGGCCCGAAGGCGCGCACGCCGCTCTCCGATCAGCTGTTCCGCAACCAGGGCGATGGAACCTTCGTCGAGGTCAGCGAGCGAGCCGGTTTCACATCGATCGCCGCCGCCGGCCTGGGCGCGCTGGCCCAGGACTTCGACGGCGACGGCTGGCCCGATCTCGTGGTCGCCAACGACGCCTACATCAATCACCTCTGGATCAACCAGAAGGACGGCACGTTCGAGGAGCTCGCGTTCTCGCTCGGCGTGGCCTTCAATCAGCACGGCCAGGCGGAAGCGGGCATGGGCATCGTGTCGGGTGACTTTGACGGGGATCAGACCCTCGACCTGTTCCTGACCCATCTGGCAGTCGAGACGAACACCGTCTACCGGGGCGTGGGCGCCAGCGGGTTCCAGGACGTCACCGGCGCCGCCGGGATCGCGGCCTCGAGCATGCCGTTCACGGGTTTCGGAGTCGTGGCCCTCGATGCGGACTGCGACGGGGACCTGGACCTGATGGTCGGGAACGGGCGTGTGTCCATCGATCGGCAGATGGACGCGCGGGATCCCTGGCTGCCCTACGCGGAACCCAACCAGGCTTTCGTGAACGACGGCACGGGACGCTTCCGGGAGACACCCAGGAACGGCCCGTTCACCGCGCCCGTTGAGATCACGCGCGGCATGGCCACGGGTGACCTGGATCAGGACGGAGACCTCGACCTCGTGGTCGCGAACATCGAAGGCCCGGCACGCCTGTACCGCAATGTGTGCGCGGATGCGGGTAGCTGGCTGCGAGTGCGCGCTGTCGACCCGGCGTTGAAGCGCGACGCCATCGGAACCGTGCTGACCTTGACCGCCGGCGACCGCAGCTGGATCCGGATCGTGCATGGCCAGGGCGGCTACCAATCGAGCTCATCATTGACCGCGCATTTCGGGCTCGGGTCGGCGACGACCTACGAAGCTCTGCATGCTCAGTGGCCGGACGGACTGCGCGAGACCTTCCCTGGCGGCGCCGTCGACCGATCCTTGACCCTGCTACGCGGCACGGGCACCCCGGATCGATGAGCCTGCAGACGAACAAACAGCGCGGCCATCGCTGCGCCTGCGCGGTCCTGCTCATCGCGGTAGCGAGCCTGTTATTAGGAGGAGGCTGCGCTCCGGCCGCCCCCGACGGCGGCGCAACCCCGACCGTCGGCCCGGGTACCGAGCCGCCCGAGCTGGATACGAGCCTGATGAGCGCGCCCTTCCGGGACGCGCTCGAGCGCACGCGGGCCGCGGTCATCAGCAAGCCCAGGTTGCCACAGACCTGGGGCGACCTGGGCGCTCTGCTCGACGCGCACCTGTTCTACGAGCAGGCCCTCATCTGCTACGAACGCGCGCACCAGCTCGCGCCGGACGACTTCCGCTGGCTCTACCTGCCCGCGGTCGTGATGGACTTCCTGGGCAGCGATCTGGACTCCGTCGACGCCGCGTTCCAGGCCGCACTCGTGAATCAACCGGACTACCCACCTCTGCGCTATCGATTCGCAGAAGCGCTCCTGCGTCAGGGCGCCAGCGACCGTGCCCTGGTCTCGTTCAGGAAGGCGATCGAGCTCGACCCGAACTTCGCCCTGGCCCAGCGCGGCCTGGGCCAGGCGCTGCTCGCCCAGGGGCAGCTCGATGAAGCGATCGCGCACCTGGAACGCGCCCGACAGATCGCGACCACGGACTCCGTCACGCACGCCGCCCTCGCACGCGCCTACCACCTGCAAGGCGACGCGGAAGCTTCCCGAACCGCCACCGAACGCGCGCGCAGCTCGCAGGCCACCCTCAGCGTCCCGGATCCCGTGCGCTACGCCGTCGATCAGCTCTCCCTCGAACCCGCGTTCCTCACCCGGCGCGTGAACGAGGCCCTGAGCCGCAAGGACTTCGTCAGCGCTGAACGGGACCTGGCCATTCTCGAACGCATCTTCCCGACCGAGGCCATGCATCCCCTGCGCCGCGGCCAGTGCCTGCGCAAACTCAAGCGCCCGCAACCCGCGCGCCTCTCCTTCCAGCGAGCCCTCGAGCTCGAAGACCCCACCGGCGGCGCCCACTCCGCCCTCGCCGACCTGCTGCAAGAACAGGGCGACCTGCCCGCCGCCCTCGTCCACCGCCGCGACGCGGCGAACCAGCAACCTGCACGAGCCACCTACCGAAACAGCCTGGGCCTCGCCCTCGCCATGAGCGGCGACCTGAACGCCGCACTCGAGGAGTTCGCCACGTGCGCCTCGCTCGCCCCCCCAACATCCGAACTCCACCACAACTGGGGCACTACCCTGCTCCAGCAAAATCGTCTCGAAGATGCAGCCCAGCACTTCGAGACGGCCCTGCAACTCGAGCCCGACTCCGCAGGCACGCTCTACAACCTCGGCACCATCCACGAACGCCAGGGCCGTAATTCGGACGCGATCAAGCTCTACAAGCGCGCGGCCGCAGTCGACCCGACGGGGCCCGCGGCCGATCGGCTGGGGAAACTCGGTGAGTGAGCGGACGGCTCCGATACCCGTCGGATTTTGCACTGGCTCGGTACGTTCGCCCGTATCCTGACGCGCCATGGATTCGGCTCCTGACAGGCCTGGGCATGTTCCCGTGGCGCGCGTGATCGTCGGGGCGCTGGCTTGGGGACTACTGGTCGGGTGCGTCGTGGCGGTCGCACGGGCTGCGGAGTCGGTCATGGCTCATCGGTACATTGCGCAGGGGCACTGGCGGCTCGCGTGGGGGCGGGTCGAGGATCAGCTGCTCATGGGACTTGCGGCGGGCCTGGGCGTCGCGCTGGGTCTGGCGATGATCGGTGGCCGGGTGCGCGTGTTGCGCGCACTGCTTTGCGGGCACCGGGCCGTCCTTGCTGCCATGGTGATCCTGCTCTTGCTGGGAGCCACGAAGGTCTGGATCGCGCTCGAGCGCAGCCTGCCCGGTGACCTGCGCGCGAACGTGGTTCTGATCACGGTCGATACGCTGCGGGCGGATCATCTCGGGTGTTATGGACACGAACGCGCGACGTCGCCGCAGCTGGATCGGATGGCGCTGGAGGGTGTGCGCTTCGAGAGTGCGCTGTCCCAGGCTCCGTGGACGTTGCCGAGCATGGCGTCGTTGCATACATCGCTCTATCCGTCGCAGCATGGGGCGATCGGGATGAAGACGGTGCTCGGGAGCGAGACGGTCACCCTGGCGGAGGTGTTGCAAAACGCGGGATACTGGACCTCGGCGGTGGTCACGCACAAGTTCGTGGGCAGCCGCTACGGCTTCGAACAGGGCTTCGAAGCGTTCGACGAGCGCTTCATCGTCGGGCACAAGGGCCTGTCGTCAGAGCAGGTGACGACGGCGGTGCTGGAACAGATCGAGGCGGGTCTCGAGGAGCCGTTCTTCCTCTGGGCGCACTACTTCGATCCGCACTTCAGTTACGTGCAACATGACGACTGGGATTTTGCGTCCGGCTACGAGGGGCAACTCTCGGATCCCTTGACCGTGGATGAGATCGTGGCGCGCACGCCCCTGGCGGCTCAGGACGTGGCGCACATCAAGGCGGTCTACGACGAGGAGATCGCGTTCACGGATCGCGAGATCGGGCGCCTGCTGGATGGCGTGAGGGGACTCGGTTCGGAACGTGCGACGGTGTCGATCGTCACGGCGGATCACGGGGAGGCCTTCTTCGAACGGGGCAAGTTCGGGCACGGCGGCGACCTGTATCGCGAGCTGACCCACGTGCCACTGCTGATCGCGGGTTCGATCGATGAGAGCTTGCGCGGAACCGTGGTGAAGCGGCCGGTGGAAGTCGCCAGCATCGCAGCGACGATCCTGGCGCTCGCCCGGGTCGAGTCGAGCGTGTTTCAGGGCGAAGACCTGCTCGCCACTGTCGCCGATGGGTCGGAGCTGCGGCCGAGCTTCACGGAGGGCAGCTACGCGCGCGGCGACGGAGCCATCAAGCTTGCGACGGTGATCGGCGAGTGGAAGCTCATCCGCGATCTGCGCAACGGGCGCGAGGAGCTGTACCACGTCACCGTCGATCCCGACGAGCGTAACGACCTGGTGGACGGGAAGTCGGCCGAGGTGTTCGCCGCGCTCCAGCGCTTGCGAGAGGCCATGAACGGCTTTGAACGGCCGACGCACGGCGCGCAGCAGAAGATCGATCTCGACCCCGCGGAGGTCGAGCACCTGCGCGCCCTCGGGTACGCGGAGTAGCGTCTACTGCGCCGCAGCGACGGGCACGAGCTGTGTACCGCAGGCGTCGTGTTGACCTGAGTCACCCTGGCGCACGTCCTGGTGCAACGGGCAGGTCCAGGCCCACTCCTGTGCGCCTTCGCTTCCGTCGGCCGACGCGTAGCCCAGGGCGTTGAGAGCCTTGATCGCATCCGGGTCCTGGGTGCCGTCGGCCTCGAAGGGCTGCAATACCCAGGGCCTGCGCCGCGCCAGGTCGGTCAGGAGTCGCGTCGCGACCTGCGGGCGCTCGTCGAACAGGTTCGTCAGCTCACCGGGATCGTCGGAGAGGTTGAACAGCTCGCTTCGCTGCGGCATGTGGGGCCTGTAGGTGAGCTTCCAGTCGCCGTCGATCAAGCAATAGAGGAACGCGGCATCCGGGTGATCCTTGATCATCGTCGCGTTCAGGTCGTAGCCGTTGATCTGGTCCGCGTAGGCGCTACGCGACGACTCCGGTGAGCCCTCGATCAGGTCGCGCAGGCTGCGTCCATCGAGGTCGCCCATCGGCGACAAGCCGGCGTAGTCCAGGAGCGTCGGGACGATGTCGACGGTGCGCACAACATCCGGTACCGAGAGGCCAGCGGGCACTCCGGGTAGTCGCAGGATCAGCGGGACGAGAATCTGCTCCTGATAGACCATGCGATGACCGTGCCAGCCATGACGCTGCTCGCCATCGGACAGCCCCTCGCCGTGATCCGCGGTGACAGCGACGATCGTCCCGTCGTAAGTGCCCATCTCTTCGAGGCCGCTAATGAGCCGTCCAAACTGTGCATCGACATAGCGCACCTCGGCCGCGTACCAGGCATCGTTCGGCCACGCGCGCGGCACGCCCTCGACGAACTGCGCGGGCGGCTGGAGGAACGGATCGTGCGGGTCCCAGTAGTGCACCCAGAGGAAGAACGGCTGCTGCGCATTGCGTGCAAATTCCAGGGCCAGGTCCGTGGTCTCATCCGAACGTCGTTGCAAGG
>JBLHKW010000105.1:0-18611 GCA_047618565.1 Planctomycetota bacterium
TTCACATGTTCGACCGCACGGACGCCCTCTCGCTCGAGGACTTCGAAGGCTCGGGAGCGGACTGGCTGGATCGCTACAAGCCCTTCATCAAGGACGGACAGACCGTCGTCACGAGTCCGCACAAGGTGTACGGGCCCGACACGAACGATCTGGTCCTGCAGCTGCGCAAGCGTGGAATCGACCGCGTCATCCTGGCCGGAATGTCCGCGAATCTGTGCACCGAATCCCACATGCGTGAACTGCTCGAGCAGGGCTTCGACGTGACGGTCGTATCCGACGGAACCGCGGCAGCGAAGACCCCAGATCTCGGTGACGGCTACGCCGCCGCGATGACCAACTTCAGGTTCATTGCCAACGCGGTCATCGACACCAAACAAGCCGTCGCGTCCATGACAGCGACAGCCGAGTAGCTCGCGCACATCCCCAACCCATCCACACACCAGAACCAGAGACCTACAATGTTCACCATCGCCACGACCGCACTGCTCTTTTCCACGGCCCTGACTGTAGCGGCCGATCGCCAGCCCGAGGGCCCCGCCGTTGAGTACGGCACCGAGACCATCGACGGACTCGAGATCTTCTTTCGGGAAGCAGGCCCCAAGGACGCTCCCCAGATCGTCCTGCTGCACGGCTTCCCGACCTCGTCGCACATGTTCCGGGAACTGATCCCGCGCCTGGCCGAGGACTTCCACGTCATCGCTCCGGACTATCCAGGCTACGGGCTCAGCTCGGCGCCGCCGGTCGAGGACTTCGACTACACCTTTGACAACATCGCGTCCATCGTGGACACGCTGCTCGAGCGCAGGGGCTTCGAACACTATGCGCTCTACCTGATGGACTACGGCGCTCCGGTCGGCTACCGAATCGCTGTCGCGCATCCCGAGCGGGTTTCGGGCCTGGTCGTGCAGAACGGAAACGCCTACGAGGAGGGTCTGCGCGAGTTCTGGGACCCGATCAAGGCCTACTGGGAGAGCGGCTCGAGCAAGGATCGCGATGCCCTGCGTGGCCTGTTGACCCTCGGTGCGACCAGATGGCAGTTCCAGGATGGAACCCGCAACCCGCAGGCCATAAGCCCGGACAACTGGCTCGTCGTCCAGCCCCTGCTCGACCGTCCCGGCAACCAGGAGATCCAGTTGAACATGTTCTACGACTATCGCACCAACGTGCCGCTCTACCCCAGCTGGCAGGCGTACTTCCGCAAGCATCAGCCGCCGACGCTCATCCTGTGGGGCGAGCACGATCCCATCTTCCCGGCGCACGGCGCGCATCCATACCTACGCGACCTGCCCCAGGCCGAGCTGCACCTGATCGATACGGGACACTTCGCGCTCGAGGAAGATGGAGCCATGATGGCCAACATGATGCGTGACTTCCTGCTTGCGAACGGAGCTCAGTAGGCCGCAGGTCGACTGGAAACCATGGGTACCCAGTACGACGCGATCGTGATCGGGACGGGCCAGGCGGGCCCGTCCCTCGCGAGCCGCATGAGCGACGCAGGGATGCGAGTCGCCATCATCGAGCGCGATCAGGTCGGCGGGACCTGTGTGAACGTCGGCTGCACCCCCACCAAGGCGCTGGTAGCCAGCGCGCGCGTGGCCCACATGGCACGCCGTGCAGGGGAGTTCGGCGTGACGATCGATGGACCCGTGAGGGTAGACATGGGCCGCGTCAACGAGCGCATGCGGGAGATTTCGAGCCAGTCACAGCGCGGTCTCACGACCTGGCTCGAGCGCATGAAGAACGTCGACCTGATCCGGGGCCACGCCCGCTTCGAGTCGGGCAATGAGGTCGAGGTCGATGGGAGGCGACTCGAATCGGACAGGATCTTCATCAATGTGGGGGCGCGCCCGTTCGTGCCGAACGTACCCGGCCTGGAGACAGTCGACTACCTGACCAGCTCCGACATGCTCCAGCTGGACACGCTGCCGGAACACCTGGTCGTGCTGGGTGGCAGCTACATCGGTCTGGAGTTCGCCCAGATGTTCCGGCGCTTCGGTAGCCGCGTGACGGTCATCGAAAGAGGCCCACGTCTGATCGGCCGCGATGATCCGGACGTGTCCACAGGGGTGCGCGAGATCGTCGAGGCGGAAGGAGTGCATGTGCACTGCAACGCCGAGCAGATCTCGGTTCGCGCCCATCGCGCCGGCCTGGCCCTGAGCACGGTTGTCGCAGGTGGCGAACGGGAGATCGTGGGCTCACACCTGCTGGTCGCCGTGGGGCGCACCCCGAACACCGACACGCTGGGGCTCGATGCCGCGGGAGTCGCCGTGGACGAGCGCGGCTACATCAGCGTCGACGACGAACTGCGCAGCACCGCATCCGGGATCTGGGCCCTGGGCGATTGCAACGGACGCGGCGCCTTCACGCACACCTCCTACAACGATCACGAGATCGTCGCCGCGAACCTGCTAGATGGCGGCAAGCGGCGCGTGAGTGATCGCATCCCGTGCTACGGACTGTTCATCGACCCACCCCTCGGCCGCATCGGGATGACCGAGGACCAGGCGCGCGCATCGGGAAGCAACGTGCTCGTTGGCAAGTGGCCCATGAGCAACGTCGGCCGCGCACGCGAGCGCAGCGAGACGGACGGATTCATCAAGGTGCTCGTGGACGCAGACAGCGAGCAGATCCTCGGGGCCGCAATCCTGGGGCTCAGCGGCGATGAGGTCGTGCACGGCCTGCTCGACATGATGTACGCCAAGGCGCCCTACACGGTCATCGCCAGCGCGGTCCATATCCACCCGACCGTATCGGAGTTGATTCCGACCACGCTTCAAAACCTGGTACCCCTGGAGTAGATGCCATGCCCCGCAAGTACACGGAACTGACGTTCACCGACGCAGTCCGCGAGACCCAGACGCATTACGGCGCACGCGCGTCAGCGGCCCAGGTGGAAGCCTGGGACATCGATGACGAGCACATGTCGGCTGAGGATGCCGATTTCATCAGCCGGCGCGACGGCTTCTACATGGCGACGGTCAATGAGGAAGGCTGGCCCTACGTTCAGTTCCGTGGTGGACCCACTGGCTTCCTGAAGGTCCTCGATGAACAGACCCTCGCCTACGCTGACTTCCGCGGCAACCGCCAGTACATCAGCACGGGTAACCTGCGCTCGAACGGACGCGTGGCCCTGTTCTTCATGGACTACGCCGGCCGCAAGCGGCTGAAGGTCATGGCGACCAGCGAGGTGATCGATGCAGATACGGATCCCGAACTCCTGACACAGGTCGCAGATGCGGACTATCGCGCGAAGATAGAGCGCATCGTCAAATTCCACGTGGCAGCCTTCGACTGGAACTGCCCACAGCACATCACACAGCGCTACACGGCAGCGGAATGGGCGAGCGCCGGCGTGGAGAGCAGCGAGGGAGATATCTCGTGACCCCCACGGTGCCCAGGCAGGCGCATGCGAGCGTCTCCGCAGGCATGATCCGGGGTGCTGGAACGTTTCTTCCGCTCGGAGTCGGACTCGATCCGGACGCGCGTGCAGCGCCTCGTCGGGCCCCCTCATGAGGCGGAAGACCTGACCCTGGACATCCGACTGCGGATCCATCGTGCCGGCCCCCGGTTTGACACGAGCAAGCGCCTCGGCCCCTGGATCGAGAGCATCCTTCGAAACAGGGTGCATGAGCATCCAGCGCGCCATCGAACAGCTCACTCCAGGAGCCGGCACGACCCTTCTGTTACGGGCCATTGATGATCTCTCGTTCGAAGCCATCGCAATCGCCATGGACCTGATACCGACGGCTACCCGCAAACGATACTCTCGTGCGCTTTACTCGCTACGCGCCAGACTCGCTGCGCTGGCCGCGCACTCCAACTGACTCTCCCGATTCCAGAATACAGGCAGGTATCCCATGAATGTCATCGACGCGATCAAGAACAGAAGAGCCACGCGACACCTCGACCCGGCCCACAAGCTGAAGCAGGCCGAACTCAGAACCTTGCTCGGCGCCATCGCCCTGGCCCCCACATCCTTCAACATGCAGAACCGCCACGTCGTCGCGGTCGTGGACCAGGAGATCAAGAACCAGCTGCAGGCCGCGGCCTGGGGCCAGGAGCATGTGCGCGACGCTTCGGTCGTCTTCGTGATGGCCGGCGACCTCGGTGCTTACAAACGAACCGATCGCTACCTGCGCGACGCGGACACGCCGGTGCGGGAGATGTTCGAGCCCATGGTCGCCGAGTTCTACGACGGCAAGCCCGCGCTGCAGCGTGACGAAGCCGCGCGCTCGGTCGGCATGGCCGCCATGAGCCTGATGTTGTCGGCCCAGCAACTCGGATACGAATCCTGCCCGATGATCGGATTCGATCCGGACCAGGTGTCCCAGATCCTCGGCCTGGACGCCGAGCACCCGCCCCTCATGCTGGTTGTCGTCGGCAAGGCCACCAAGGATGCGCATCCGCGTCTGGGCCTGCTCAGTCTCGAGGAGACCGTCTCCATCGACCGCTTTGGCAACCACGCCGTGACGGGCGAAGCCGACCTTTAGCCCACCAACGAAACCGAGCTACAAGATGCCCACAGCCCTGACGCCGCCCTTCACACAGGAGTCCGCGCTTCGCAAGGTACGCCTGGCCGAGGACGCGTGGAATTCACGGGACCCCGAGCGCATCGCGCAGGCCTACACGCCCGATAGCCGCTGGCGCAATCGCAGCGAGTTCGTCACGGGCCGGGACGCGATCCGGGCCTTCCTGCAGGCCAAGTGGGAGCGCGAGCTCAACTATCGACTGGTAAAGGAGCTATGGGCATTCGGCGATCGCAGGATCGCGGTGCGCTTCCAGTACGAGTACCACGACGCTGCGGGTGCCTGGCACCGAGCGTACGGAAACGAGAACTGGGAGTTCGACGAGCGCGGTCTCATGGCCTGGCGGCAAGCCAGCATCAACGACGTTCGCATCACCGAGAGCGAACGGCTGTTCCTGTGGGATGCGCCCGGGCCGCGGCCGCCCGAGCATCCGGGCCTGACCGACGCCAGGCGAAAGTCGACACCGAATTCCGTAGGGAAAAATACGCCCCCCACGCCTGCGACAGACTGATCAGCCGGTATTACGCCCATATCGACGTGGTACGGTTTGCGTATCAAGCACACAAACGGCGCCAGCCTCACGACCATGGGTCACGGCCGCTGCGTGAATCGCCGCGATCGTCGAAACCCGCCCGTTTGGTTTCAGAATGGCCGTCTCGGCGCCCGAGTCGTTGCAGCATGTGCGGTATTTTTGGCGACGTCACGCGACGCGGACATCCTCTCTCGATCGATCGCAGCGAAGCGGACCGGTTGCGCGACACCATGGCCAGCAGGGGCCCCGATGGCGCCTCGACCTGGCATCGTGAGAATGTTCTGCTCGGGCACCGACGACTCTCCGTGCGAACTGCAGGCCCGTCCGGAGAACAGCCCCTGCTGAGCGCCGATGGTCGCTGGGTGGTCGTCTTCAACGGCGAATTGTACGAAGAAGCGAGCCTGCGCGCGCAGCTCGCCAGTGAGGGCTTCGCGCCCTCCGGCGATGGAGACGCGGCAACGGTTCTGGCCGCCGTCGCCGCCTGGGGCAGCAACGCCTGTGCACGACTGCGCGGCATGTTTGCTCTGGCTGCCGTGGACCTGCACGACCAGCAGTTGTGGCTGGCGCGCGACCCGCTCGGCATGAAGCCGCTCTACTGGTGGGCCGATGATGACGAGGTCGTCTTCGCGTCGAGTCCGACGGCCGTACTCGAGCACCCGCGTGTGCCCGTTGCACCTGACCTGGCCATGGTCAGCACCTACCTGTCGACCCTGCGGACCGAGCTCGAAGGCCGCACCCTGTTCGACGATGTGCATTCCCTGCGGTCGGGCGAGGTGCTCGAATTCGACCTCGAACGGCCCCTATCGCGGCCACGCTCGCGGCACGTCGAGGTGCCCAACCGCGGATGCTCCCCGGACATGACCATGCAGGAAGGCGCGGACCTCCTGCGCCAGACGCTCTCGGACTCCGTATCCGCCCACCTGGACGCCAAGGTACCGGTCGCATGCCTGTTCTCGGGTGGTCTCGACAGCACCGGTATCGCAGCCCTGGCCCAGGCCCATGTGGACCTGCCTACCTATTGCGCCGGCACGCGCGGCAAGGAACCGGGCGATCTCGAGTTCGCCCAGGCCGCAGCCTCCGACCTGGGTCTGGAGCATTCCCAGGTCGAGATCGATGGAGCACGGTTCGACGCTGGCTGGCGAGACCTCATCCAGAATGGGGGCTTGCCCCTCTCGACCCCCAATGAAGTCGCGATCCTGGCCGTATGCCGCGCGCTACGCGCCGACGGCAATATCGTCGCCCTCTCGGGCGAAGGCGCCGACGAGATTCTGGGCGGCTACGACGGCGTCATGCGCGCGGCACGCCAGTTCGAGGAGGGCGATCCGGGCCCGCTCGACGGCGGGCGTCTGCATCTGGAGCTGGGCGCCTGGATTGCACCCGCGGTAAAGCCCGAGGTCCTGCATCCCGACATCTGGTCTGCGCTCGACAACGACCAGTTCGTCGTCAATGCATACCGGCGTAACTTCGAGCGCGCCCAGGCCGACACGCCCCCGGAAGCCGACCCGCTCGAAGCGCACCTGCGCTTCCTGCGCCGCACCAACATGGCGGGATTGCTCAGTCGACTGGACCGCGCGTCCATGGCCGCGGGTGTGGAGGGGCGCACGCCCTTCGCCGATCGCGAGGTGGTGGCCCTGGCCGAGAGCATGCCGGTCGGGATCAAGGTCGAGCCGGCGACATCCACGGCAAACATCGGGCGCGGCAAGCGAGTCCTGCGGCAGGCCCTCGCAAACGTGGTTCCGCGCGCGACGCTCGAACGCCCCAAGGCTTCCTTCCCGCTGCCCTTCCAGAACTGGCTGGCGGAAGCCGCCCAGCAGGCCACGGCCTCGCCCTTCGCTCGCTCGATCTTCGAGCCACGCCTGCTCGAGCTCGTGGCGCAGGCGCCCGATGAGAACTGGACCTACGCCTGGCCCATCCTGAACATCGCCCGCTGGGGTGATCGATGGTGGCGATAGCAGCGCGTTAGAGCACTTGTCCGGCGACCGGGTAGCCCAAGCCCCGTCCCCTCGATATCGTGGGGCCCGGCGACTGGCGTTGTGTGCCGGACGCGAAGGGAATCACAGCTGGAACTGAGCGAACCGTCACCTGGCCTCTTCGTCCTCGAGTGCGAATACGAGGATCGCTTCACGCCCAAGGATGCGGGCCTGCAATGGCATGCCGGTGAGCGCTGCAAACGGCCCAAGTGCTCGGCCTGTGCGGCCGATATCGGCCGCGCCTGGCACACGGCGGACGTGCTGAAGGCGCTGAAGCTGGCAGAGCATGCCTCGAGCGAGCTGCGTGCAGACATCATGCGACGGGCGCAACCCATGGCCGAGGAGCAGGTCGCGAGCGAGCGTGACCGTGCACGTGCCGCACGCGTCCTGAAGCTACAACGCGTGCGTTCGTTGCAGGCGAGCGGTGCCACGGACTCGACCCTCGAAGTACCTGCTCCGGACGGACTGGAGTACATGCCCTACCAGCGTGCGGCCATCGCCTTCGCGCTCAGCAGGCCGAACACGCTGATCGCTGACGAGATGGGCCTGGGCAAGACGATCGAGGCGCTCGGCGTCGTCAACGCGGATAGCACGATCCAGCGCGTCTTGATCGTTTGCCCCGCCAGCCTCAAGCTCAACTGGAAGCGCGAGGCCGAACGCTGGCTCACGCGCCCGATGCAGTGCGAGGTCGCCGGCAAGTCATTTCCGGAGGATGCGGATGTCGTCATCATCAACTACGAACGCCTCGGCAAATGGGAGAGCCAGCTCGCCCGCGGATGGGACCTGTTGATCGCTGACGAATGCCACTACGTCAAGAACCGTGACGCGAAGCGGACGAAGAGACTCTTCGCCATCAAGTCCCCAAGGATGCTGTTCCTGACGGGCACGCCCATCCTGAACCGGCCGATCGAACTGCACCCCATCGCGGGCCACCTCGCGCCGGAGGCCTTCGGTGATTTCTGGACCTACGCCAAGCGCTTCTGCAGTCCGGTGCGCAACAACTACGGATGGGACTTCAACGGAGCCGCCAACCTCGACGAGCTGCACGAGTTGCTGCGAAGCACGGTCATGATCCGGCGTACCAAAGCTGGCGTGTTGCCGGACCTGCCACCCAAGCGCAGGCAGGTCATCGAGCTGGCCTCGGATAGCATGACGCGGCTGATCGCGCGCGAGACGAAGGCCTGGGATGAGCACAGCCATGCGCTGGCCGAGATCCGCGGGCGTGCACGCGCGTCGTCCAAGGGTGCCGACGCGGCGCCCGACGAGCTCACCCAGCTGCGCAAGCAACTGAATGTCGCCTTCGGCGAGCTATCCAAGCTGCGACGCGAGACTGCGCTTGCCAAGGTCCCGCTCGTGGTCGAACACATGCGCAACGCGATCGAATCGTCGGGCAAGCTCGTGGTGTTTGCGCACCACCGCGATGTGATTTCCGCCCTGGCAGAGCCCTTTGGCGATGCGGTGGTGACCCTCACAGGCGAGCACACCCTCGAGCAGCGCCAGTCCAATGTCGACCGCTTCCAGGACGACCCCGACTGTGCCCTGTTCATCGGATCGATCACCGCCGCTGGCCTCGGCTTGACGCTCACCGCCGCCTCGCACGTCATGTTCGCCGAGCTCGACTGGGTTCCGGCGCACCTGACCCAGGCCGAGGACCGCACCCACAGGATCGGTCAGGAGAACAGCGTCCTGGTACAGCACCTGGTGCTACAGGACTCCCTCGACGCGCGCATGATAAAGACGCTGATCAAGAAGCAGCGCATCGTCGACAAGGTCGTCGACGGCGATCTGCAAACGGAACTCTTCGGGGACGAGCTGGCGCAGGAGCTGATCGAAGCGGCCAGCGCCCGATCCCACGAAGACGCTGACGACTAGCCCGGGTGATCCATGAGCCGCGAGGCGAAACGCCTCGAAGGACGGCGAAGCCGGCCGTTCGTGGGGTTTCGTCCGCGAGGTCATGAATCACCCGGCGGCCCCTCTTCCACGTCACGAGAAAGTCTCGTACTGGCCAGGGCTGCCTTGGGGCAGTTTGCACTGCCCGGTACCTTGCGGCGCCCATAGCATCTAGCGCCGGTCTGTCAGGACACGCACGTGTTCGGGCAGGTGTGTATCCATGCGTGCCACCAGCTCCGCACGGAGCTCCTGTAGCTCCGGATCCTGAGCCCTGTCGACCAGCTCCCCAGGATCTTCCTGTAGATCGAAGAGCACGTCGTGACCGCGCTCGTAGCGAAAGCTCTTGTAGCGTCCGACGCGCACCATCTGCGCGATCTCGCCCTTCGGCACCGTCCTGAACTGTCCCACCTTGGCGGCCGGCAATGCGCTACCGGCGTAGAGCTCTGCACGGGCCAGATCCTCCCACTCCGCCGCGGGATCCGTCAGGACCCCGCGCAGACTGCGTCCGGATGTGGGCTCGGCGATGCCCGCCAGGTCGAGCAGGGTGGCACTCAGATCAATGTGCTGCACCACCCTCGGCAGGCGCTTCGATGCGGGTAGCTGTCCCGGCGCGGAGAGGATCGCGGGCACCCGCACGGCGCCCTCGTAGAAGATATTCTTGTTGAGTACACCATGCTCGCCGAGCATCTCGCCGTGATCCGAGGTGTAGAGCACGATCGTCTCTCGATCCGGACTGAGCTTCTCCGCCTGCGCGAGAACATCGCCCAGGCAATGGTCCATCCACGCCACCGAGGCGTAGTAGCTGCGCGCCACGCCCAGCAGGCGCTCGCCGGCGAGGATGCCACTATTGCGCCTGCGCATGGCGTCGAACCTGGCCAGGGTCTCGACCTCGACCTGCGTGGCGGTCCCCAGCAACGGCAGATCGACGTCGCGGAAGAGATCCATCCATGCCTCCGGAGGGAACAGTGGCGGATGCGGGCTGAGGAAACTCACCCACAGGAAAAACGGGCGCTCGCCATCCTGCGCGGCCAGCCAGTCCCGCCCACGGTTCGCGATGTCCCGGTCGACCTGATGCGCCTCGGGGCCGCCCTCCGCGCGCGCCGGCAGATTGCCCGGATTGCAGACGGCGATCTTCGGGCGACCGCGCGCCTCGTCGACGGCGTAGTCGCCCGGTCTGACGCCGTCTGGATGCTCGCCCTGAAAGGCGCTAAACATCTCGGGCATGTCGACCGCGCTATCGAACCCGGCCACATCACAGTGGGCCTTGCCGATCAGCGCTGTCTTGTAGCCAGCTTCGCGAAATGCCAGCGGTAGGCTGCGCTGCCCGTCGGGGAAGCGGCGCACGTTCGTGAAGCTGGAATGTTCGTGTGCGTAGCGGCCGGTCAGCAGGCTCTGGCGTGCAGGCAGGCAGAGCGGAGCCTGACAGTACACCTGCTCGAGCACGCTCCCGCGTGCAGCCAGGCGATCGAGGGCGGGCGTGTGAGCGTTTCCATCGCCCGCGAAGCCAGCCACGTCAAACCGGTGCTGGTCCGAGATCAGCACGAGCACGTTGGGCTGCTTGGGCGATTCGGGCGGATCCTCGGCACGCCCGAACAAGCGCGGGTGCGCATGGCAGGCCGGCGCCAGCGCCAGCGCGCCGAGCCGCAGCATGTCACGTCGGGTCGGAGCGAACGACTTGGGCATGCGATGCATCGTACCCTGCTCCTGTGGAACCCCCAAGGCGTAGTCCGCACGCCCTGGCAGGCTCACGTGGCAACCGGGATCAACGGGTCACGAGGTGGAACTCGAAACCATCACGGATGGGCCGCGCCGACCCGACGAGCTGAGATTCGAAGGGGTTCGGCAACTCGGACTCGGGGCGCCGCTTGCCGAGGAATATCCCTCGATAGGACGCCAGGTCGACCACAGTCAGGAAGGCTGCCCCGGCGTTCTCGTCGATCGCCGCCTGCATGCTGGATCCGTCGAGCAGGCTGGCACCGTCAGCTCCCGCCAGGGCACGCAGAGCCCGCACCAGGATCGGGCGCGCGGGCGCGACCACGAACGCTTTCGGCAGGAAGGCGATGCCCCCGTCGAGTTCGGGGTCCGAAGGGAAGACGTACGCATCTACGCCTTCGAGCTCGACGCGTTCGAACACATCGCCGACGCCGGAAACGAGCTGCTCGAAGGCCTCGAAGAAGATCTCGCCGTCGAGCAGGTGCGCGAGGAATCCCATCTTGCCCAGGTTGTCCAGGGGGTCGTCATCGCTGGCGCCCTCGAGCATGTAGAAGGCGAAGGTGCCCTCGAGCTGATCGAGCACGTCCTCGACCGGATCGACCCCGGTCATGCCCTCCGCCGCAGCCAGCCCCTGGTCGACCGCCTGCAATCCCGCCTCTCCGCCGCCCGCCGCGAGCGCGGAGCGCGCTATCGAGTAAAACTCGGGCAGATTCCAGCGCAGTGCCCACAACGCCTGCACGCCCCTCGGAAGCTCGGCCGGCAAGCTGTGCGGCAGCGGCCGGAACGTCGACGCGAGGCGCATGACGACGCTATCCGGAGGCAGGTGCAGGTGTGCGTGTTTCTCGATGCGCGTGCCCGGAAAGATGTTCGCCGTCGCGTGCAGCCAAGTGCCGCGCTCGAGGCCCAGCAGGCGCGTCGGGTCGGGGACCACGTCGCGCACCATGCTCCGCAGGGCCTCATCAGCGGCGCCGGTCAGCGGCGTGAAGTCCACGTAGAGTTCGATGCCCGCGCCGGCGCCGCCACCGGCCTCGCGGTAGGCACCCGCCAGCGCGGGCTCGACGCCACTGTCCAGGCCGGCGAGGGAGGCCGTCACGCTCTTCAGCACGAGGTCCGCCGAATCGGCCGAAAACAGACCGAGCAAGCGTGGATGGTCCACGAGCGCCGCGAAGTGCCCCTTGCGTCCGTCCCAGTCCCCGGGCTTGGAATAGGCGCCCCAATCTGCGAGCTCCACGCGCGCGCCGGACAGCATGACGCTCTTGCGCTGCGCGTCCTCGCCACCGGGCAGCCAGCGCCCCATGGCCGCCAGCAACGCCGCGCGGTCGGGCGGCGGGATGGTCACGAAACCGGCCGAGCTGTGCCCGGCAAACAGGACACCCTCGCCCTGAACCGTGCGCGCAATCGACAGCAGCTGATCGAAATCCGTATGGGTTGTATCCAGGAACCCATCGGCCAGGCTGGCGTACAGTGCATCGCCGTCGGAGGAGCCCAGCATGCGCACCCAGTCGTTGCGCGCGGCGCGCTCGTGCAGGGCCACGAGATCGTGGCAGTGGACGAGCACGAAGGCGTCGGGCGGAACGGCGGCGAGCAGCGTGCTGTCCGGCAGCGACGCAGCGGGCGCCGTCGCGAGCATCAGTACGTTCAGGGCGTGGTGGAGCATGTTCTCAGGTATCGGGTTTCAGGTGCGAGCCTACCGTAGCCCGGAAGCAACTCCAACTGGGCGGTACTAGCAGCCCGTGGTGAAACTCACGACCCGCTCAAACCCGCCAGGCTCCGCCCTGGCGGCGTTGCGCTTCCTCCGAGTATCCACGAATACGCGTCGTCAGCGCGCCTTGCCAGCTCGAATCCTGGCGGCTTCGAGCCCGCCGTGACTTTCACCACGGGCTGCTAGCCCGATCGATTCGCACGGCTTATCGAAGGCTCCATGTAATCCGTGTTCATTCCGCGCCCTGGGCTACCGATAGCCCGCGTCTGGACTTTCGAGAAAGCGCGCAGGTCGAGCCGTTTCACGACCTCCCCGACCCAGACCCGCTACTTGCGCAGGTCGTAGCACAGCAGGCGCGCGGGCTCATCGCCGACGCTGGCCGGGTTGTTCTGGCAGATGTAGAGCAAGCCGTGTGAGATCACAGGCGGCGTCCATGTCTCGGGCGCGTGGAAGAGCGCAGCCTCGGACGTGACCTGGAACTTGTCCTCCTGCACGCGCACGCTCGCGAGATAACCCGTGTCGCCGAGGACCAGGAACACCCCGTCGGCGTACAACAGCGAGCCTGCGCCCACACTGGTCTCGATCTCGACCTCCTGCTCGCCCTCCGTGAAGATCGCGCTCAACGTCATGTGCTCGTAGGCCAGCTCCTCCCCGCTCGCCGGATCGATCGCGGTGATCGCGCCCGTGCGTCCGGAGACACCGCTGATCGCGTACACGCGGCCGCCCTCGTAAACGGGAGTCGAGAACTCGCTGGCGAGCCCGCGCCGTTTCTTCCAGAGCTCCGTGCCAGCCCCAGAACCGTCGATGTCGAGCACCGCACTGCCCACCCCATAGGCTGCCGTCAGGAAGACGCGCTCCTCGCAGATGAGCGGGCTCGCACCATTGACGGACGTGAACGTGCGGCTGCGGAAGGGATACTCGCAGGTGACCTCGCCGTCTTCCGGATCGATGACCATCAGGCCCCCGGTCGGTGGCCGAGACTCCCCCCCCGTAATCACGAAGAGGCGCGGCTCGCCATGCATGTGCGCGAGTACGGGCGAGGCACAGCTTGGGCCCCACATGGAACCGGCGCCCCACGCCAGCGCGCCATTGTCACGCCGGAACGCCACCACACACGGGCCGCCTGGTGCGCCCACGTTCTGAACCAGGAAATCGCCCACCACGAGCGGGCTTGCAACGATCCCGAAGAAGCCATGGTCCAGCTTGAACTCACGGGTCGTATCCCGGCGCCAGAGCAGGCGTCCGGTTTCGAGTTCGAGGCAGAACAGGACTCCGTCGACGCCGTGGATATAGACATGTCCGTCCGCTATAGCCGGCGTTGCACGCGGACCGCTGTTCTCGATGTACTTACCCTTGTAGCCACACGGATAGGTGTAGCGCCAGTAGCGCTTTCCGGTGTCGGGCTCCAGACAGTCGACGTGTACCTCGTCACCGGCGCGCTGCGTGAACACCAGCCGACCTTCGGCGATCACCGGGCTTGCGTAGCCCTCAGCGCGCTGCATCTCCCAGAGCAGCGTTGGCCCCTGCGCGCCGAAGTCCGTCGCCAGGGGATGCTCCACGCAACGGCCATCGCGTCGAGGGCCAAGGAACGACGGCCAGTCCTCCACGATCGCGTCCGCCGCCAGCGCCCGCGGCGCAGCGTGAATCTTCAGCTCAGGGATCGCCTTCGCCAGGGGTGCAGCCAGCGGTTCGAGGACATGCACCACGGGCGGCGCCGGATCCTGGAAGGCCTGATCGGCACCGTCGACATGGACAGGAATCAGCAACAACCACGCGTGAGACAGCATGCGAGCACCATAGCAAACCGCAGCCGGCGCGCTGATCGCACATCCCACCTCGACGCATCGGCAAGGCCCCGGTACGCTGGTGGCAGCTCCATGGATGCCCGGCTGCACTCCGACAGATCGGATAGGCCCGGAGGGCGAAGCGATCCCCTACTCGAATGGAAATTCAATGATCAGAAGCGTGTTTGCATGTGTGCTCGCGACCGTGGCCCTGACGTCCAGTGCTGGAGCTCAGGTCGGTGAGTCCAGCCGGGTCGAGATGCCGGGCGAGATGGTGGTCTCCTTCGAAACGGACGGCGCGCAGGTCGACCTCGAAGCCGTCATCGCCGCCTGGGGCTTGCAAACCGTGAACAGCGGCCTGCGCCTCGACGAGGCGCGCTCGCTGCTCCAGTGGCAACGCCGCGGAGCGCAGAAGTTCACCAACGTCGTGCTGATCGAGTACTCCCCCGCCACGATCGACGGGAACTCCCTGCGCGCTCATGTCGCGGGTCGCGCTGGAGTGGTCTGGGCTGCGCCCAACAACAGTTACAACGGCGACCCGCGCGAGCTCGTTCCCAACGACCCGCAGTACGGATCGCAGTACCACCATCCGCTGATGCAGAATGACGCGGCCTGGAACATAACCCTCGGGGATGCCAGCGTCATCATCGGAATTACCGACGACGGCTTTGACACGGACCACGCCGACCTGGCCGCAGGCATCTGGGTCAACCCGGGTGAGACCCCGGGCGACGGCATCGACAACGATGCCAACGGCTACATCGATGATGTCAACGGGTTCGACTTCGTGTTCAACAACAACGATCCGAATCCGAACAACACCGGCGATGACCACGGCACGCACGTGGCCGGCATCGCGGGTGCGCGCACGAACAACGGTGTCGGCGTCGCCGGAACCGCGGGCGCGGCAACCATCATGCCCCTGCAGTTCTACTCCAGCAGCCAGAGCTGGACGGCGGCGATCATCGCGGAGTCCTTCGCGTACGGCGCGGACAACGGGGCGCGCATCATGACCACCAGCTACAACATCAACGGCTGGGTCGGCGACCCCGTGGTGACCGCAGGATTCGACTACATCTACGACATGGGCGTCCTGCACTTCAACTCGGCCGGCAACGGCAGCGAGGCGAATCCGGCGCGCCAGGCTTTCCATCAGACGATGCTGGTGGTGAACACGGATTCCAGCGACCAAAAGAGCTCGAGCAGCAACTGGGGCACCGGTGTCGACATCACGGCGCCCGGCTCCAGCATTCTCTCGACCATCCTCAACGACGCCTACGGGTTCAAGTCCGGCACGAGCATGGCCTCGCCCAACGCCGCCGGCGTGGCCGCGTTGATCTGGTCCGCCAATCCGGGCTGGACCCGGGATCAGGTCGCGGCGCAGCTGCACGCCAGCGCGGACAACATCGACGCCCAGAACCCCGGCCTGGAGGGCCTGCTGGGCGGCGGACGGGTCAACTCGTTCAACGCACTCACCCAGACTCTGCCGGCACCGCGCGTGGCCTCGCAGACGGGACTGCCCGCGGAAGGCGCGTTGCTCGCTGGAGACCTGTCCGGCTTCAGGATGCGCTTCGATCAGATCATGGATCCCGCAGCGGTCAACGACCCGAGCGCGTTCTCGCTCGTGTACGCGGGCGTCGACGGCGCCTTCGGTACCGGTGACGACGCCGCCGTCGGCCTGACCTGGGACGAATACCTGATCGCCGGCAACGAGCTCGTGTTCACGGTCACGGGAACGCTCGGCAACGCCGGTAAGTACCGATTCAACGCCGACGCCGCCGTGGTCACCAACCCCTTCGCCACGGCGCTCGACGGCAACGCCGACGGCGCCCCGGGCGACTCCTGGACGCGCACCTTCGATGCCTGCGCGACCCTGGTCCTGCTCGAGGACAACGCGGAGAGCGGTGCCGACTGGAGCGTGGTCAACGTCAACCTGCAGGCCGGTTCCTGGGGCGTCCCCCCGGTGGTGCCGACCGGTGGCGGCGTACGCAGCGACCCGCCCACGGACTTCGATGGTTCCGGCAAGTGCTTCCTTACCCAGGATGGCCCTGGCAACACGGATGTCGACGGCGGCCCCACGCGCCTGATCTCACGCGCCTTTGACGTCTCCGCGATCGCCGATCCGTACCTGAGCTACGCACGCTGGTTTGTCGCCACGGGCGGTGACGACGTGATGACCGTCGAGGTCTCCAACGGCGGCATCTGGAACCTGGTCGAGAGCCTCGGCGGCACGGCGGGATGGGAGGTCTCTACCTTCCGCGTGAGCGACTTCGTGACGCCCAACGCGGCCGTGCGCATGCGCTTCTCCGTGACCGACGTGGGTACGGGCACGATCGTCGAGGCCGGCATCGACCAGTTACGCATCGTCGACCTGATCTGCCAGGAGCCGATGCCGGTCGGAACGAACTACTGCATCGCGGCAACCAACACCACCGGAGTCGGTGCCACTATCGGCGCCGTCGGAAGTGACCTCGTGGCCGGCAACGACTTCACGCTCATCACGGGAGACCTGCCGGCGGGTGTCCCGGGCCTCTACTACTTCGGCCCGAACCAGATCCAGGCCCCGTTCGGTGAGGGCTTCCGCTGCGTGGGCGGCGCGACCCAGCGAATCCAGCCCCCGGCCTTCGCCACGGCCCAGGGCGTGACCACCAGGGTCCTGGACCTGACCGCCCCCCCGGCCGCGGGCAGCATCACGCCGGGAGCCAACCTGAACTTCCAGCTCTGGTACCGCGACGCCATGGGCGGCCCCGAGGGCTTCAACCTGTCGGACGGACTGAACGTCATCTGGCAGTAGGAATCGAATCCGGTAGCGCAGTCGATCCTGCGCTACCGGAATGTCGACCGCGGTGGCGGCTCGGTGGAATCCGGCGCTGAGAACGGGTTTAATGGAGGAATGGGTCGCGCCCACGCGAGGCGCGGCGACCAGCCGATTTCAGAGACCTCAGCCGACCGGAGCACCGTTGAACGCCAGCCAGCCGACATCCTGGAAGCACCTGTTTTCCCGTGCGCTCGAGAGCGACCCGCAGCGGTTGCACTTTGCGGCGCACAGCCACCACCCCTGGCCGAATGTATCGCGCGACGCTCAGCTGCAGGCATGGGACGAAGCTGCCCGGTTCCTCGACGCCAAGTGGGATGGCATCTTCGCCGAGCAGTTCCCCGGGGTGCAGGGCCACATTGCGCGCATTCTTGGACTCTCGAGGCCCGAGAACATCGCGCTCGCTCCGAACACGCACGAGTTCATCCTGCGCATACTCTCCTGCTTCGAGCTCGAGCGGCCCCTGCGCGTCTTGACCACGGACAGCGAGTTCCACAGTTTTGGACGCCAGGCGGCCAGGCTCGAGGAGAGCGGCAAGCTCGACGTCACCCGGATTGCAACGGAGCCCTTCGCGACGTTTCCGGAGCGCTTTGCTTCCGCGGCGCGTAGCGCGCAACCGGACCTGATCTTCGTCAGTCAGGTGTTCTTCAACTCGGGCTACGTCTACCGCGAGGTGTTCGACCTCGCTGCGCAGATCGACGAGAAGGTCTACTTCGTCGTCGACGGCTACCACGGGTTCATGGCCCGGCCGACGGACCTGTCCGGAGTAGAGGACCGCATCTTCTACGTCGCAGGCAGCTACAAGTACGCGATGGCAGGCGAAGGCGTGTGCTTCCTGAGCTGCCCCGACGGCTACGCGACGCGCCCGGAGAACACGGGCTGGTTTGCGAGCTTCGGCGCACTCGATCAGGCGGAAGGCGGGCAGGTCCCCTATTCCCCGGACGGCTTTCGGATGGCCGGATCCACATTCGACCCGAGCGGTCTCTACCGCTTCTGCGCGGTGATGGACATGCTGAACTCGGAGGGGCTCGACGTTGCGACCATCGGTGCCCATGTACGGCACCTGCAGGAGCTCTTCCTGAGCAGGATCGCGGAGACACCCGACACCGGGCTGTCCCACGACGATCTACTACCCCGCGCAGAGACCGCGGAGCGTGGCCGCTTCCTGACCTTCCGGATGCCCGATGCAGCACGCCGCTGCACAGAGCTTGCGAGCGCTGGCGTCGTGACCGACAGTCGCGCTGATCGCTGGCGTTTCGGCTTCGGGATCTACCACGACCAGGCGGACGTGGAGCAGCTCGTGCAGCGCCTGGCTGCGACGTTCGCGTCGAGCGGCGCCTAGCCCGGATAATTCATGAGCACGCGGCCCGCGCGCACCGATCGGTCGGCTTCGCCTCCCATGACCCTCGAAAATCGCCATTTTGGAGGATCGTGGTTCAGGGGCGAAGCCCAGCAAGTCGACAGCGACGGGAGCGGTCGAGCCCCATCGTCCGCGCCAGGCACAGCCCCAGACGACCGCGCGCTCGATTCTTCCACGCGCCCGCCCCCATGCCCCCTCAAAGACAGTCCATGCTTCTGGCGAGGTGCTTCCGTGCCGTGATGGCACATGGAGTGTTGACGTGGTGTGTGCTTGCTGTCATGGGCAGCGTCACCATCTTCGGCTGCGTCGATCACTTTCG
>JBLHKW010000106.1:0-18551 GCA_047618565.1 Planctomycetota bacterium
AGGGAGCCATGGACCATTCGGTTCGCTGGCTGCGCTCGAAGCAGGACGCGCAGTCGGGCGCCTACGGCGGGGCCCTCGAGCCCACCGCCTGGACGCTGCTGGCCCTGGCGCGCTGCCCGCGCCACTATGGCGTCCACGACGGGCCCTTCGTCAAGCGCGGCCTCGACTACCTGCTCGGGCACTGCGCACCCGACGGTTCGATCCACTCGGCCGATGCCAACGAGGCCGAGCGCCTGGCGCAGACCGAACTGGTCGCGATCGTGCTCGGGCATCACGTGACGCCCGAGAGCGCGCGCGCTCTCTCGAACGCACTGAGTTGGTTCGGAGAGCAGGACTCGGGGACGACGTCTCCGCGCGCCGCGGCCGTGCAGAACCCCGCGCTCGCACAGCTCACCCTGGACAAGGCGTCCATGTTCGCCACCGCGACGCTCGCGCGCTGCGCGTCCGACGGCTCCTGGGCGGGCAGCGACACGAACGGTGGCGCCGTGCAGGCCACCGCCCGCGCCGTGATCGATCTAGCCGACTGTTACGGTCTGCTGCAGCCCAAGACGCCACCGCGCTCCGTTTCTCCACTGCCCCGTGCGGGCGCCCTGGATGGCGAGTCGCTCGACAGGTCGATCATCGCCGGCGCGCGCTTCCTCGTTGGCGCAGCCGACGATGGCCTCTGGGGCGCGCCCGGTCAGCCGGACGCGGGCATCTCGGCCATGGTCCTGGCTGCACTGCACGCCGTGCCCGAGCCGCGCCCGACGGAGATCCAGAACGCGATCGACCATGGACTCGCCTGGCTCGCGGGCCTGCAGCGCGAGGACGGATCGATCCACGACGGCAAGCTCTACAACTACGTCACGTCGGCTTCGATCCTGGCCCTGGCCCGGGCTGGCGATCGTTACCAGCCGCAGCTCGTCAAGGCGCGTGACTTCCTGATCTCCCTGCAGTCCGACGAGGGCGAGGGCTACTCCCCGGACCACCACTACTACGGCGGCGTCGGCTACGGCGGCGATGAGCGCCCGGACCTGTCGAACCTGCAGATGGCGCTCGAAGCCCTGTCCGCATCCGGTCTCGAATCCGAGCACGCGGCATACCAGCGGGCCCTGACGTTCCTGGAGCGCTGCCAGAACCGCTCCGAGTCGAATGACCTCGCGCTCGACGAGAACGGCACCGTCCTGATCGCGGGCGAGGACGGCGGCGCGGCCTACTCCCCGGGCGCATCTCCGGCCGGATTCATCGAGCTCGAGGACGGCAAGAAGATCCCGCGCTCCTACGGCTCCATGAGCTACGCCCTGCTCAAGAGCTACATCTTCGCCGGCCTCGAACGGGACGATCCGCGCGTCGAGGCGCTCTGGAACTGGCTGCAGGAGAACTACACGCTCGACGTGAATCCTGGCTTCCAGTACGTCGACGACCCGGTGGCCGCGTACCAGGGCCTCTTCTACTACTTCAACACGATGGCGCGCGCGCTGGACCTCTACGGCGCCGAGACGATCGTCGATGCGGCCGGCGCGGAGCACGCGTGGCGTACCGAGCTCGCGGGGAGACTCGTCGCAATGCAGAGCCGGGTGGACGGATCCTGGGTCAACGGGAACGCGCCGCGCTGGTGGGAGGGCAACCCGGTCCTCGCCACCGCCTACGCCCTGGCGACCCTCGAGCTGACGCGCGCCGACTGACGCTCCCTGGCGCCGCCCGCGGATGGCGCTATAGTCTCGTCCATGACCGATCACAGGCTCGAGACGGTGCGGATCTTCCGTGAAGCGGGCCCGCGTGGGAGGCTCGTCCTCGACGACGGTTCGCGCCTGCTGAACCTCACCGCGCACCTGATCGAGACCGGGCAGCCGGCGGACATCGTGGGTCTCTTCGAGACCGGCTGGTTCGACGAGGGCGAGCTGCGCCCGCGCCTCTTCGGCGACGAGGACAAGAACTGGGAAATGGTCGAGGTCGAGTGGGATGGCAACGCGCTGCCCGAGGTCGACACGCCCATCGACAGGGCATCGGTCGGGAAGATCCTCTGCCTGGGCAAGAACTTCCGCGCCCATGCGGAGGAGTTCGGGGAGGAGGTGCCCGCCGAGCCCATGTTCTTCAACAAGCTCCCCGAGACGCTCGTGCCGCACCGGACCGAGGTCACCATCCCGGGCTGGTACGTCGGGCGCGTGGACCACGAGGCCGAGCTGTGCGTGGTGATCGGACTCGAGGGCTTCGACATCCAGGCCGAAGACGCCATGGAGCACGTCGGTGGATACACGATCGCGAACGACCTGACGGCGCGCTCGATGCAGGGCCAGGACCGCAAGAAGGGGCACCCGTGGCTGCGCTCGAAGAACCTGAACAGCTTCTGTCCACTCGGACCGAGCTTCGTGCCCCGGGACTTCCTGGACATCTCCGACCTGCGCGTACGAGCCATGGTCGGGAGCGAGGAACGCCAGAACGCGTCCACCCGTGATTTTGTGGTGGATGTGCCCAGCGCCATCGCCTGGCTATCGCGCCACATCACCCTGCGCCCGGGCGACCTGATCCTGACCGGCACACCCGCCGGAGTCGGCCCACTCGAGGACGGCGAGCAGGTCATCTGCTCGATCGACGGCATCGGCGACCTCTCCACCACCATCCGCAGGCCAGCGACCGATGACTGATTTCGATCCCTTCGCCGCCGAACACGAGTTCCCCGGCGGTATCGTCGGCAAGACCGTCCCCGGTGGCAGGCGTCCCGCACGCGTGCGCGTCACGACCTCCGGTCTGGAAGCCGAGACCGAGGACGGTGAAGGCACGCGCATCCCGTGGCACCGCGCCGTGCTCTCGCGCGCGGGATCGAGCGGCGAGATCACCTTCTGCACCGGCGGAGACGGAATTTCGGTCTACAGCGAGGACGAGAACTTCCTGCGCGCCATCGAGGGCTGCGGCGGAAACGACGTGGCCAACGAGGTGGCACGCCTACAGGGCGAGCGCGTCTCCTCGCGCGCCAAGCATCTGGCCGGTTGCACGATTTTCCTGGTGCTCTCCAGCGCGATCGTCTTCTTCACGCCGCGCGCGTGCCACGGATCGATCGACAAGATGGTCGATGCACTGCCCTACAGCGTGGACGAGACCATCGGCGAGGCCGTGGTCGACGCCATGGATGCGGGCGGCTCCGAGGTCGAGGACGAGGAGCTGCGCGCGGGCATCCAGACCATCCTCGACCGCCTGACGCCCCACACGGGACTGCCCGACGCGAAGTTCGAGTTCCGCATCATCGACAACGAGCAGGTCAACGCCTTCGCCCTGCCCGGCGGCTACCTGACGATCTACACGGGCCTGATCGAACAGGCGGAATCCGCCGACATGGTAGCGGGCGTGCTGGCGCACGAGATCGCCCACGTGACCCGGCGCCACGGCCTGCGGCGCATCGCGCATTCGGTCGGGACCTTTGCGGGCCTGCGCCTGCTCCTGGGCGACACGAGCGGTCTGCTGGGGATCGCGACCGAGCTCTTCACCCTCGCTTCCGTCAACGACTACTCCCAGGAGCAAGAGACCGACGCGGACGAGGAGGGCACGCGCATCCTGGTCGACGCGCAAGTCGACCCGCACGGACTGATCGCGTTCTTCGAGCACATCGAGGAGCTCCAGGGGGAGCTGCCCGCAGCGCTCGAATGGCTCAGCACGCACCCCGAGACCGGCGGACGCATCGCGAGCGTGCGCAGCCGTATCGCCGAACTCGACGAGCGCGAGGCGCTGCCCTTCGACATCGACTGGGAAGCCCTGCGCGAACGGGTCAGGGACTGACGACCGGCGGAGTCTCCTCTTCCGAGCCGCTGGCCACCGCGAGGAAGCGCTCCTGATGCGGCGTCATCGGTCGCCGTGTCCGGATCGACACGAGGGTCATGGCCAGGATGTTCGCGGCCAGGCCGAACAGCCCGGCGTGAATGCCCATGGGCCGCAGTCCGTTGACGTCCAGGGTGATGATCACGCTGATGCCCGCGACCAGTCCCGCGAGTACACCGGGGCCTGTGGCGGCGCGTATGAACAGGGTCGCGACCACCGCCGGTGCGAACTGCGTCACCGGGCCGTAGGAGAACAGCAGCAGATCCACCAGGGTCTTCTCGTAGGCCGTGGCGAGCAGGTAGGACGCGACCAGCACCGGCAGGAGCATGATCCGGATCCAGCGCCGCTCGGTCTTCGGATCGAGCTTGCGGCCCAGCCCCGACACGACCCCGTCGCGCACGACGATCGATGCCGTGGCATGCACGATCGTATCGCCCGATGACATCGACGCGGCCACCGCGCCGGCGCAGAACAGGCCCACCATGTAGGGCGAGAGGTCCGTGTGCATCAGCATGTGGGGCAGGATCTGGTCCGGCGCCAGGGGCGCAGGAATGAACAGGATGCCCGCGAAGCCGACGAGCAAGAGCGGCACGAGAAACAGCTGGAACGTGGGGTAGAGCACCACGGTGCGCTTGATGGTGCGCACGTCGCGCGCGGAGAAGGCCTTCATGAACAGGTGTGGCCAGACCGAGAAGCCGATCATCGAGACCAGCACATCGCTCGAATAACCAGCCCAGGTTTGCGGGTCTCCGCCCTTCGCGAGCCCCGGGGCCACGAGCATCTCCGGGCGCGCCTCCTGGATCGCGTCGAACATCGGCCCGATACCGCCGTACAGAATCGACGGCAAGTAGAGCCCCATGACCCATGCCAGCACGAGCATGAAGACACCCTGAAAGGTGTTCGTCCAGCCGACGCCGAGCACACCGCTCTTGAGCACGTAGATCAGGACGACGCCGTAGATGATCGCGGCCCCGGCGTCGGCCTTGATCTGGCCCTCTGTCACGATCTCGAGCACCATACCGGCGCCGCGCATCTGCAGCGCGAGGTAGGGCACGAAGGCCAGCACGCTGATGACCATCATGACCAGAGCGATGCCGCGCGTACGGAAGCGTGTCGCAATCATCTCGGCCTGGGTCACGAAGCCGAAGGCCTTGCCGAGCCGTGCCGCGCGCGGGCCCAGGAAGTAGAACGGGAGGAATCCCAGGGTGCCGAAGCCCAGGATGTAGCAAGCACCTACCCCACGGGAGAAGGCGCGCCCCGGTGCCCCGAGGAACGCGAAGGCGCTGAAGATCGTGGCGCCGGTGATGAAGTACATCACGAACAGACCGAGCGTGCGGTCGCCGGCCACGTAACCGGCCGCCGACTCGCTGCCGCGCTTGCCGGGCAACATCCCGACCACCAGGCACAGCACCAGGTAGGCGACGACGATGCTGACGACGATCGTGGAGTCGCTCACGCCTGCTCCTCACCGCCAGAGGCAAGGTGGTAGGCCGCGACCACCACGAGCGCGGCGAGGATCCAGCCCACGCTCCAGACCAGCGGGAATGGAATCCCCCACAGGCGCGCTGGAGCCGCGTCGGCAGCGAGCGGAAAGCCAGGCCAGATCAGGCTGGCCAGGCAGATCACGGCAAAACCGACGAGTCCGAGTGTCGCGCCACGTCCCGCAGTTGTGTCCGGCATGCCCGACAGCATCGCCGATCGCGGCCCGCGAGTCCAACGGGTTGCCGCACGCAGATGGGCGCGTCAGTTGCCGTCGAAGCGCAGGCTCTCGAGGGACTCCCTGAAGACGTGCACGCCGCCACCGTCCGCAGTGCTCAGGGACTCCGCCACGGTGGCCACCTCACGCGGCGGGATGTGGATGGCGACCAGCGTATCGGCCGCCAGATGGGTCTGGACCAGCTCCTGACCCGCAGCGGAGCTCCACAACCAGTAGGGCAGCAGGGCCACATCGATATGAACGTCCTTCAGACCGTAGGGCTCGAGCACACCGCCCGAGCCATCCGCATCCCCGATATGCAGGATGGTCAGACCCTCGAACTGGATCAGATGTCCGAGGTTCTGGATCGTCGGACGGTTGCCCGCATGGGGAATGCGCAGGAAGGCGACCTCGATCCCGTTGTGCTCGAAGGCCAGGGTCTCCCCGGGGTCGGGCAAGAGCGAGGTCAGGCGCTCGCGCACCGATTGCGCGGCGTCGTCGTCCCCCAGGGTCGAGTCCAGGCCCCCCAGCACCTGCGGCGATGTGGCCATCCAGGTTTGCGGAGAGGCCGCGAGAAAGGCTGCGGCGCTACCGGGCTGGAAGTGATCCGCGTGCGCGTGGCTCACCAGGGCTAGCCCGGATAATTCATGAAGCGCGAGCCAAAACGCGTCGATTCGGCTTCTGGTGGTGCTTCTCGCGCGTTGGCCCCGGAGGCGACCCTTACGGGTCTCGAGGATGCCAACGCGCGAGAAGTGCCGCCAGAAGCCGAAAGGACGGCGAAGCCGGCCGGTCGTCGCGTTTGGGCCGCGTCTTCATGAATTATTCGGGCTAGGTCGATGTCATCGAACGGTGCCTCGGCCACGACCAGCTTGGCGTGCAGTTCCGGAGACAGCGCCGCGTAGAAGCCCAGGGGCTCCTTGAGGAAGGCGTCGATCACGAATGCGCGCTCCCTCGAACGCACGAGAAAACCCTCATTGGCGAGGTAGATGAACTCGACCTCCCCACCCTTCAACGCAGGTGACGTCCCGGTTCGCGCGGACTCATCCCAGCGCGAGATGGAACTCAGCGCGAGCAGACCTGCGATACCGAGCAGGTGGAAGCGGTTCATGCACTGCAACTCCCGAGCTGCTCGCCCGTGACCGGCAGGTCCGCGGCCAGCCAGGCGTCGAAGCCGCCCGCGGTGTCGACGAGATTCGTGAACCCATCTGCCTGCAGCATGCTGATGGCCGCCATCGACCGGTAGCCTGACTTGCAGCAGACGAAGAGGCGCTGGTCACGCCGGAGCTCACCCTTGCGCGCGGCCAGCTCCGCGAGGGGCATGTGAAGCGCTCCTTCGACATGTCCGGATTCGAACTCGCCGCGCGTACGCACATCGAGCACGCGCGGGTCCCCTTCGGCGCCAGCGCTCGCCAGCTCCACCGCCACACCAGCGACGTCCATCTGGGAAGCGCCGCCAACCTGCGATGGATCCGAGGGCAACGCCTGCGGGCCACCGTCCAGATAACCGATCACCTTGTCGAGCCCGATACGTCCTAGCCGCAGGGCTGCCTCGCGCTCCTGTCCAGGCTCGGCCACGAGCACGATCGGCCGCTTCAAGTCGAGCAGGGTGCCCGCCCACGACGCGAACTTGCCGCCGAGTCCGATGTTCGTGCTTCCGGCTAGATGGGACTCCTTGAACGCCTGTCCCGGTCGCACGTCGAGCACCTGTGCGCCCTTCGACCGGGCCGCCAGAAAGGCCTCCAGGTTCAGCGCCACGAGGGCGCTCTCGAGCATGTCGGGCAGATTCGCATGTTCCTCGCGGTTCAGACCCGCCGTGACCGGGAAGTATGCGGGCGGCGGCATCAGGTTCGCGGTCACCAGCTCGACGAACTCGCCCTGCGGCATCTCGGCCAGGGCGTAGTTCGAAGCCAGCTGCGCGCCGATGGTGGAAGAGGTGTCCGTCGAGAGGTTCTTCCCACAAGCGGATCCGGCCCCGTGTCCCGGGTAGACGATCGTCTCGGGCGGCAGGGGCATGAGCTTCTGGCGCAGCGAGTCGTAGAGCATGACTCCGAGCTCGTCCGCGGTCACGCCGACCGAGGCCATCAGATCCGGACGCCCCACGTCGCCGATGAAGAGCGTGTCGCCCGTGAGCACCGCGTGCGGTGCACTTTCGCTCTGCTCGAGATCGAAGACCAGGATCGAGATCGACTCAGGAGTGTGGCCCGGGGTCTCGAGCGCTTCGAGACGCACCTTACCGAGGGCGAGCACGTCGCCGTCCGAGAGGGCCTCGAAGGGGTAGTCGGCCACGGCTCGCCGGCCGAGGTGCAGGGTCGCGCCGGTGCGCGCGACGAGCTCGAGATGTCCCGCGAGGAAGTCCGCGTGGAAGTGGGTCAGGATGACGTGTCGGATCGTCACGCCGTGATGTTCGGCCCGCTCGAGGTACAGATCCACATCCCGGCGCGGGTCGACGACCACGGCCGTGCCCTCCTCAGGATCCGCGATGAAGTACGAGGCCTGCGCCAGACAGTCGAGGTAGTGCTGTTCGAGAATCATGGTGGATCAAGCTCCGGACGACGCCGGGATGGCCGTGGAAATGGTCTTGGGTACGGTGAACTGGCGGTGGCCTTCGATGCCCCCGAGGAATCCGAAGCCCGACTGGCGCGCGCCCACCCAGGGCGTGCCCGAGCCGGCCGTGAGGTAGCGGTTGACGCCCACCTGGCCCGCGCGCAGTCCGCGCGCTACGCGCTGCCCGCGTTCGCGATCGGCGGTCCAGACGTTCGCGCCCAGTCCATACGGGGTGTCATTGGCAAGGCGGATGGCCTCCTGCTCGTCGCCGCTGAACGTCGTCAGGCTCACCACCGGGCCGAAGGTCTCGTCGGAGGAGAGCTGCATCTCCGTCTGCACTCCGGCCAGGACCGTGGCCGGATAGAAGAAACCGTCGCCAGCATCCTCGTGCCCGCCCAGCAGAAGGCGCGCCCCGTCCCGGACAGCGCCGTCCACCTGCACGGAAACCTTGGCACGCTGCTCGCCACTCACCATCGGGCCCATGCGGACGCTCTCGTCGAATCCATCCCCATGGGTCCACTGGCGGGCCTGCTCGACCACGCGCTCTTCGAAGTCCGCGGCGATACTCTCCGCGACATAGACGCGCTCGATGCTGCAGCAGACCTGGCCCGTGTTGCGCAACGAGTGGCGCGCGACGCATTCCGCGGCCGCGTCGAGGTCCGCATCCTCGAAGACGATCAACGGATCCTTGCCGCCCAGCTCCAGCACGAGCCGCTTCAGGCCCTCGCTCGCGCTCGCCATGATGTGCTGACCCGTGGCACGGCTGCCGACGAAGCCGATCATGTCGACCTCCGCCGCCACGAGCTGTGCGCCGACGTCCCCGGCACCCTGGATCAGCGCCAGGACTCCCTGGGGAAGCGCCTTCTGGAACAGCCGCGCCAGGAGCGCGCCACACAGAGGCACGTGCTCGCTGGGTTTGAACACGACCGTGTTGCCCGTCGCCAGGGCCGGAAAGAGGATCGTGACCGGCATGCCCACGGGGAAATTCCAGGGCGTGATGGCCGCCACCACTCCGTGCGCCTCGCGCACGAGCACCGTGTCGGCAGCGCGGCTCTCGAACGCCTGGGGAGCGAGCGCCAGCTTGACCTCCGCGAGGATCTCGAGCGCATGGGCGGCGTAGCCCTCGGCCTCCTTGAGCGCCTCTGCCCGGGGCTTGCCCATCTCGCGCGTGATCAGGTCCGCAAACTCGTCGGCGTGGTCCGCGATCCCGGCCGCCACCTGCGCGAGCAGCTCGCAGCGCGCGTCGAGATCGAGTGCGCGCCAGGCTGCAGAAGCCTCCTGCGCCGCCGCGACGGCCTGCGTGACCTCGGCCGCCGTGGCCACGGAAATGTCGGCCAGCTTCTCGCCCGTGGCCGGGTTGATATCCGCAAAATGCGCCGCGCGCGTCTGGGTCGAACTTGAAGTCGTCATCGTGGTTCTCAGAGCATGTAGCCACCGGCTACGTCGATATTCTGGCCGGTCACATGGCCGGCTTCGGGCGAGGTCAGCCAGAGCGCGGCACGCGCCAGGTCGCCGGCGCTACCCGGACGGCCGAGCGGGATCGAGTCCAGGCGCTGTGCGTCCAGGGTAGCGTCGTGTGCGCCATCGTGCGGAACGAGCCCGGGCGAGACCATGTTGAAACGCACGCCAAAGGGCGCCTCCTCGCGTGCCAGGGAGCGCATCAGCACGAGTAGCGCGGTCTTGGCCGCGGTGTACGCAGCGGTCGCCGTGCGCGCGCGCAGGCTCTCGATGCCAGCGCAGCCCAGGAACAGTCCACAGCCCGCGCTCGCCCGCAGTACTTCACGCGCAGCCGACGCGAGCATGAAGGCGCTCGTGACGTTGTTCAGGAACAGGTGATCGAATTCCGCGCGGGTGACGTCAGCCAGTGGCCCGAAGACCACATCCCCCACCGCGTGCACCAGCACATCCAGCCCCTGATCCGCCTCCACGATGCGCGCGACCAGCTCGCGCACCTGATCCTCATCCGTGACGTCGGCCTGATGGACGCGCCCCGGAAACTCCCGCTCCAGCTCGGCCTGCTCGGACTCGGAACGGAACCACACCACGTGCACGCGCGCGCCGCCCCCGGCCAGGGTGCGTGCGATCTCACGCCCGATGCCACGGGTGGCTCCGGTGACGAGGCTGACGGGGGACTGGGACGCCATGGCCCCATACTAGTCGTCCTGACCGCGGAGTTCGCGCCAAAGAGGTCTGATTCCGCGGCGCTCGGCCGACGGTCGGCTACTCGACCCAGCCGGCGCGCCCCAGGGGCCACAACCGGAAGCGGACCTTGCCACGCAATAGCCCCATGTCGACCTGGCCGAACTCCCGGCTATCCGAGCTGCGTAGGCGGTTGTCACCGAGTACGAAGACGTGGTGCGGCTTCACCGTGGCCGACATGTGGGTGTACGGGTCGGCGAACTCCGCATTGACGTAGGGCTCGTCGAAGAGCTTGCCGTTCACGTAGACCTGATCGCCGCGGATGCTCACCTCGTCACCCGGAAGGCCGACGACGCGCTTGATGTAGTCGAGGCTGGGATCGAGCGGGTAGCGCAGGACCACGATGTCTCCGCGCTCGACCTCTGAGAACATGTAGCTCAGGTGGTCGACCAGGATGCGGTCGCGGTCGTGGATCCCGGGCTTCATGGAGCTGCCGCGCACCTCGGAGAAGTTGAAAAGGAGCCCCCAGACCAGGACCAGGATGAAAAGCGCCTTGGCGCTGCTCGAGAGGACGCGACGACCGCGCGCACGCACGGTCCGGATGTCGTCGACCCGTGTACGCAGGCTGACCGCGCTGCGCGGCCACGGGGGTGCCGGCTCGAGCGGGGGCCTGAGCAGGTCGAGGGGAGCGCCCTCGGCGGCACGCTCTCGGATCACTCCGGCCGGGGTGGGCGGAGGCTGGGGGGGCAGCTGGGACACCATCTCCGACGCTTATCGGAGCCCACGCTCGCCGGTCTTAACCACGCTTGGGGAATCAGGGCGGTTCTACGACGGAGTTCCAATGGCTACGCTCTGGGTCAGCGCCCGCCAACCACCCCGGCCGACCCCCCGCAGCACCATCCCATGAACGCCCCTGGAACCGAGCCGACGCCCCCCATCGACCCCAAGCGCCACACCCGACGTGCACTGCTCCAGGGCACCTTCGCGGCCGGCGCCGCGGCAACGGCCGGACTGGGCAGCGGCTGCAGGTCGGCCCAGACCGGCCCGGAGGGTGGCGATTCCGCCGCGCAGGACGAACGTGGCGCCCTGAAGGAGCTCTTCGCTCACCTCTCGGACCAGCGCAGCAGCGTCGAGCCGATCAGCAGCGCGGAACGTGCGGCGCGGCGCGCGCGACTCGCGGGCGTGATGGATCGCGCCGGCGTCGACGCGCTGGTCATGGAGGCTGGCGCCACGATGACCTACCTGTCCGGAATTCGCTGGGGGCACTCCGAGCGGCTGTTCGCCCTGGTCGTTCTGGCGAGTGGAAAACATTTCTGGGTGTGCCCGGCCTTCGAGGCGGAGCGTGCGCGCCTGAGCATCGAGGCCGAGGACGGACCGGGCGGCGAGATCCTCACCTGGCAGGAGCACGAGTATCCCTTCGAGCCCCTCGCGAGCGCGCTGCGGGAGCACGGAGCCGTGCGCCTCGGCGTCGAGCCCTCCCTGCGCCAGCGATTCGTCGCCGGCATGCAAGCTGCCCATGGACCCGAGAACGTCGGCACCGCCCTCGACGTGGTCGTCGAACTGCGCGGGCGCAAGGACGAGCACGAGCAGGCCCTGCTACGGCGCGCGAACGAGCTCACGCAGCAGGCCATCGTCGCCGCTAACGAACATGTGCGCGAGGGCAT
Source organism: Planctomycetota bacterium (assembly GCA_047618565.1). Lineage (GTDB taxonomy): Bacteria > Planctomycetota > UBA1135 > UBA1135 > JBLHKW01. The sequence continues at coordinate 11,833 of JBLHKW010000106.1, forward strand.
GACGCGCACCCAGGTGGCGGCGCTCATGCGCACCGCGCAGCAGACGCTCGGACTCGAGAGTGTCTGGACCCTGGCCCTGGTCGGACCGGCCTCCGCCTACCCGCACGGTGGCGCGCATCAACCGCCGCTCGAACGGGGCGACGTGATCCTGGTCGACACGGGCGGTTCCTTGCACGGCTACCAGAGTGACAACACGCGCTCGTGGATCTTCGACGCACCGGTTCCTGCGCGGGTCGAGGAGGTCTGGAACGTCGTGCGCGATGCCCAGAAGCTGGCCTTCGAGGCGATCCGGCCCGGGCGTCCCTGCCGCGACATCGATCGCGTAGCGCGCGCGCGCATCGGGGCCGGGGGATTCGGGTCCGGCTACGAGACCTTTACCCACCGCCTGGGCCATGGCATCGGGCTCGAAGGCCACGAGGATCCTTACTTCGACGGAGGCTCGGACGTGATCCTGGCGCCGGGCATGACGCTCTCCAACGAGCCGGGCATCTACCTGTACGGCGAGTTCGGGATTCGCATCGAGGACATCGTCGTGGTGACGGCCAGCGGCGCGGACCACTACGGCACCTGGCAGCGATCCCCCGCTTCTCCGGTCTGACCATGGGTGGACCTCACCTCGAAGCGGTGTGGGAGATCGCGCGCAAGGAACTGCGCACGAGTTTCCGCGATCGACAGACGACCCTGTACGCGCTCGTGCTGCCCCTGTGCATGTACCCAGTGCTGTTCTGGCTGATGATCCAGGGCTTCCTCGTGGTGCAGGGCAAGAAGGAGCACACGCAGGTGACCGTGGGCGTGGTGGCGCAGGCGCTCGAACACGTCACACCGGAACTCGAACAGACCCTGACCCGCAAACCCGAGGACGAAGATTCAGGTCCCGACGACGGCGCGCCGATGGACCGCATCAACGTCGTTGACCTCGAGCGCTTCGGCCGGGCAGCCGACCTCGCCGCAGCGCGCGCTTGGATGACGGAGGATGCGGACAGCGCCGATCAAGGGGATCCCTCCGCCGAGCGTCCGGATGCCGTGCTATACCTGCCCACACCGAGCGGCAGCGACGAATCAGACCCGATCAACCGCGCGCAGCTCTTCTACGACAGCACCCGCGGCCGCTCGGACACCGCGCGCAAGCGCATCGAGTCGCGCCTGCCCGAGATCATCGATGCACGCCGCGCCGAACGCGCCCGCTCCAGGGGCTTCGACCCCGCACAGCTCACGCCGCTCTCAGTCGAGAAGCACGACATCGCCCCGGTCGAGGACAAGGGTGCGCTGATCCTGTCCCTCATGCTGCCGATGCTGCTGGTGATGATGACAGTCATGGGCGCCTTCTTCCCCGCGGTGGATCTGACCGCCGGCGAGAAGGAACGCAAGACTGCAGAGACGACGCTGCTGCTACCCATCCCGCGTACAGCGATCCACGAGGGCAAGATCGTCGCGGTGGCCGCGACCGCGGTGCTCGCCACGGTCCTGAACCTGATCGCCCTCGGCCTTTCGGCAGAGCACCTGCTCGCAAGCCTGATGCGCGGAACGGATGTGCGCATCCAGCTCCCTGTGCTCGCGCTGCTGTCCATCGTCCCGCTCGCCGTCCTGTACACCTTCTTCGTCAGCGCCGTCTTGACCGGTATCGCGGGATTGGCCGCATCCTTCAAGGAAGGCCAGGCGCTGCTCGGCCCGGCCCAGATGCTGTTCATTTTCCCGGCCATGGCCGTCGCCCTGCCGGGCCTCGAGCTCAACGTCGCCACCGCCTGGATTCCCGTCGTCAACGTGGCCCTGGCCTTCCGCGCCATGCTGCTCGGCCAGGCGCTCTACCTCGAGTACCTGCTGACGGCGGTCGCCCTGGTCATCTACGCCTGGCTCGCGATCCGCATCGCCGTGCGCCTGCTGGCGCACGAGACCGTGCTGCTGTCCGGCAAGACGATCCCCATCAAACGCCTGTTCTCCCTGCTCCGTCCCTGAACCTGTCCATGAGCACGCAACACAGCGACACCCTGGCCATCCAGGCCCAGGGCCTGCGCAAGACCTTCCACGATCCGCAGCGCGGTGAAGTCGAGGCCGTACGCGGTCTGGACCTGGACTGCCAACGCGGGGAAATCTACGGATTGCTCGGCCCGAACGGCGCCGGCAAGACGACCACCCTGCGCATGCTCGCGACGATCCTCTCACCGACCGCGGGCAGCGCCGCGATCGATGGCATCGACGTGGCCAGCGATCCGCTCGAGGTGCGCCGCCGGATCGGCTTCCTCTCGGGCTCGACCGGACTCTACGCGCGGCTGACGGCGCGCGAGACCCTGCGCTACTTCGGCCGCATGCACGGCATCGCGGCTGCGCCCCTCGAGGCGCGCGTCGACGAGCTGATCGAGGCCTTCGACATGGGCGCGTTTGCGGACGGACGCTGCGAGGCCCTCTCCACCGGGCAGAAGCAGCGCGTCTCGATCGCACGCGCGGTGCTGCACGATCCGCCGGTGCTGATTCTGGACGAGCCCACCACCGGCCTCGATATCCTGGCCTCCAGCGCGATGATCGACTTCATCGAGTCCCGTCGCCGCGCGGGCACGTGCGTGCTGTTCAGCACGCACATCCTGTCCGAGGCCGAGCGCCTGTGCGACAGGATCGGAGTGATCTTCGACGGACGCATGCTGGCCGTCGGAACCCTGAAGGAGCTGCAGGAGCGGACCGGTGAAGAGTGGCTCGAGAACATCTTCAAGGCGCTCGTCCGGGACGCCGATGGCGTCGCCCGTGGAGAGCCCACCCCGTGAGGGACTCCAGGATGATCCTGGCCGTGATGGCCTGCGAACTGCGTCAGCTGGTACGGGACGGCAAGGCGCTCTTCGCGGCCGTCGTGCTGCCCGCGCTGCTGCTGCCGCTGATGTTCCTCGGCCAGGATTCCCTCGAGAACCTCTCGCGCAAGACCCTGGCGGCGCGCGAGGTCCAGATCGTGCTCGACCTTGAGTCGGGACAACGAGGGGTGGTCGAGAGGTTTCGCGACCTGCTCGCCGAGCGCGCTCCGATCCTCCTGAGCGAAGTGGATGCGGGGCCCCTCGCCGAGCGCAACCAGGCGGCGACCCCGCTTTCCAGCGAAGAGGTGCGCGAGCAGGTCGAGCGGATCTTCAGCGCTGGCGCCGAGCTTCTGGTGACGGCCGAGTCGGTTCCCCTCGGGGATGCCGATGCGGCGCCACTGGGGACCCGTTTCCATCTCTACTTCGACGTCAAGGACGACAGCGGTCGCGAGGCGCGCCAGCGCGCGCAGGCCTGTCTCGATGAGCTGGCCGAGAGCCTCGAGCTGGAGCGCCGCAGTGAGCTGCTAGGAATCGACCCGGCCCTGGGCCTGTCCTTCGATGTGGTCGATGTGGCCAGCGAGGCGGAAGCCAGCGGAGCTGCCCTGGGCCGCATGCTGCCCCTGTTCGCCATCTTCATTCTCATCGCGGCAGGCTCCTACACGGCCCTGGCCGCCTTCGCCGGCGAGCGCGAGAGCGGCACGCTCGAGACCCTGCTGGTCCAGCCGGTCCCGGTCGCGACGATCGCCTGGGGCAAGTACCTGGCGGTGCTCGTCACGGGCCTGGTCGCACTCGCGTGCAACCTCGCGAGCCTGCAGGTCTGCATCTCCCTGAACATCGGATCCCTGCCGGGCCTGGGCGATTCCAGCGGACTGGATTTCGGCCGATTGCTCGCGGGCCTGGTCTACCTGCCCGGGTGTGTCCTCGTGTGCGCCCTGGTCTGCCTCGTGTGCGGGCGCGCGCGCACATTCCGCGAGGGCCAGATGACGATCCTGCCGGCGCTGCTCTTCGCCCTCGTGCCGACGGCCATCGCCAGTCAACCCGAGCTGGAGATGGACCTGCTGCTCGCGGCGATCCCGCTCACCGGACCGGCGCTCGCCCTGCGCGACGCGCTGCGTGGACAGCTGAGTCTCGGACCGGTGCTGATGATGTTCGCGAGCCACGCGCTCTGGTGCTGGCTGCTGCTCTCGCGCCTGGCGTCGATCCTCGACGCGGAGAAGGTCCTCAGTTCGGGCAACACCAAGGCCGAACTGCACCAGCGCCGGACCGTTTCCCGGCGCGCGCTGCATTTCGGATTCGGCAGCGTGCTCGCCACTTACATGATCGGCGGCACCCTGCAGGGCAAGAGCCTGTTCTGGGGCATGACCGCTCAGTTCTGGGTGCTGTTGCCCCTGATCATCTGGGCCTGTACGCGCGGCATGAGTCGCTTGAGCGGCAAGTCGAGCAGCGCGGTACTCGGCCTCTGCGCGCCGAAGCCGCTGCACCTCATCGGTAGTCTGTGCCTGATCCCGGGACTGGCATGGTTGGCCGCAAACTTCGGCGCATGGCAACAGTCCGTGCTGCCCTTGCCCCAGGGCGCACTCGACAACCCGGCGCTGGTGGAGGCCATCACCGGCTTCGGGCTCTGGAAGCTGCTCTTTCTGATGGCGATCTCGCCGGCCATCTGGGAGGAGCTGCTCTTCCGCGGTGCGGTACTGTTCGGATTCCGTCACGACCTCGGACGCACGCGCGCGCTGCTGCTTCAAGCTGCGCTGTTCGCGGCTGCACACGCATCTGTCTACCGGCTGGCACCGACCTTCGTCATCGGATTGCTGCTGGGCGACCTGCGTCTACGAACACGCAGCCTGTGGCCGCCCATGTTGCTGCACGCCGGTTACAACGGATTGCTGGTGCTGGGCATGTCCGGGCGCATCGAGGCCCTGGGAGTCGAATCCTGGCCCGCATGGCTCCCATGGCTGGGAATCCCTGGATTGGCCCTACTGGCCCTGAGCCCGTATCGCAGCCCCGATCCGGTATCGCGCGCCAACACAAACGCTTGACTGACAGGCCTTTGCGGTCCTGTCGCGGCATTGGGACGAGGGTTTTGCCCCGCATCGGCAACCACGCGCGGATGGGGAGGTGAGCGCATTCCCCCTTTCTCGGAGGCTCCCATGCCGCGTTTCCTTGCACACTCCCTTTGCCGCCTGCTCGAGGTGGTCCTCGTACTCGGGACCATCGCCATCGCAACGTTGGCGCACAATTCGTTCGCCTGATTCAGATTCGACGAGTACCTCACTGGCCCGCGGAGCACGACACCCCGGGCCAGTCTTCAGGATCCATGACGATGCTCATCACCTGAGCAGCTGTTTGGAACCCCTCCCTTTACCAGACCCATCGTCCGGATCCAGCGGTCCGGCGCGCCGCTCGCAAGTTGGCGCGTCGGGCCATTCCCCTATTCGCAGCTGATGCGCATCAGGCCGATCGATCCGCTACGCGCGTCGGTCCAGGCGGCGAAGACATCGCGCACACCCGCGGCCAGACTGAGCATGCCGTCCGGTCGACCGCCGGTCACGTCGGCGAGCACCACGGAGGCGTGTTCCGTGCCCGGCTCCAGCAAGCGCAGGCGCCACTGGGCCGTGTCCCCCACGAGCTCGAGCCAGCCCACGACGAACGCATCCCGCCCGGGTAGGGCCGCGATGGACACGCGGCCACCGGGCAAGCCATCGTCGACGGGAATGGCCCAGCCGAAGTTCGTACCGTCATCGCTGAAGGTCACCTGAACACGGGGCTTCTCGTCATCCCCCATGGTGAACCAGGCCAGTGCCACGCGCTCGGGTCCGACGGCCAGCGCGGGACCGTTCACAGGACAACCCGGGATGAGCCAGCCATCCGCATGCGGGATACGCGGCTCGGACCACGAGGCGGGCTCCCCGGGCATGCCGCGAACCAGGGCGATATCGCGCACCTCGCTGGCACTCCGATCACGGTAAGCCACGAGCACGGACCCATCGTCGAGCTGCACGGCGGCGGTCGGACAGCAGCTGCACGTCTTTGCGTCGAGCTCGACTTCACGGCCAAGCGGCACTCCATGGGGAAGCGCGCTCGCGCGGCTGATGAGCTTCATCGAGTCGTCCACGCGGCCGTCGAGCCAGGCGGAGAAGAAGCCGTCGCCCAGGGCGAGCGTGGTGACGAAGCCGTGTTCGACCGCCGAGCGATCGTCGTGCAGCCAGCCTGGTGCCGACCAAACGTCACCCGAGCGGGAGGTCGAGTACTCCACGTGATAGGCGTAGCGGCCGCCCTCGTCACGGACCAGCCAGTGGGCGAACAGACCGCTCGAACTCGCCACCACGGACGGAAAGTCGGCCCAGTTGACGAACCAGTCGTCGCCCTCGGCAACCCGCATCGGCGTCGACCAAACACCGTCGATGAGCCTGCTGGCACGCAGGCCCGAGCGATGATCCTCGAGGACCTCGGTCCACGACAGGACCAGCTGGTCACCGGCGCCGGTCAGGCGCGGGTAGAGCACGCTGTGCTCCTCGGCGGGCCCATCGGCAGATCTGGCCGCCACGGGACTGACCTCCGGGATGAGAGTCAGCGAGGGTTCCCTGGCCTCCGTCTGCACGCTCGGAAGCGCACTGCAGGCCGCGACGCCAAGCGCTGTCCCGCCGGCCAGTCGCCTGATGTTGAGCTCCAGGAACATGTTCCCTGGCGCGCCGCTCTCAGCCCTTCTTCTTCGCGCGGATAGCTGCGTGGGTCTTGCCGGACCCCATGCCCATTTTCTTGACGCGGAGGCGGCCGCGGGTGGGTCCGCCTGCCTTGAATCTGGATTTAGCCATCGGAAGTTCTGGGAATCGGGTCCTTGGGGACAGAGATCGAGCCGGGGGTTGTACCTTTCGGCTCGCTTCAAGACAAGGCTTGTGACGCATTCTGGGGCCCCGCATGGCCCACGGGCAGCCTCCTGGCGCCTCA
>JBLHKW010000107.1:0-18544 GCA_047618565.1 Planctomycetota bacterium
TGCGAAGTCGAGACGGCGGAGGCGGCCCTGTAGGGCCGCTGAGCACGGCTCGACGAGCACGACGCAGCGGCGGCGGAGAGGGCGAAGTCGAGTAGGGAGTTTTTAGGGCGGGCTGCTAGAGCCTCACGTAGTCGAAGTCGGTCTCCTGTGAGTTGATGCCACGCAGGGGCGGAGCGATCCAGGCGGCGAACTTGCCCGGCTCGACGACCTGCACCATGAGCGACTTGACGTAGGCGCGGTCGGCCTCGGTGGGCAACCACTTGTCTCGGTTTTCGGCGAAGGTGCGATCGTCGATCGGGTTTCCGTTGACGTCGAAGTGGAATCCGGCGAACTCGCCAATCTGGCGGTTGAAGCGTCGGTGGGGGTAGTGGAAACGGAAGTCGATCCCGGCGCGCTCGCACTCCTTGTTCCAGTAATCGACGCCCTTGAGGTTGTCCTTCACGTACGCGTCGCGCAGCACCTCGTTCATGGCGTTGCGCATCGGAATCTCCTCGTTGATGAGCTTGCCGTCCTTCCAGCGCTCCATGTCGTAGATGGGCTCGGTCGCTGCGTGGTCCTCGTACTTGTCCTCGTAGGCGCGGCCCTTCAGGCCGGCAGCGAAGAAGTTGGCCGAGTTGCTGGAGACCTCCGCGCCGAAGAGGTCGAGGCTCGAGGCGGCCCAGTAGTAGACGTAGCGCTGGATCAGGTCGAGTGGGATGGCGCCGTACTCGGTCACGTCGGCGTCCGGGTGCTCGGTCATCACTTCGCATGTACGCTTGATCACGCGTGCGATGCCGGTCTGGCCCACGAACATGTGGTGCGCTTCCTCCGTCAACATGAAGCGGCAGCTGCGCGCAAGCGGGTCGAAGCTCGACTCGGCCAGGGACAGCAGCTGGAACTTGCCGTCGCGGTCCGTGAACATCGTGAAGCAGAAGAACGAGAGCCAGTCCTGGCAGGGCTCGTTGAAGGTGGTCAGGATGCGCGGGTGGTCGGGGTTGCCCGAGCGGCGCTCGAGCAACTCGTCCGCCTCCTCGCGGCCATCCTTGCCGAAGTAGCTGTGCAGCAGGTAGACCATGGCCCACAGGTGGCGGCCTTCCTCGACGTTCACCTGGAACAGGTTGCGCATGTCGTAGAGCGAGGGCGCAGTGTGCGCCAGCAGGCGTTGCTGCTCGACGGATGCGGGCTCCGTGTCGGCCTGCGTCACGATCAGCCGGCGTAGCCAGTTGCGATACTCGCCGGGAACCTGTTGCCAGGCCGGATCACCGTAGTGATCGCCGAACCCGACGGTGCGCTCCTCGTCGTTCGGAGTCAGGAAGATGCCCCAGCGATAGTCGGGCATCTTGACGCGTTCGAAGTGTGCCCAGCCGTCCCGGTCGACGCTCACTGCGGTGCGCAGGTAGATCTCGTTCTCGTTGAAATCCGTCGGTCCCGCCTCGCGCCACCACTCGATGTAGCCAGGCTGCCAGCGCTCGAGGGCGCGCTGCAGGCGCTTGTCCGAGCCCAGGTCGACGTTGTTGGGGATCTTCTGGGAGTAGTCGATGCCAGTCATTGGATCAGGTCCGTTCGGTGTTGAACTCGGGGCGCAGTGGCTTCCCGTAACAGGTCAAGGCTCCCCGTTCGCCGACGGCGTTCGGGCGTTGGAAGATCCAGTTCTGCCAGGCCGTCAGGCGGCCGAAGATCTTGGTCTCCATGGTCTCGGGACCGGCGAAGCGCAGGTTGGCTTCCATGCCGGTCAGTGCGTCAGGCGAGAAGGACACGCGCTCCTCCATGGCCAGGCGCAGCTCGTCCTCCCAGTCGATGTCGTCCGGGGCGAAACTGGCCAGGCCGAGCTTGTCGGCGGTTTCGGCGTCGAACAGGCCATCGGTCTGCAGGACGGTTTGAACGGCCTCGGGCGTCCCCAGGAAGCGTGTTTCGAGGCGCGAGATGCCGTTGGACATGGGCAGGGCGCCGGCGTTGAGGACGCTCACACCGAGATGCACCTCGGTGTCCGGGTCGTTCAGCACGTAGGTGCGGTCGGCTGCCAGGGCGAGCTCGAGGAAGGAGCCGACGAAGGTCGTGCCGCCATCGATGATCGCGTAGAGGCTCTTGGCCGTGAGGTCGACGCGCTTGAGCACGCGCTTGACGAGGTGCAAGGTCTCCTTCACGAACCAGTGCTCGGAGGTCGCCAGCAGGGCGTCCGTGTCGAGCACGGTCTGCGCCTCACCTTCAGCACGCAGGGTCACCAGCGCGATGTGGCGGAAGTCCATGCGCAGGTGCAGCAGGGCGTCGTCCAGCTCGCGGAATGCTTGCAGCACCCACCAGCTGGATCCCTGCCCGTAGGCTTCCTGTGCGTCTTTCGCGCAGCTCTTCGGTGCCCGGATCGTGAGCTCTGCGAGGCGTTCGGTGCTCTTCAGCTTCAACGTGACGTACTCGTACTCGAAGACGCCGTCAGTCTCTTCACGGGCGACGATCGGGGTCAGGCTGACGCCCTGGGCGTCGTTCGCGGGGGTCTCGTCGGCCAGTTCACGTGCCATCTTGGACACCGATTCGTCCCAGCGCGAAAGCGGCGCGATACCGTCGACCAGGTTCCACTCGACGGCGCGCTTGCCCTTGATGCCCTCGGCCACCGCGCTGAAGATGTCCGTGCGATCCCGGCGCAGCTTGCGCTTGTCCGTGATACGCGTCAGGCCTCCCGTTCCGGGTAGCACGCCGAGCAGGGGCACCTCGGGAAAGGAGACAGCACTGTTGCGGTCATCGACGAGCAGGATCTTGTCGCACGCCAGTGCGAGCTCGTATCCGCCACCCGACGCGGTTCCGTTCAGGGCGGCGAGGAAGCGCTTGTCCGAGTTTTCGCTGGCGTCCTCGATCCCGAGCCGCGTCTCGTTGGTGTACTTGCAGAAGTTGACCTTGAAGGCGTGCGCGCTCGTGCGCAGCATCACGATGTTCGCTCCGGCGCAGAAGACCCGGTCGAGGTTTCCGGTCAGGATCACGCAGCGCACCTCCGGGTGCTCGAAACGCAGCCGCAGGATCGCGTCGGCCAGTTCTATGTCCACGCCCAGGTCGTAGGAGTTGAGCTTGAGCTCGTAGCCTTCGCCCAGTCCGCCCTCGGGGTCGACGTTCATGCGCAGGGTCGCTATGTCGCCGTCGAACTCCAGGACCCAGTGCCGGTAGCGGTCCGGATGGGTCTGGAAGTCGAGGCGCGTGCTCTGTTCGGGTGAGGCGGTCATCGTCACGGGCTGTCTCGTAGGGGGGGGCGCGGTCCGTGGAATTGAGGTGGGAAATATATTGCCTGCGTGGCAATTGATGGGCAGTATAGTACCCGAATGCCCCCGCCGCAAGCGATCCTCACTGAACTCGGTCAACGGCTGCGCCAGGCCCGTGGCGACGTCGGGCTCTCGGTCTCCGAACTCGCCCGCAGGTCGGGCCTGAGTCGGCGGCACGTGGCGGAAGCCGAGGCCGGGCGTGCGAACCTGAGCATCCTGAAACTGGCGCAGCTTGCGAGCGTGCTGCGCGTGCGCCTGGCCTGGCTCTGTGATCTGGGCCTGGCTCCGCAGAATGAACGCGTCGCCCTGGTCGGGCTGCGCGGTGCGGGCAAGACGACCGTCGGGCGCCACCTGGCCCTGGAACTCGAGGTCCCGTTCATCGAGCTCGATGAGCGCGTTGAGGAACTGGCCGGCCTGTCACTGGCCGAGATCTTCGACCTCCACGGCGAGAACGCCTATCGCCGGTTCGAAGGCGAGGCCCTGGAAGCTGTCCTGGCATCCGGTTCCCGCTCGGTCATCGCCGCGGGTGGGTCGATCGTGACCTCCGACGCGAACTTCCTGCGCTTGCGTGGCGCGTGCCGGACGGTCTGGTTGCACGCGGCACCCGAGGATCACCTTCAGCGCGTATTGAGTCAGGGCGATGCACGTCCGACCGCTGGCCGGCCGCGTGCGATGGACGAGCTGAAAACCATCCTCGAGCAACGCGAACCATTATATGGGTTGTGCGAGAACCAGGTGGGCACCTCCGGCAAGGGGGCGCGGGACGTCACGCGCGAGATCGCGGACTGGCTGTTGGGGTGACCCCAGGTGGGTCCCCCGAGCCCCGCGCCGGAGATTCTCCAGTTCTGTTTCACCCGCGCATGGCGCGCATCCGAGGGGGATCCTGATCGAGCTACCCTCGGCAGTGGGGTGCTCGTCTCTTGGGGGAGAGCCAGCCAACGGCTGGAAGGGGAAGCAGCATGGATGCCAGGATGATTGGCAATGAACCGGGCACGCGTGTCACGGTCGAGGTCGACTGGAACGTGATCGAGGGCAGTCTGGAGGCGGAGCTTCTGGACAGCGCGGACCTGACCGAGGGTGCCGAGGACCTGCGCGCTTGGTGCACGGGCGCCATGCACGGTGCTCGGCATGCACTGGACGTGGCCTGCGCCCTTCCGTGTCGGCTTCGGATCACCGAGATCTACGGCGAGCTGGATCAGACCAATCCGACCATCGTGGCCGCCGCATGCGCCCACGCAGTCTGGGAAGCGATCGGCTACAGGCCATCGGTCGAGCAGGTGCAGTTGCTCGACCGCGAGGTCGCTGCGAGCATGACGACCGGCGCCGGGACGTTGCCAGCGTTCGGCCGCTAGCCCGTCTGGCCCAATGGTCCCTCCGGAAGGGGGCTGACGGACGCGGGTGGCGCTCGTGACACGCCCGGATCGCCCCGGGGGGTCCGGGGGGGACCTGAAAATAGAGACATCCGGTGCGGCGTAGCCACCGTGTCGGAGATCCATACACCCGCTCTCGCCCCTCCATACCCGGCGGGCATCCACCTTGGCCCCGGGGTCCATCCATGGCTCGAGTCCTCATAGGCCTGCTCGCCGCCGTCGCTTTCAGCTACCCCGTCCTGGCTCAGGATCAACTCACGGACGCCCCCGAGGGGCGTGTTTGTGGGAGCGACCTGGAGCAGCTCGAGGAGTGGGTCCATGTGGACCAGAGCCTCACGGATTCGGCGCGTGAGGAAGCGCTCGCGATCGTCTCGGGGCATCGCCGCGCGGACGAAATCCCACGAACGGCCGGCTTCGTCGTCCCTTCGCCCCCTGGCGGCACTTTGCGAACATTGGCGTCCTCGGCGACCAAAAGAGGTCGCCTGCGGGCCCATTGTCCGCAAAGCACCGCCGGGGACCGAATCGAGGCGTTTCGCCTCGCGGCTCATGAATAACCCGGGCTCCTGGTTCGCAGCGACGGGGCGCGCGAGCGGAACAGTCCGCACGGGTCTCGGCTAAACGCCTCGAACGGACGGGCCGATCCGGTCAGGCGGATGGATGCCGCTGCTGCAGCTTGCCGTACTCGCGCCAGGCCAGGATCAGCTCGCGCAGGGTAGCCGGGGCGGCTCCGTCGCGCTGATTCTGTGCGGCGATCTGGAAGGCCACGCGCCACTGCTCGAAGAGCACGCGGTAGGCATGCCCCGCGCCGTGGCGCGCGTCGTAGATGTGGGTCGCCTCGGACGTGAGCCCGTTGAGTTCGATGATCTTGAAGTCCTGCGCGTTGCTGAAGGCTTCCGCTGAAGGGGCGCGCATGTCGTAGCGACCGAAGTGGAAGCCGTCGAAGCCGCGGCTGATCTGGTCGATGCGCGCAGCCAGAGCGGGGGTGAGTAACTCCTGACCGTCCAGGAAGACTGCGCCGCGGCAATGGGCGCCCAGCTCGACCAGTTCGATGGACTCGCCCGCGTCCGGCACTTCCTGCAGGCGTTGAGCGTTGGCCTGAAAATAGACCGCTGCCGCGCACACAGCCCGTTCATCGCGCAGGATGAGGTGTTCGAGGGTGCTCTCGCCGTCTCCCTCGACGACCGGCAGGCGCTTCTCGGTGATCGAGAAGATCTCGCCTCGCTCGGATCCCGCACGGCGAAGGTAGAAGACGCCGTACTCGGGGCCATCGACGTACTCCTGCAGCAGGCAGTCGATCGCCATCTCCGCGAGCGCCTGGTTCAGGACTTCTTCCGTCCTGAGGATGCGCACGCCCGAGCCGCGCTGGCCCACATCCGGCTTCAGGATGATGGGGAAGTCGAGACCCTCGGTGGCCATGAAAGCGCGTGCATCCGCCTGGCGGCTGGCGGTTGTCGCGGCTGCGAGTAGCAGGTGATGCCGCGCTACCCACTCCGCCGAGCCCGCCAGGGCGTCGAGGATGTCGGCCTTCGACTCACCCACGAAGCCGCCCGTGGGGATTCCGGGGTTGACCGCCGTGACGATGCGTAGGCTGCGTTGGCGCACGGCCAGCCACGCGATGTAGAAGGTCACAGGGATATAGAAGGCGATCGGTGGCCAGAACTCGAACTGTCGCTTGCGGCGCCACGAGCCGACGAGGAGGCGTCGTCCGCGATAGCTGAACAGGGGTACGATCAGGCGCTGTACCCCCAGGATCGCGATCGCGAAGAGCAAGAACGCGGGCAGGGCCCAGCGCTCGAAGGATTGCAAGAAGTCCAGTGCACGGTGTCCCGCGAGGGCTGCGCAGCCCACGAGGATCGGTGTCCAGAGCGCGCCTGCCAGCAGGAAGTAGAGCGCGAACACAGAGACGCGCATGCGCAGAATTCCCGCCGCGACGTAGGTCGGGAGGCGCAGCCCGGGCAGGAAACGCGAGAGGAAGATCACCCGCGCCCCGCGCGCCTCGAACCAGTGCGTGGCGCTCTCGACGCTGGCACTCTTCACGAACCACTTGAGCGGTCGTTTGTCGAGCGCGGGTCGACCCAGCCAGCGGCCCGCCAGGTAGAGCAGTAGATCGCCGACGAAGATGCCCACGAAGCACGCGAGGGTGGCGGGCACGAAACCCATGCGGCCCTGGGCCACGAGCAGGCCCGCGCCGATGCACGTCAGGTCCTCGGAGACGAGTGTGGCGGCGGCGAGCAGCAGCAGGGCGAGCAGCAGCGCGGGACCCTCGAAACGCGGTGCGTCGTGGGGGTTGAAGGGAGCCTGCGCGCGCTGCACGCGCTCGGCGCTCGCTGCGGGCCGCGTGAGCGCCTGTCCGCGCTCGACTCGAGATACGAAGTCGTCGATCAGTTCTGCCACCCGATCGGTGAGGGTCCAGAGCAGGAAGTGGCTGGTGTCGAGCATCTGCAGCTCGCTCTGCGGCACGATGCGTTCGTGCTCGTATGCGGTCTCGGGTGGGACGAGGAAGTCGCGCTCACCGTGTACGATCAGCATCGGGCCCGCGTACCCGGCGAGCAGTCCGCGCAGCGGGCGTTGATCGCTGTCGTAGAAGTTGCGCGCGTACGGGATGCCGTCAGCCAGCACGTCCAGGGTTCCGAAATGAGGGGTCAGCCAGCGCAGGGTCTGGATCGCGCCCAGTTGCAGCGCGTGCACCGCGTGGTTGAGCATGTGGGTCCCGAACAGTTCGGTCTCCTGCACTCCGATCGCTGCGACGAGACTTATGGAGCGCACACGTTCCGGCGCCAGCTGCGCGAGATGTGCCGCGACGCCGCCGCCCATGCTGAAGGCCACGACGTGCACGGCCTCGATCTTCAGCGTGTCGAGCAACTGCAGCACGTAGTCCGCGTGGGCCGCGATCGAGTAGTCCGGGATCCGGTGGTAGGAGTTCCCGAATCCGGGCAGGTCCGGGGCGATCAGCCTGTAGTGATCCGGTAGCGCAGCGGCCAGGGTCTCGAAGTTGCCGGCGTCGCCCGGGCTGCCGTGCAGGAGTAGCAGGGGCGTGCCCGTGCCTTTGGGCCCGGCCGCGTCAAAGCCGTCGTTGTACGCCAGCTCGACGGTCTCGTCGGTGCGTAGCCCCGAATCCACGGCCTGGACCCGCGCGATGTGTTGACCGAGCGGCGGGGCACCGTCCGCCGCTGGTGCGGAGGCGCGCCAGCGCTCGCTGCCGTGGGAGAGCAACAGCAGTGCGCCGTACACGAGCGCGACTCTTCGCCACCGGCGCCCACCTGACCTGACGTTATCCATCGGAGCTTCGCTCAATCGACGGCCTGTTAGCTGAACGGCGCGGAGGCGGCCCGCCGGTCAAGGGTCAGTGGGGCATCGGCGGGGGTCCGACAGGGAGCTCCCGGCGTGTACGTCATGGATACCCGATGCGCGTCGACCCGAACATGGATCATCGAGCGCGTATCGGCATCGGAGCGGTGCATGCACGGCGAGTGGGCGCTGGGGCCATCGAGGTGGCTGCTGTGGAAGCTGGCCAGGCGTGCGGCGTCCATCGGCGCGATGGCGCTCTGTCGAGTCCACTCTGCCGTGCGTCGTGCGCGTGTCCCGGCATCATCGATGGCCGAGGAGCAGACCGGTGCCTGGTCCGTGGCGAGCATGCTCGCTCTCAGGCGCGCGCCGTCCCACTCGAGGGCCTGGCCGAGGGTGGGTCCCGCTACGGGCTGGAAGCTGCACAGGGTGAACGGGGCGTAGATGGAAAGGTCCAGCACCTCGATGCGTGCGGTCAGATCCGACGGCGATCCAACGTCCGCGTGGTCGAGGCTCAGGAGGCCGCGGCTGCGTCGGCCCGGATTGTGGCGCTCGTCGCTCTCGAAATAGCCGTTCAGGATGGCGTTGGTGACACCGTGTTCATTGACAGTGATCCAGGTTCCGCCCGCATCTGTGTCGCGCGGAGCGAGCACGCGCACGCCTTCGTGGAGCGTCTCGAGCGGCGCACTCTCCGCGCCCCGGCCGATGCGTTCATCGCGGTTGAAGAACAGGTCGTAACCGGCTCCCGTTGCGACCCAGCTCAGCGTACACACTCGCGCGTGGCCTCCCTGTGCCGCAGCGTAGATGGAGTCACTCCGAAGCGCGCGCGCACCGAGCGGCCGTCAAGGCGCAGGATGACCGCGATCAATGCGAAGTGGTGGACCGTGTGGCTCATCAGGAATCGCAGCTCGCGCCCGGCTCATCGCCCAGATCCGTCGGTAGATAGGTGCCCTGCAAAAGCAGTTCGAGGGTGTCGTCGATCAACGTCTGGCAGGTGCTCATGCTTGGGCGAGTCAGGCGACAGGGGTGAAAATGGCCTCGACGGCGCGCTGCGACTCCAGCGCCAGGGACTTCCTGTCGGGGGCTACGATAGGCTCCTCGCCGAAGGAGACCAATGCTCTAAATGGGGGCAGGGTGAGGAGCTCGAGGAAGTGCTTTCCGAACGTCATGTCGCCCCACCAGCAGACCGCGAGGCGTGCCGGGGGTGAGGCCGCGGGGGTCACGTAGGAGATGCTGGCGCAGCGAACGGGCAGGCCCGTGGCGGCCGCGACCTCGAAGATCGAGGCCTTGAAGGGCTGGACGGCGGATCCGTCCGTGCTGGTTCCCTCCGGAAAGACGACCACGCCGTAGCCGCGCTCCATTCGCTCGCGCGCTTCGCGGATGACGCGCAAGAGGTCCGTCTTGCGACCGCGGTCCACGAAGAGCGTTCCGGTCGAGCGTGCCAGGAATCCGATCAGGGGCCAGCGGGCGACCTCCGACTTGGCCAGGAACAGGCAGCGCAGGCAGCTGTGGATGACCACGATGTCCACGTAGGAGAGGTGGTTCGAGACCAGGAAGAAGGGCGGCGCGGGTGCCTCGCCGCGTACCTCCACCCGCACGCCGAGGATGAGCGCCATGCCACGCGCCCAGGTACCGACGCAGGCGTCGTGGCTCCGGCGTCCGAATGTGGGCGAGACCAGGCCCAGGAGACGACTCAGGAGCCAGGCCATGTAGCAGGCGGGCGTCCACGCCGCGAGCGCGCACAGACGCCACGTTGCCCTGAAGATGCGCACCGGTCAGGCGATACTGGCCAGGGTCGTCGTGCTGAGCTTGGCGCTGTCGACGATGATCAGGAAGTCGATCGTCCCGAAGGTGCGATCGATGGCCGGTGCGCCGATGACCTTGGCTCCGAAACGCAGGTAGAGCGCGAAGAGCGTCGGAAAGACGATCGGTGTGGAGTCGGCCGTCGCGTCGCTCGCGATCTCCGCGTGCGGATCCACATCGCAACGGAACTCTGGTTTGGGCCGCAGCGCGATCTTGGGATGCACCTTGCCCTCGCGCAGCAGTTGTCGGTACGCGCGCCTACCCAGAGCCGGATCCTGGCTCGTCAGGGAGCTGCAACCGAAGAAGAGCTGCCGATTGTTGGCGCGCACGTAGCTGAGCATCCCGCGCCAGAGCATGAACAGTACGGACTTGCTGCGGTGTTCCTTCGCCACGCACGCACGGCCAAGCTCGACCGCATTCGCCAGGTCCTCGGCGGGGAAGGTGGAGATGTCGTATTCGGTCTCGGAATAGAACCCGTTTCCGGCGCGAGCGGCCTCGGCCACCTGCATGCGGTAGGTGCCAACCACCTGCTCCGTCTGCGAGTCGATGACCAGCAGGTGCTGGCATTGTTCGTCGAATTCGTCCTGGTCCAGTCCGGTCTCGTCGGACCCGGGCAGACCCTCGCCGAGCTCCAGGTTGAAGACCTCGTAGCGCAGACGGCACGCGTCCTCGAGATCCCCGTAGGTGCGCGCGAACCGCAGGCGGTAGCGCCCCGAGTCGGGCTTGAGCTCGGGGATCCACTGCTCGCCACCGAGGGGGCGGCTGCGAGCCAGCTCGTGCTCGGCGGACCGGACGCTCGGGCTCTCGAGCGGTCCAGGAGCGCTCGTCGCGCGCAGGGTTCCCGTGGGTCTGTGGTTCGTCACGTGAGTCATATCGCAGCACCGTGGCCAGAATTTCAACCGGCAGGGTCCCTTTCGCCGGATTCCGGGCCCTGTGACCGATCATCCGGAGCGGGCGCGCCGACGGGTCAAAAAAAGATGCCAGGATCGCTTCCCACGGCCGCTGAAGGTATGCATTGGGTCATGTATAGCCTCGCAAGCCACGCTGCCCGTTCCGTCCTGACAGGTATTGCAGCCCTGCTCCTCGGTCTGGGAGCGAGCGCACAGGACCCGGTCGAGAAGTCCCTGAAGCTCTCCAGCGGGGAGACCCTGCAATATGTGGAGCGGCTTCCGTCCGGGAGCGCCCCCGATGCTCCCCTGCGCCTGTTCATTTGCCTTCCTCCGGGCAGCGGCGATCGCGGCATGGTGACCGCGGCGCGCCAGCACCTGGGCGACCTGGCCTGGAGCGCTGATTACCTCACGGTCTATCCCGTGGCGCGCGACGGCGGATTCGTGGGGGCCGCGGCGAGCGAGGTGATCGAACTGCTCGAACACATCATTGAACAGCACGATATCGACACGGACCGGGTGGTGCTGGCCGGGATATCCAATGGTGGTCGAGCGCTGTTCGACGTGGCGCGCCTCGCGCCGCAGGGCTTCGCCGCGCTGGTGGCCGTTCCGGGCACCGCCGAGACGAGCGCGGATCTCCAGGGGTTGGCTGGCAAGCCGGTCTGGATGCGAGTTGGCGCCGTCGACTCGGACGGATGGCGGGACGGATCCAGGGCGACTGCCGAACGGTTGCGTATGGCCGGCTGTTCCGTCGACTTCGAGCAGCTCGAGGGGCAGGGCCACGTGCTCGCCCTGGCGGAACAGGGCCTGACAGAATGGCTCGATCTCGCCCTGGCGCCGACGCCGCGCAGGATCCAGTTTCCGGCACCGGACGGCCTGCCCATCGAGGCGGACCTGTACGGCGCCGACGACCGATCGCGACCCATGATCGTGCTCTGCCACCAGGCGGGCTCGTCCCGCGGTGAGTACGCGCCCATCGCGCCGCGCCTGGTTCAGGCCGGGTTCGCGTGTCTCGCCATCGATCAGAGGTCGGGCGAGGGAATGAACGACGTTCCGAACGAGACCGCCGCGCGCGCGCAGGCGGCGTCCCGGGGACAGGAGTACGTCGATGCGCGTCAGGATATCGAGGCGGCCCTCGACTGGGTGCGCGACGCCGGGTTCAAGGGCAAGCTCGTGCTCTGGGGCTCGTCCTACTCCGCCAGTCTCGCGCTCACCATCGCCCCGGACCGCAAGGACCTCGCCGCTGTGCTGAGCTTCGCACCCGGGGAGTACTTCGGGGGCGACCACCCGGTGGGTCGGGCCGCGGCGCGCATCGCCTGTCCGGTCCTGGTCGTCGCGCCCGAGGGCGAGCGCGCGAGTGCCGAGCCCCTGGTCGACGTGATCCAATCCGAGCGCGAGTTCCTCATCGACGGTGGCATCGTGCACGGCTCGAAGACCCTCTTTCGCGGCACGTCCAGCGCCATGGTCTGGGACCGCGTCCTACGCTTTCTCGACGCTCACACCCGGGAGTAGGGGCGGCGAGCGCGAATTCCGGTCCCGTTGGCGACCCTTGGGGTACTCTTCAGGGTCACCATGTACTCCCCGGAGAATTCCCCGTCCCGCGCGTCGCCCCAGTCTGGAGACGAGACCGGTCTCGAGATACCCAGCCGCGACGGCCTCGTGAGCCTGTCTCAGGCCTCCGATGTGCTCGGTTTCAGGGGGCAGGAGCTGTGGAAGATGCTGCGTGGCGCTGGCATCACTATCCACCGGGTGGAATGGGACGAAGGCCGCGGGTCTGCGATCACCCTGCGCGACCTCTTTCGCCTGCGCCAGGCACAGCGGCCGAGACGGTCGCCCGGTCATGCTCCCGCGCGGCCGCCGGCGCAGCTTGCTGACGTTCCGCCGACGCACGCGGGCAGCGCGCAGCTGGCGCCCCTACACGAACATCCGGGACTGACCCGTCCGGCGACTGCCAGGGGCGAACCCGAAGCCGACCTGGAACCCCTCGACGTTTCGGAGTTCGGCGCGGATATGGATCGGCTGCGCGACCTCGTGAGCGATGCCCAGGTGCGCAACGAGTATCTATCGGTGGAGCTGCAGCAACTGCGCGGGCAGATGCCCGGGCGAGTCGATGCCGAGGCCGATGTGAACCTGGCGGCGATCGCTGCGGTACGCGAGCAAGCGGCGGCCACCATGGCCGATCTCCGCGATCAGGTGCGCGCCAGCGCTGAGGCGCTGGATGAAGCCGCTGAGGCGATGGAGGTCGAGCGCGGACGTGGCCGTGAGCTGGGTCAGACCGTCAAGGGCCTGCGCGCCGAGCTGGTCGAGCTCTCCGACAGTCCAGCACTCGCGGAGGCCCGCGAAGCGCTCGTCGAAGCCCAGGGCAAGGCCGCGCGCGTGCAGAACGACCTGGAACGATCCTTGAGCCTTCAGGGGCGATCGATGGAGCGCCTCGAAAGCGAGAAGCGGGCGCTCGTGGAGCAGCTCGCCGAGCGCGCACGCGAGGAGGCCGAGCGGCATGACAGGATCCTGGCGGAGGCGCAGGAGGCGCGCCAAGCGCTCAGCGAGCAGCAGCAGAAGGCGGCCAGAACACAGGAGGGCCTGGAGGCGTCGCTGACCTTGCAGGGGCGCTCACTGGAAAGCCTCGAGAGTGAGAAGCGGGCGCTCGTGGAGCAGCTTGCCGAGCACGCGCGCGAGGAGGCCGAGCGGCATGACAGGACCCTGGCGGAGGCGCACGAGGCTCTTTGTGAGCAGCAGCAGAAGGCGGCTCGGACGCAGGAAGAGCTGGAGGCTTCCCTGGCCCTGCAGGTGCGTTCAGTGGAACGCATGGAGCGAGAGATGGCGGCGCTCAGCGAAAAGCTCACCGTGCGCGAACAGGACGCGCAGGCGCTCTACACCAGCACGCTCGAAGAGGCGCGCGAGAGGCTCGCGGAACACGAGCAGAAGGCGGCGCGCACCCAGGAAGGGTTGGAGCATGCGTTGACCCTCCAGGGGCACTCACTGACCCGTTTGGAGGGTGAGCGCGATGCGCTCGTGGAGCAGATCACCGAGCGCGAGCAGGAGCAGCAGAAGCGGCGCGCGACGGCGCTCGAGATAGCGCGTGAAGGCCTGCGCGAGGAGCAAGAGAAGGCCGCTCGCGTGCAGGCCGACCTGGAGCGATCCCTCGAACTGCAGGTGCGCTCGCTGGCACGTGCGGAGCGCGAGAAGGATGTGCTCGCCGAACGTTTCGAGGCACGCGACCGGGACGATGATCAACGGGACAATCAGGCCCTGAATGAGGCTCGTGAGTCGGTCAGCGAGGAGCGCGAGAAGACCGCGCGCGCAGAGACCACGCTGGAGCGTGCGCTCGCCCTACACGAACGTTCCCTGGCGCGCACCGAGCGCGAGAAGCAGTCGCTCGTGGAGCAGCTCGCGGATCAGGAGCAGGCGGGGCAGGAGCACAGGACCCGGGCCCAGGAAGAGGCGCGCGAGGCCCTGGCGGATGCGCAGGAGAAGACGAACCAGGTGCGCACCGAGCTGGAGCGCTCGCGTACCCTGCACGGGCGTGCCCTGGAACGCATGGAGCGCGAGAAGCAGGCGCTTGGGGACCGGCTCGACGCGCGCGATCGCAACGAGGTTCAGCGGGACACCAAGGCCCTCGAGGATGTGCGCGAGGCCCTGTCGGAGGAGAAGGAACGCGCCGCAAGGGTGCAGCATGACCTCGAGCGCTCACTCATCTTCCAGCGCAAGTCCCTGGAGCGGCTCGAGCGTGAGAAGCACGTCATCGCCGAGCGGATCGCGGTGCGGGACGAGGTCGAGCGCAACAACCAGCGCTACATCGATCGCCTGGAAACCCAGCTCAAGGAGCTGCGCGCCCGGCGCGGCCGCTGAGCAGATGCTACACTGCCCCGGCTCCGGGCGCTGATGCACGGGGCGGGAGACCCCGTGAAAACATCGGTCATCACCAGTAGCTACAACCAGCCGCGCGAGCTCGACTTCGTGCTCTGCGGCATCTCGCGCCAGAGCGTGCTCCCGGACGAGGTCCTCGTCGCGGACGATGGATCGAAATCCGAGACCGCGGATGTGATCGAGGGCTGGCGCGCCGAGATCGGTTGCAAGCTCGTGCACGTGCGTCAGGCGGACCGTGGCTACCGCAAGGCGCGTATCGTCAACGAGGCCGTGCGGCGCTCCGGCGGCGAGCACCTGATCTTCCTGGACGGCGATACCTTCCCGCACAGGCACTGGATCCACGATCACCTGGCCGCGGCCGACGGACGGCGCGTCCTGTGCGGACGGCGCGTGAAGCTGGGCCCGGCCATCTCGAAGCGCACGACGCGCGAGCACATCCTGCGCGGCGACTTCGACCATCCACTGGGTGCTCTGCTCGCGAGCGGTCTGAGGGGCGACACCCAGCGCCTCGGACTCGGCGTACGCTTGCCGATGCCGGTCGCACGCATGCTGCACCCGCGCCCGCGGCGCTTGATGGGGGTGAACTTCAGCCTGCCGCGCGCGGCCTACGAGGCCGTGAACGGACTGGACGAGGAATGGACCTTCTATGGCCGTGAGGATCTGGATCTGGAGCTGCGCCTGAAGCGCGCTGCGTGGCCGTTCTACCCATTGCTGAACCGGGCGGTCGTGTTCCACGTGTATCACCCGGAGCGCCCGCGCAGCGAGGAATGTCGGGAGCGGGTCGCGGCGATGGAAAACTCGAGCACGATCCGCTGCGAGACCGGCCTGCAGCTACAGGGCCCCTTCGATCCTGAAGCGTGACCCTCGATCCGCCGCGCAGGTCCGGGCTTCGCAGTGTAGGCACGGGGCCAGCTGGGGGATAACCTCGCCGTGGTGAAGAACGGACGCAGGAAACGTCGCCCCCTCAGGGCGCTCGGCATCATGGTCGCTTCGACCTTGGTGGCATTGATCGCTGCGGAGCTCGTCCTGCGCATGGCGAATCTCGGGCCAGCGCCGCATCCCGTGTCCGCGGGCAAGGTGGTCCGAGACTCCTCGGATCCCGTCCTGCGCTTCGAGCATCGGCCCAATTCTGCGCGGGTCAGGGTCTTTCAACAGAGCCGGAACGACGTTCCGCGCATCGCCCTGTACAGCATCGATCAGCATGGCTTTCGCAGGCCCGGTGTCGAGCTGCAGAAGCCCCCGGGCAGCTTCCGCATCGCTTGCCTGGGGGATTCGTTCACGTTTGGAACGGGCCTGGGTGATCACGAGACCTGGCCGGCGCTGCTGCCCGGCATGCTGAATGAGGCCCAGGATGGGCCCACCTTTGAGGTCATGAACTGTGGCGTGGGCGGCTACAACACGATCCAGGAAGCTGCGTACCTCGAGCAGCGCGTGCTGCGGTTCGAGCCGGATCTCGTCGTCTGTTGCCTGTACCTGAACGATGTGATGATCGGCGTCAAGCCGCCGCCCGCCGTCGTCGGTGAGCGCACGCGTTTCGTGAGGCGCTGGACGCGCCCCGGTCGTGACGACTGGATGCGCTCGCTGCGTCGCGCCTCCGTACTGGTCGACCTCGTCTGCGATCGCCTGTACCACGCCATCGAGGCCTCCGTGTACACCCAGCGCCACGCGGACGTGTTCACCGGCGATGGGGAGGGCTGGCAGTTGGCGCGCGATGCCCTGCTGCGCATGCGCGCGATGACGGAGCAGGCCGGGGCGCGCTTTGTGCTGCTCCTCTATCCCCAGATGGTGCGCGACGGCGCCGTGCTCTCCAGTCACGACGCCTACGCCGTCGTCTCCGAATTTGCCCGCGCCGAGGACATCGACAGCCTCGATCTGGAGTCCGCGTTCCTCTCTCAGCCGGTCGAGGATTTTTGGGTCCACCCGACGGACCTGCACCCGAATGCGGCGGCCAACGAGGTCGCTGCGCGTGCCGTCGCGCAGTTTCTGCTCGCCGGGGACCTGTTGAGCACCGCTTCCGAGCGTTGAGCACGCGCTGACGGGGCCGCCGGGGCGGATTTTACGCGCAGAGGTGGCTCAGGGGCCCAGGCTGCCAGTATTCTGTGCAGCTCTCTCGGATTCGCTGCGCGGGTCCGTCTTTCATATAGGCACTGCCCCACGCCCATGACCTCGACGACGATCGATCCGAACGAACCCACCCTGTTCGGCCACCCGAAGGGGCTCTACACGCTCTTCTTCACCGAGATGTGGGAGCGCTTCAGCTACTACGGCATGCGCGCGCTGCTCGTGCTCTACATGAGCTCGACCACGAACGGAGCCCTGGGCTGGAGCAAGGCGGAGGCCCTGGCGACCTACGGCTGGTACACCATGATGGTGTACGTGGCCTCGATCCCGGGCGGCCTGATCGCGGACCGGTTGCTGGGTCAGAAGAAGTGCGTGATGGTGGGTGGCGCGTTCCTGGTGGCGGGGCATGCGGTGATGGCGGTCCCGGCGCTCTGGGCCTTCTACACGGCCCTGGTGCTGATCGTGATCGGAGTCGGGCTTCTGAAGCCGAACATCTCGACCATGGTCGGCGGTCTCTACGGCCCGGGTGATCCGCGGCGCGACAAGGGTTTCGCCATCTTCTACATGGGCATCAACGTCGGTGCGGCTGCCTCCGCGCTGATCGTCGGCTACGTTGGCGAGACCTACGGCTGGCACTACGGCTTTGGACTGGCGGGCATCGGCATGGCCTTCGGCCAGGCCCAGTTCGTGTTCGGGCAGCGCTACCTGAAGCACGTGGGCAACCTGGTCAAGGCCGGTGACCCGGCCAGCTCGGTGGACATGGCCGCGCCCCTGAACAAGGTCGAGCGCGATCGCATCGTCGTGCTGCTGGTCTCGTTCCTGATCGTGATCGTCTTCTGGGGGGCTTTCGAGCAAGCGGGCGGCCTGATGAGCATCTTCACCAACGAGAAGGTGGACCGCAGCATCGGCGGTATCGAGATCCCGGCCAGCATCTTCCAGTCCCTCAACCCGATCTTCATCATCATCTTCGCGACCGTCGTCGCGGCCTTCTGGCACAGGCGCCTCGCAGCCGGGAAGCAGGCGTCTGCCGTCTTCAAGATGGCCATCGGCACGATGATCATGGGCCTCGGCTTCGTGTTCATGGTCATGGCCGCGCGCGAGGGCGCGCCGCAGGAGGAGCTCGGAGTGCGCGTCAAGGCGGCTGTCGTCGCGGCGGGCTCTGCCAGCGCGGACTCGACCTTCTGGGATCTTGCGGACACCGCGCGCACGGGCGCTGAAGGGGCCTCTGCCGACGAGGCCGTGGCGCTGGTCGTCGACGCCGAGACCGATCGCATCGTCGCAACGCTCGGTGACGTCGATGACGTGGACGACATGCGGCACGCCATCCACGAGGGTTTGACCAGTGTGGCCGGCAAGGAAGAGGCTCCGGCTTCGGGTGACGCGCAGGCCATCGAGAGCGCCACCGAGGGGGTCGCGAACGAATCCTACCTCTCGGCCGTCCACGCCAGCACGGCCATGCTCTGGCTGATCCTGGCCTACCTGCTGCACACGATCGGCGAGCTGTGCTCGTCGCCCGTGGCACTGTCCTTCATCACGAAGCTCTCACCCGCCAAGTACGCGTCACTCATGATGGGCGTCTACTTCGCGATGACGGGCTTCGGAAACAAGCTGGCTGGAATGGTTGGCGGCTTCGTCGAGAACAAGAGCGAGTTTGTGATCTTCACGGGCATCACGGTCTTCACCGTGGTCTTCAGCGCGATCCTGCTGGTCTTCCTGAGGCCGCTCAACCGCATGACCCACGGCGCCGAGGACATCGGTGGTGGCCAGCCGGAGTCCGCGGACGAGGGCGCCTGAGGCCTGTCCATTCGACTTCCGGTCCGCGCTCCGTTGTCTCGGGGCCTGCGCTTCAGACCGAACCCTGACAGCCGGTCAGGGTTCGCGAGGGTTGCGTGGGCCACGGACCCGTCGCGCGCCCTCAGTGTAATTGTCCGATGACGCCCATGATCGATAAAGGCCTGGCCGCCAGTGCTCTGGGAGCCATGGAGCTCGAGCTAGCGCGCTCCATGAAGGGCTTGCGGCTCAAGGGACACCCGAGCACCTGCTACCTGTC
>JBLHKW010000108.1:0-18462 GCA_047618565.1 Planctomycetota bacterium
GGGAGGAAGAGGACGAGGACGAGGAGGAAGAGGAAGAGGAAGAGGACGGGGACGGGGACGGGGACGGGGACGGGGACGGGGACGGGGACGGGGACGACGTCAACGACGCTGAGGGCGCGGACGACGACGGCGTCTCCGGCCAGTGGAAGGGGACTCTCACGATCCCCGGCGTCGGCGAAGTGGCTTTCACCCTGACCCTGCGCTTGCTCCCGGACGGTATTCTCGAGGGCGAGATCAGCAGCGCAGCCGGCTCGGGTACGTTCAGCGGGGACTACGACGCCGAAACGGGCGAGGTCAGCGGGGACGTCGAGACCGACGAAGGAGTCACCATGCCGTTCGAGGGCAAACTTGCGGACGGGTCCGTCAACTTGACCTTCGAGACGCCCGACGGTGAGGCAACGATGGAGGGCAGTCGGACCTCCGCATCGCTCGCGAGCGAGGATGACGACGCCGATGGAGACGACGATGAGCCTGCCGAGGTCGTCGAGATCGAGATCGAAGGCTTCGAGCGCCGCGCTATCCAGCTGCCGGTCGCGGCCGGTAGCTTTGGATCGCTCGCCGTCAACGACAAGAACCAGCTGCTCTACGCGCGGCGCGGGGACGACGCGGGGATCAAGCTATTCGACATTCACGGTGACGACCTCGAGGAGGAGGAGGTGACGACGGGGCGCGGCTTCGGCCTCTCGGCCGACGGCAAGAAGCTGTTGGTGATGCGCAGCGGCACGCCCGCAATCGGGAAGGCCGGCGCCGGTAGCAAGCCGGAGAAGGTCAGCACGGATGGAATGACCGCCATGATCGACCCGCGCGAGGAATGGCCGCAGATCTACACGGACGCCTGGCGTCTGTTCCGCGACTACTTCTACGCGGCCAACATGCATGGCGTCGACTGGAAGGCCGTCTACGATCAGTATCGTCCGATGATCGACGCCTGTGCGACCCGCAACGATGTGGACTACGTGCTGCGTGAGACCGTGGCCGAACTCAACTGTGGTCACACCTACGTACGCGGCGGCCCGTTCGAGAGCGGACCGCGCGTCGGTGTCGGCCTCCTGGGTTGCGACTACACCCTTGAGAACGGGGCCTACCGTATCTCGAAGATCGTCGAAGGCGGCGTCTGGGATTCGGATGCGCGCGGACCGCTCAGCCAGCCTGGTGTGGACGTGGCCGAGGGCGATTACCTGCTGGCGGTCAATGGCATCCCGCTGGATACGACGCTCGACCCCTGGGCGGCGTTCGTGGGCCTGGCCGACAAGGCGGTCGAGCTGACCGTGAGCCAGACGCCGAGCATGGACGACGACAGCCGGCGCGTGCGGGTCAAGACCATGAGTAGTGAAGGCCGTCTGCGCTACCGAGCGTGGATCGAGGCCACCCGCGCCTACGTCTTCGAGAAGTCCGGTGGCAAGGTCGGCTACGTGTACGTTCCGGACACAGGACAGAACGGCCGCAACAACTTCTTCCGTCAGATCTACGGCCAGGCGCACCTGGCGGCGTTGATCGTGGACGAGCGCTGGAACGGGGGCGGGCAGTTCCCGTCCCGTGAGATCGAGGCACTCAACCGGCCGCGCTCCAACTACTGGGCGCGACGCTGGGGCCGCTCGTGGGACACGCCCAGCGACTCGCACCAGGGTCCGAAGTGCATGCTGATCAACCGCGATTCCGGGTCCGGTGGCGACATGTTCCCGTACCTGTTCAAGCAGGCCGGCATCGGCAAGCTGATCGGTACGCGCACCTGGGGCGGCCTGGTAGGCTACTCCGGCAGCCCAGCGCTGATCGATGGGGCGACCCTGGCGATCCCTTCGTTCGGCTTCTACGAGCTCGACGGTACCTGGGGCGTCGAGGGGCACGGGGTCGACCCGGACATCGAGGTCATGGACGACCCTGCGCTCATGCAGAACGGTGCTGACCCGCAGGTCGATGCAGCGATCGATCACATGCTGAGCGAGCTCGAGACGAAGGCCTACAACCCGCCGACGCGTCCCGCCGATCCGGACCGCAGCGGCATGGGCCTGCCCGAATCGGAGCGCAACAGCTTCCCGATGAACGACTGAGTCCAGAAGTGATGGGGGCCGCAGCATTGCCTGCGGCTCCCTCACCGTTCATCGCTGCCCTCGGGTGTACCTCAGGGCCGCCGTGGCGGGCTGGCGCCCGAGGGGGTCAAACCACCGGGGTTCTGACAGGGACTCGGTGCGTAGACCGAACCGGTCAGGATGCGCGCCTGTTCGAAGAGCTGGATGCGTGCAGTCGCGTCGCCGGGCGCCGCGCTGCTCTGGATCGAGAAGGCGTACAGGTTGCCCCAGCGAACGGCGTTGCCATCCGGGTTCAGGGCGAAGGTGTCCGTTCCCCAATGCAGGGCGTCCTGGCTGGCCCTGAACTCCCAGGGCGCGTTCGAATAGGGCGATCCACTGTGGTGCCGGACGCCGAAGAACTGCGGGTCCGAGAGGGCTCCGGTGCCACAGGGCGCGGCGATACGCGCGCCGCGAGCTGGGATGTGGGAGGTGGGAGGTGGTGTTCTGCAGCGCGTAGTCGTAGCGCCAGGTGCCGTTTCCCAGGTCGGTCGCCCTGGACGCGAGCCAGAACGTCCCGGGCATACCGGGCCCGCCCTCGTCCACGACGGTCAGTTCGACGATCCGAACGTCGGCATGCTCGGCTCGCCAGGCGAAGATCGCGGGCTCGCCGATGTAGGTGGGGCCAGTGCTCGCCGGACTTGTGGGGATGGCGAGATCTGCCTCGCGCCAGGAGACGTTGTTCGCGCCGAAACCCACCTGCTGATCGTGCCCCGAGATGATCTGGTTCTCCGCAATGTAGACCGCGCCCGGGATCCCGAGCGCGCTTGCGGCAACCTGGATGCGGCCGTTGATCGGCCCCGGGTCCCCCGTGGGGTCATCCGGGATCACGGGCCATTCACCGCGGTTGGCATCGATACCCCACTTGCCCCAACCGATCGAGCCATCCGAGATGGCCGAGGTGTCCGCGCAGCCAGCCCCGAGGCTGCCACACGCGGTGCTCTGGCAGGCGGCGCAGCCGGGCTCGTTGAGCGCGCAGATCCGGATCACCTGGAAGCCATAGCCGATCTGGACGATACGCCCCTCGGCGATCCTGAACAGGTTCTTGGCCACGACAGGTGCGTCGAAGTAAGGCTGCACCGCGAGGGGGGCATCCCCGATGTTGCACATCGTCGTTCGGAAGGAGTAGGCGAGGAATCCGTTCGCCTCGCCGTAGTGCGCCCAGGTTCCGGCTACCACCGAGGCCGTGACGTCCGGCGCTTGCGCGAACGCGCTTGCGCCGAAGAGAAGAGCCACTGCGCTGCGGATGCAGGATTCTCGCATGCGGCTCGTTTCACCTGGGGCGTGGGGTGGTTACCAGATCTCGGCGCGCGCCGAGACGGGCAGCAGGGACCGCGCGTCGGCGGGCAGGTTGAAGGCGTCGGCGAACTGCTGCATGTTGGCGAGTGGGCAGGCGGCGCGTGCCGCGGAGGGCGAGTGGACGTCCGTGTTGACCTGCAGCTTCAGGGCCTCGTCGCGGATCTTGGAGCGCCAGACGCGTTCGAAGGCCAGGAAGAAACGTTGCTCACGGGTGAAGCCGCCCAGCATGGGGTCGGGCACGTCCGCGTTCGCGCGTTGCATCGCCTCGAGTGCGATCGAGAGTCCGCCCAGGTCGGCGATGTTCTCGCCCAGGGTGAGTTCACCATTGACGAACACGTCGGGCAGGACCTCGATGGCAGAGTACTGCTCCACGAGCTTCTTCGTGCGGCTCTCGAACTCCGTGCGATCGCTGTCTGTCCACCAGTTGCGCAGGCGACCCTGGGCGTCGAATTGCGATCCCGAGTCGTCGAAACCGTGGGTGATCTCGTGGCCGATGATGGCTCCCATGGCTCCGTAGTTCAGGGGATCGTCCAGCTTGTCGGAGAACAGGGGCGGCTGCAGGATCGCGGCCGGGAACACGATCTCGTTGCGCAGGGGATGATAATAGGCGTTCAGGGTCTGGGGCGTCATGCCCCATTCCGACGGATCGACGGGATTCCCGACCCGTGACAGCTGCCAGCGGAACTCATGCTCCCTGGCGCGCATCACGTTGTGCGCATAGGAGTCACTTCCCACGTGCAGGGTGGAGTAGTCGCGCCACTTGTCCGGATAGCCGATCTTGACCCCGAAACCGGCGAGCTTGGTCAGGGCCTGGGCGCGCGTCTCGGAACCCATCCACTCGACGCGTTCCAGGCGATCGTGCATGACCGTCAGCAGTTCCTGGACCATCTCGCCGGCGCGCTCCTTGGCCTCGGGCGTGAAGGCACGCCGTACGAACAACTGGCCCAGGGCCTCGCCCAGCGCGGAGCTGGTCTGGCCGAGAACGCGCTTCCAGCGCGGCTCCATCTCGGGCACGCCGGCCAGCACGGTCGTGAAGAAGTGGAAGTTCTCCCGCTCGAAATCCGAGCTCAAGGCTCCCGACATACCGCTCGCCAGGTGCCAGCGCAGGTAGGTCATCCAGTCCGCGAGTGAGACTTCGGCCAGTAGCGTGTCGAGTTCGCTGAAGAACTCCGGCATGGGCTGGTTCATGACCTCGACCTGGACCCCGATCGCGCTCAGGTAGGTCGTCCAGTCAAAGTTCGGCATGGCCGCGATGACGTCCGCGGTCGGGACCGTGCGGTCCCAGTTCTGCGGGTTGGTGAGCTCGACGTTCGTGAGCGACTTGCTCGCCAGGCGCGTCTCGATGTGCATGACCGCGCGCGCGCCCGCGCCAGCCGCTTCCTCGGAATCGCCCAGAAGCTGGAGCATGGCGGCCACGTGGGCGACGTACTGTTCGCGCTGCTGGCGCGTGTCCTCGTCGTCGCGCAGGTAGTAGTCCCTGTCGGGCAACCCGAGGCCACCCTGGGTGACCCAGGCCATCATCGTGGTCGGGTCCTGCAGGCCAGCTTCGGCGCCCGGGCCGAAGAGCACGCCCACGCCGATGGCGTGCAGTGAGGCGATCACTTGGGCGAAGCTGGCCCCGTTGTGGATGGCCTCGATGCGCGCGAGTATCGGCTCGAGCGGCGTGGCACCCAGGGCATCGATGGTCTCCATATCCATGCCGGTGCCCCAGAAATCGCCGAGCTTGCGCACCAGACTCCCGGGTAGCGCATCATTGCTGGAAGCCGCTTCCTCGAGGATCTCGAGCAGCAGGTCGCGGTTGGTTTCGTTGATCTCCGCGCTCACGCTCCAGGACGAGCGCTCCGGCGGAATCTCCGCCTTGTCGAGCCAGCCACCGTTCGCGTGGCGGTAAAAGTCGGTGCCCGGGTCCACCGACAGGTCCATGTCCCAGGGTTCGAGGTCGCCCACGACCAAGGGTGTGTGCCCGGTGCCGACCTTGCAGGCGGGGGTGCAGGCGAGCAAGAGCAGGACAGCGTAGCTGGCGGTTCGATCGGATCGCATATGGGTATTTCAGGCAGCACTAGCAGGACAGGGGACTGCCCGGATCCTACCCGAGACGGACGTTTCTCCACACCCGTTCACTGGACGGGGGCCTGTAGTTGCCCGGTCACCCGGGAATAACTGTGCGGGAACGACGTCGATGCCATGTCGCCGCACACAGGCGCCTCAGCTCCAGCCCCTCCGGACACAACGCATCCCCAATGAAGCCGCTCATCGCATTCCTGGTCGCCCCGTTCGCGATCGCGTGCCAGGTGTCGGGTACCGCATCCTCGACGCCTGCACCCACGACCCAAGCCCTACTGCCCACCAACGTCGAACAGATCGTCGAGCGATACCAGGAACAAGCTGGAGTCACGTTGACCTACAGCGAGACGACAGCGAAGCGTCTGCGGGCGATCACGGTCGCGCCCGTGGGGCCAGCGGGGGATGTGCTCCTGATCGACGCTGACCCGCAGGCATCCGTTGCCTTCGAGATCTGGCCGTTACAACACGCAGAGGCCGCCACGCTCGCCGCGGCACTCGAGAGACTGGTCGTTTCAGCGGGGACGTTCGGCGGTTCCCGGATCGCATCCGATATCGGTATCACCGCGGACAACCGTACGAATTCGCTGCTGGTATGTGCCCCGGCGGAGCGTCTGGCCGACATCAAGGCGCTCGTCGAGCGGCTCGATATCGAACAGCCTTCCGAGGGCTGAGCCAGCACGGCCTGCTCGCGCTCAGTCCATCCAGCGCACGGCTGCGGTCCGTCGCTGCGCCGGATCCGCGTCCGGGTCGTAGCCGCGGTCCTCGCCGTAGTGCTCGCGCAGGGCGTCGAATGCGCTTCGGCGTGCGAAGTCCGTCTCGGACAGCAGGAGTGAGGCCAGCGTGTGGCGCGCGGACAGGTCGCCGGCGGCGAGGCGCGAGCGAGCGACCTGCACCAGCAGGTGATCTCCGGAGCCCGCTTCGCTCGGCACCGTGTCGTTCGAGATGAGACGCCTGACACGCTGCTCATAGCGGCCCAGTGCGGGAAGCGTGGCCGGGTCGGCGATGCCTTCCAGGGCCCAGGCGGCCCAGGCGGCGACCGAGACCACCGGATCGCGCAGGGTCGCAACGAGCGACGGCGTCGAACGCGGGTCACCGATGGCGCCCAGGCAGCGGCAGATCAAGGCGCGCTTGGAACCGAATCCAGGCGGGTACTTCAGGCCGCGCACCAGGCCCGGAACCGCGTACTTGCCCATACCGACCAGCTCGGCTTCCATCGATTGATCTTGTTTCGAACCGGAGGGTCCGAGGTCGCTGCCGCCGAGCTTCGTGACCACGCTGCGCGCGTAGTCCTCGGCGATCCTGTCCCGGTCTGCATCGGCGGGGATGAGCACCTCCGGGCCACCCTCCGCGGCCCACCAGGCTTCCAGGGCGGCGATCGCATCGAGCCTATCGGGACGCGGCGCCAAGGGGTCAAAGCCCGCGTGCTTGCCCGTGACCGCGAAGAAGGCCTCGAAGAAACTTTCGCGCAGGAGGTCGTCGTTCTCATCGAGACCGGCCAGCAGGATCGCGACCCCGGCGCTGGAGCCGAGTCGGGACAGGGAATACGCGAGGTCGCGGCGGGTCTCGGGATAGGTGGCCCGGGCCAGGGCGGTGGCGATGTCGTCGACCGCATCCCGTACGTGGTTCTCGGCCAGCGCGAGAGCCGCTTCGCGGACGACGTCCGGGTCAGGATCCGCGAGCATGGGGCGTAGCTGCGGAGCCAGGTCGCGCATCGACAACATGCCGATGGTGCGCGCCGCGCTCGCGCGATCGAGGGCCGCGTCCGCCGTCAAGGCGCGCGCGAGCGGCTCCTGGACATCGTCGCCGCGCCAGATCACGCGCGTCAGGAGCTCGCGCGTGTGCAGGCGGATGTAGAGCTGCTCGCTATCGAGTGCCTCCACGATCATCTCGCGTGCCGGGCGTCCGATCTTCTGGAGAACGCCGATGGCCTGGTTGTAGGTCTTGTTGTCCCAGGATCCGAGTGCCTCGATCAGCGCCGGGACCGCGGGCAGGCCAATTTCTGCCAGGCGCTTGCGGGCGGCGCGGTTCGCCTCGGGGACCGGGAACTGGAAGAGTCCGATCAGGGTCGCGATGTCCTCGGGTCCATCACCGGACGGAATGTCGACATCGACGGTGCCGATCGGCGGACGCGCATAATCCACCAGGTTGGCCGGACTCGACATCTCGGGCGGGATGCCTTCGGGCGTGACGACGGTCACATCCGGCGCGGACACCACGGGCTCGTCGGACGGACTGATGCCATCGAATGGAAGGACGCGCGACTCGAGCACACGCGAGAGATCCGGATGGAAGTCGTCGATCGGGTAGTAGAGCTTGAAGAAGAGGGTCGTCTCTACCGTGCCCGATGCGACCTGCAAGGGCACGTTGTGTGTACGTGACTGGCCGGCCGGGATCTGGGTGTTCACAGGAAGGCTGAGCCCGTACGGACGCTTGTACGGATCACGGAAGACCATGCGCGAGCGCGCGACCTCGTTGCCCTCGAGGTCTCGCACGACGACGACCGATTCGACCGAGCGCTGCTTGAGCTCGGTCGGGAAGTTGTGTCCGGACCCGTCGTTGGAAATGGAGATGACGGCCGAGTTGCCCTGGATGGCCGCTTCGTATTTGTAGGCACGGCGTACCTGCTTCTCGCTGCGCGATCCCGGGAACACGTGGCTCAGCACGGGACGGACCGGTCCGCCGACGGCCACGGGACGTTCGATCTCCTCCATGTGGCAGTCCATGCAGACCCGGCCACTGGCCTTGCCGGTCGGACTGGCTTCCCACTGGTAGGGCGTGCCATGGTTGCGGTGGCAGGATGCGCAGGCCTCGACCGATCCGACATCGGGGTGGAATGCCTGGCGGCACTCGGCGCCGCCCGTGAAGCTGGCGTAGTCGTATTCCGGCTGCCAGTGGCAGGTCATGCACGTGTTGCCCTCCTCGAGGTTGTGGTACCGCCGGGTGGGGTTGAGCCCTACACCTGTTTCGAAGATCGGACGCGGCGTGTGGCAGACGATGCAGTCGCCCAGGTCGAAGCGTGAGGTCGCGAGCCGCACCTCCGGATCCGTGTAGGCACGTCCGTGGGTGGATTGCTCGTGCTCGGCATAGATGGCCGGGTGGCAGTCCGCGCAGAAGGCACTCTGCATGACGTCCGGCCCCTTGCTGAAGCGGCTGATGGCCACTGCGCCCGGGTCCGGTTGATCCTCGGCGGGCAGCCACAGGGACAGGAACGAGAGGGCGCCCAAGGCGCATGCGACGGCAGGCTTCATGTGTGGATCGTACCGGATTCTTGGGGGTTCTCGATGTCCGCGCTGGGGGGCGATTGTCGGCCGATGGAGGCTGCGTCCATTGCTAGTTCCGAGGACCGAGCACGTAACAGGTGATAACGCTCCGTGGCCGCAATACAGACCGGGCGCAACTAGGCCTTCGGCGTAGGTCCAGGCAGCGGGTATGCTGCCTGGCACTGCGGAGTCCGGTCGCGCCCCTGCCACCGGTCCGCGCCGTAACAGGATCCTCGAGACCAGCCATGAAATTGCCGAACCTTCGACCGTCTCTCGTTCTCGCTGCCCTTTTGATGACGGCCATGCCGGCTGCCCTGGCCGCCGCTGTCCAGGAGCCGTTGACGGCCTGGGACGTGGCCATGCTGAAGGACGTCACCTCGGCGCAGATCTCGCCGGACGGCCGCTACGTGGCCTACACGCTCTCGGTGCCGCGCGAGCCGAAGCAGGACGAGGACGGCTCGGCACGCTCCCAGCTGCATGTCCTTGACCTCGAGAGCGGCGAATCGAGCGCCTACGTGACCGCAGACAGCGGCGTCCGGTCGGTTCACTGGAGTCCGAACAGTCGCGACATCGGCTTCGTGGCCAAGCGCGAGGGCGACGAGCACAGCGTGCTCTACATGCTTCCGGTCCGGGGCGGCGAGGCGCGTCGCGCGGCGAGTCTCAAGGGCCGCTCGATCTCGAGCTACACCCTCTCGCCGGACGGAGCCCAGGTCGCCCTGCTTTCGAAGCCCGCCGAGACCAAGCAGCGCAAGGCCGACAAGAAAAACGGATTCAAGGCAGAGATCTACGAGGAAGATTGGCACGCCGCCGAGCTCTCGATCGTCACCCTGTTCGACGAGGACAGCGAACCGATCGAAGTGCCCGTGGACGGGCATCCGAGCGCCTTGGCCTGGTCGCCGAACGGAGAGCGCCTGGCGCTCGGCGTCGCTCCGACGCCCCTCGTCGATGACAGCTACATGCTCAAGCGCATCCGCATCGTGGATCTGGCCAGCGGCAGTGGCAGCGT
Source organism: Planctomycetota bacterium (assembly GCA_047618565.1). GTDB lineage: Bacteria > Planctomycetota > UBA1135 > UBA1135 > JBLHKW01. Next base: position 9,693 of record JBLHKW010000108.1, read on the forward strand.
CACGGCCGAGATCGCGAACCGCGGCAAGCTCGGCAGCTTCCGGTGGAGCCCCGACGGTGCGGGTCTGGCCATCATCGCCGCCTTCGACGAGCACGACGGGGTTGCCGGACGCCTGCTCTGGTCGTCCGCTGCGCCCAGCATCGAGGCGCATGTGCCGACGCCGATGCTCGCGAAGCGCGAGCGCGACGAGCACCAGGTTGAATGGCTCGCCAATGGTCGGCTGCTCGTGCGCGGTAGTCAGGGCGGCTGGTCCACCATCGACACCTACGCCGTGGTCGACGGCCGCGCCACGGATCGCGCAGCGCTCCTGCCGCTCGAGGGCCCGGTCTGGCGCGGCGTCTCCATCTCCGCCGACGGGAGCCAGGCGGCGCTGGTCGGTTCGAGCTCCGAGCACTCGGGCGAGCTCTACACCCTGGACCTGGGGACCTCCGCACTCGTGCGCAGGACCGATTCAAACCCGTCGCTCGCGTCGGCCGTGATGTCGCGCCAGGAGGTCATCCGCTACCCCGCGCGTGACGGTCTTGCGATCGAGGGCATCCTGATCCATCCGGTCGAGGGCAGCCCCCTGCCGGCGCCTCTGATCGTCGCCGTCCACGGTGGCCCGGAGTCTCACATCTCCAACGGCTGGCTCACGGGCTATTCCTACGGCGGGCAGCTGGCTGCGGCCAAGGGCTACGCTGTCTTCTATCCCAACTACCGCGGTAGCACGGGCCGCGGGCTGGGTTACCTGAAGGCCAGCCAGGGCGATCCTGCGGGCAAGGAGTTCGACGACGTGGTCGACGGTGTCGACTACCTGATCGAGACCGGGCTCGTGGACGCCGAGCGCGTGGGTGTCACGGGCGGATCCTACGGTGGCTACGCCACAGCCTGGTGTTCCACGTATTACTCGGACCGTTTCGCGGCCGGCGTCATGTTCGTGGGTATCAGCAACAAGATCTCCAAGGTCGGCACCACGGACATCGCAGACGAGGAGTTCTACGTGCACGCCATGAAGCGCCCCTGGGACGACTGGCAGTTCTTCCTCGAGCGCAGCCCGATCTTCCATGCCGACAAGTCGAAGACGCCGCTGCTGATCATGCACGGCAAGGACGACACGCGCGTCGACCCGGGTCAGTCGCGCGAGATGTACCGACACCTCAAGCTGCGCGGTCAGGCGCCCGTGCGGCTCGTGCACTACCCCGGTGAGGGGCACGGAAACCGCAAGGCGGGCGCGCGCTTCGACTACAGCCTGCGCATGATGCGCTGGTTCGATCACTACCTGATGGGCGAGGGCGGCGAGGCCCCCGACTGGGAGATCGACTACGACGCGCACCTGCCCGCGGATCCTGAGGAGGACGAGCCCGGCTCCTGAACCGCCGCGCGTTACCGGGGACAACCGAGTGACAACCGAGTGACAACCGAAACGCGACGCCTGACGCTGCTCGACGCGACCATGCTCGTCATGGGCGGGATCATCGGCGTCGGGATCTTCTTCAAGCCGCACGGGGTGGCGCAGCTCGTTCCCGAGCCGGCGGCCTTCTTCGGGATGTGGGGCCTCGGGGCTCTGGCCGCTCTGGCGGGGGCCATGACCTTCGCCGAGCTGGCCGGTACCTTTCCACGGACCGGTGGCTGGTATGTCTTCCTGCGCGAGGGAATCGGGAGTCTGGCCGCGTTCCTCTTCGCGTGGGTCGTGCTGCTCGTGGTCTCGACCGGTGCATGTGCAGCGGTGGCCGAGTTCGGTGCGCAGCGCATCGAGGTCCTGCTGGGCTTCGAGGACGACGACCCGCTGCGCCGAAGGTTGCTGGCCGGCGGCCTGATCGTCGGCATCACCTTGTTGGGCATGGCCGGGTTGAAGGCGGGCGCGGTCCTCCAGAACCTGTGCATGCTCGCGAAGTTGCTGGTGATCGCCGTGGTGGTGTTCGTGGGTCTGCTCCTGTTCACGGAGCCGGCGTTGCAAGCGGTTCCCGCCGTGCTGCCGACCGCGCCGCTCCCGCGTCGGATGATCTCGGCCGCCTTGCCGGTGCTGTTCACCTACGGTGGTTGGCAGCTGCTCACCTACGTCGCGCCCCATGTGGAGAACCCGGCGCGCAACCTGCCGCGTGCGATCGTCTGGGGCGTCGCGGGGGTGGGCGTGGTCTACCTGGCGCTCAATGCCGCCTTCGTGCGTGTCCTGGGGATGGGCGGGCTGGCCGATCTGCCAGACGTCGCGGCGGTCCTGGCCGAGCGCACCCTCGGAGTGCACGGGGCGCTGGTACTTGAGGCTGCCATGGCGATCTCGGCCATCGGTTTTTTGGTGGCGACCCTCATCGCCACACCCGGTGTCTATGTGGCCATGGCGCGCGAGCGGCTATTCTTGCGCGCGGTCGGTCGTACCCACCCGCGCACGGGCGCGCCGATGGTGGCTCTCGGAATCCAGGCGCTCGTGACCCTGGCCTACCTCGTACTCTCAGGGGACGTGCGCAACGAGCTCGGCGACGCCGTCGTCTTTGCCGAGTGGATCTTTCACGCTCTGGTGGGCTACGCGCTCCTGCGTCTGCGGCACACGCGCCCCGAGCTCGAGCGGCCCTTTCGCAGCCCGCTCTATCCTCTGTTCCCGCTTGTCTACACCTTGCTGGCGGTGGGCGTCGTGCTGGGGAACCTCTTCACCAGCCCGGGACGCATCACCATGCTCGGGCTGGGGGTCCTGGCCATTGGGGCCGTCGTCTATGTGCCCTGGAAGCGCCTCGATCGGCCGCAGGCCGGGTAGCGCCCGCTACCGCGGCAGCTCGCCGGCAAAAAGGATCGCGTTTCTCCGTGATGTGGATCGGGTACCCGGGATGGCCTGAATGCGGGATACAGGCCTATGCACTCCGCAGCACGGCGTTCCCGAGACATCATGACATCCATGCCCTCCACGGACCTTCCGGACGAAGCCTCACAGGCAGCGCGGCTACGGGATCTCGTCATCGGCATCCTCGAGCGCATGGACGCCGGAAGTGACGCTACGGGCAGGCGCTCATGGCCCTGGGCAGCCTGCTCGAGCTGCGTCCGGGCGACGCCGAGGTGCACCGCACCGTGGGGACGACCCTCCTGAACCTGGCCTCATGCGAGCTCGACGATGGGGCCGCGGTGATGGCCCGGGCCACCTGCGCGGCAGCTCTCGAATCCCTGACCGAGGCCGCCCGGATCGCGCCCATGAGCGACGACATTAGCTCGTGGTTGGCGATCGAGCGTCAGTCGCGCGCGAAGGTCCTGCTGGCGCTCGGAGATCCAGCAGCTGCCGCCGAAGGCCTGGTCGATACGCCGGACTCGCGCGCCACCGGGTCGATCGGTTGCGCGGCTGCCTGAAGCGGCTGGCCACATGCCTCGAGCGTGCTCGGCACGGGACGGATGCGAGTGTCATCCGGCGTTGCGAGGACGCGGTGCGCGAGACGCTCGCGGGCGTCGACCGACGTGGTGACATGGCGAACGAGGCCGCGGTGGCGGCTCTGCGCGATGCGGTAGGGTCGGAGTGACGGCCATGGACGGCGAACAACGGACCCTGGAGCGCCTTGCGGCGGGTGATGCGGGCGCCGTCGACGACCTGCTGAACGCTCATATGCCGGACCTGCGCACCTTCGTACGGCTGCGGGCAGGCGCGTTCCTGAGGGACCACGAGTCGAGCTCGGACCTTGTGCAGTCCGTCTGCCGCGAGATCCTGACCCAGCGCGAGCGTTTCCAGTACCCGGGCCAGGAGGGCTTTCGACGCTGGCTGTACACGACCGTGATGCGCAAGATCAGCAAGCGTGCCGAGCACCATCGTGCTCAGTGCCGGGATGTACGGCGCAACGATCCCCTGGGCGATGAGGGTCACGGTGGCGCGCTGCTCGATTCCTACCGCCGCTTCGGCAGCCCGAGCGCCGGCATGCGCGCGAGCGAGGAGATGGCGCGTATCGAAGCCGTCTTCGACCGCCTGCCCGAGGACTACCGCGAGGTGGTGACCCTGGCGCGCATTGCCGGTTTGCCGCACCGGGAGATCGCGGAGCGCATGGGGCGCAGCGAGGGCTCGGTGCGCATGTTGCTCTTCCGGGCGCTCGAGCAACTCTTCGAGCTGCTCGAATAACACGACCAGGCCGCAGCCGAACGGTGTCGGCTGCGGCCTGGTCTCTGCAGTCCTTCGTGTGGACTACTTGGGGACCGGGAAGCCGCGATCGCGCATGAGGGCGTCGATCTTGGCGTCGCGGCCGCGAAATGCGCGGTAGGCATCGCGCGGGTGGATCGCGTTGCGCACGGCGAACAGGTTTTCGACCAGGCTCTTGGCGAGATCCTTGTCGTACCAGCCACCGGGCGCCTCCTGGAAGGCTTCGGCCGCGTCCGCGGTAAGGACATCAGCCCACATGTAGCCGTAGTAGCTGGCTGCATATCCCTCGCCGGAAAAGATGTGGGAGAAGTGCGGACTGCGGTGCCGCATCACGATCTCGTTCGGCATGTTCAGCTGGGCCAGCGCGTGACGCTCGAACGCGTCCGGATCGAGGTCCGTGGGGTCGGTCGTGTGGTAGCGCATGTCGACCAGCGCCGAGGCCAGGTACTCGGTCGTCGAGAAGCCCTGGTTGAAGGTGGCTGACTTCTTGATCTTCTCGACCAGCTCGGGCGGAATCGGGGCACCGGTCTTGTAGTGCACGAGGTAGTTGTTGATGACCTCATCGGTCAGCAACCAGCGCTCGAGCAGCTGGGACTGGAACTCCGTGTAATCGCGCACACCGCCGTTGAGCGTGGGGTACTCGACGTTCGAGGACAGGAAATGGAGCGCGTGGCCGAACTCGTGGAAGAAGGTCTCGGCATCATCCCAGGAGACGAGCACGGGCTCGCCCGGGGCGCCCTTGATGAAGTTCGAGTTGTTCGAGGCCAGCACCGTGCGCTTGCCCTGGTACGTCTCGTGATCCCGGTACGTGTTGGCCCAGGCGCCCGAGCGCTTGCCCTGACGCGCGTAGGGGTCGAGGTACCAGAGGCCGATCGCGTCGCCGCTGGTCTTGTTCGTGACCTCCCAGACGCGCACGTCCTCGTGGAAGACCGGGACGCTGCCCTCGGGCACCGGGCTGAACGAGAAGTTGAACAGCTCGCCGGCGACAAAGAACATGGCCTCGCGCAGCTTGTCGAGCTGCATGTACTGCTTGACCTCGTCCGAATCCAGGTCGTAGCGCGCCTTGCGCACCTTCTCGGCATAGTGGCGATAGTCCCAGGGCTCAATCGTGATTTCGGCGCCCTCGGCGTCCGCGATGGCCTGCATGTCGGCAACCTCTTCAGCCACGCGTGCCAGTGCGGCGGGCCATACGGCCTCCATCAGGTCCAGCGCGTTCTGCGGCTTCTCGGCCATGCGATCCTCGAGGCGCCAGGATGCGTAGTTGTCGTAGCCCAGCAGATGGACTCGCTCGTCACGCAGCTGCAGGATCTCGGCGATGACGGCGTTGTTGTCGTGCTCGTCGCCATTGTCTCCGCGCGAGTAGTAGGTGCCCCAGACCTTCTTGCGCGCCTCGCGGTCGGTCGAGAACGTCAGGAACGGGTCCATCGACGAGCGCGTGTTCGTGATCGCGTACTCGCCGTCGTGGTCGCGCCCGGTCGCCGCGGCCGCGGCCGCGCGGATCAGTCCCTCGGACAGTCCGGAGAGCTGGGTCTCGTCCAGGTAGAGGACGTAACCCTCTTCGTCCGCCAGGACGTTGTTGCCGAAGGTCGTGTGGATCTCGGCCAGGCGCTTGTTGATCGCTGCGTAGCGCTGCTTGGACTCGCCGTCGAGTGTGGCGCCGTTGCGTGCGAAGCTGTTGTAGGTCAGCCAGGTCAGTCGCTGCTGATCCGGCCGCAGGCCCTTCATCTCGTCGCTCTCGTAGACGCTGCGCACGCGGTTGAACAGCGCTGCGTTCTGCGTGATCTTGGTCTGGAAATCGGAGATATCGGGCACGACCTGCCCCTGGATCTCGCGGAACTCCGGCGACGACAGGTTGGAGCTCCACAGCCCCCAGAACGTGAACACGCGCCCGAGGTCGCGGCCGGTGCCCTCCATGGCAACGATCGTGTTCTCGAACGTCGGCGCGTCGGGGTTGCCGGCGATGGCGTCGATCTCGTCAAGGTTGAGCGCCATACCCGCTCGCATCGCCGCCGCGATGTCGGCCAGGTCCATCTTGTCGAAGGCCGGGACGCCGCCGTAGGGGCCGGTCCACTCCGCCATCAGCGGATTCTCGGTCATGGCGGAGTCCTCGGTCATGTTCTTGGGGGCGCCGGACTGTCCGGATGTGTTGCAGGATGCGGTCAAGGCGAGGGTCAGCGCGAGACTCAGAGTCATGGCACCGGTCGAACGGGTCGTGGTTTGGGGGCTGTGCATGGGGGTCGTGAGGGTCAGGGGATGGGCGTGGCGCCGTCGCGGCGGGAGCATAGCAGCATGCTGCGGAACCTCAAACACCGGGGTCCCTCGGCAGTGGGAGCGCAGGGCGCCGGGCCCGCGCTGCGGGTTGCGAGTCGCTGCGCAGGCTGTAGATTCAGCGGCGCGGGCCATCGTGGCCTTGCGCACCATCGCAAGTGCTCCCTCCTTCGGAGCCTCGAGCCAGGCCAGGAAACGTCTTCATGCACACCTTATTCGTCGCGTCCCTGTCACTCCTGTCCGCCACGCCCGTGACCCCTGGCGCACTCGCACGGGAGTGGGACCAGGGCTACGAGGTGAACGGAAAGCTGGCCGTTCTGCCACACAGGGAACGGGCGGACGCCGTCAATCGCATCCTTGGCGATCGACTCGACAACCTGCTCCCACGCTTGATGCGCGAGACGGGCATCGACATGTGGCTCGTCATTAACCGGGAGTACGCCGAGGACCCGGTCTACCTGACCCTCGTGCCGGAGCCCGCGTTCGCCGCGCGCAGAACGACCATCCTGATGTTCTTCGACCGTGGCGAGGAGCAGGGCATCGAGCGCCTGACGATCAGCCGTTACGGGCTGGGCGAGTACTTCGAATCCGGGTGGGAGGAGGGCGGCAGCGACGCCGAGCAGTGGGCGCGCCTCGCTCAGCTCATTGCGGAACGCGATCCCGTCAGGATCGGCGTCAACACGAGCGACCACTGGGCCTTCGGCGACGGATTGAGCTCCGGTCTGCGCAAACGTCTGGAACATGCGCTCGGGTCTGCTCTGACGGCGCGCCTGACCCCGGCAGAGGATCTCTGCATCCGGTGGATGGAGACGCGCAGCGAACTCGAGATGCAGGTCTACCCGCAACTCGTGCAACTCGCTCGCAGCGTCATCAGCGAGGCCTTCTCGAACGAGGTCATCACGCCCGGCGTCACGACCACGGATGACGTGGCCTGGTATATCCGCCAGCGCTACTCAGACCTGGGGCTATCGGTCTGGTTCCAGCCCTACTGCAACGTGCAGCGTCGGGGCGATGTTGCGGGGGAGGGCGATGCGTTCTTTGGCGAGAGTCACGGCGTGATCGAGCGCGGCGACGTGCTGCATACCGACGTCGGTATCAAGTACCTGCGCCTGAACACGGACACTCAGGAGATGGGCTACGTGCTGCACGTGGGCGAGGAAGACGTGCCCGAGGGATTGAAGCGTGCGCTGACCATTGGCAACCGCTGGCAGGACCTGCTTACGCAGTCGTTTGTAGCTGGCCGTACCGGGAACGAGATCCTGGCCGCGGCCCGCGAGGCGTCAGCCGCGGAGGATATCCAATGCAGCGTATACACCCATCCGCTCGGGTATCACGGCCACGCCGCCGGACCCACCATCGGGATGTGGGACAACCAGGGACCGACCCCTGTACGCGGTGAATGGACGCTGTCGCCGGGAACCTGCTACGCGATCGAGGGAAACGTGGTCGTGCCGATACCCGAGTGGGATGGCCAGCTGGTGCAGGTGAAGCTGGAGCAGGACGGGTGGTTTGACGGCGAGAGGGTGGTTTATATCGGTGGGCGGCAGACGAAGTGGCACGTTGTGCGGTGAGTTAGAGGGGGGGGGTATGGGTATGGGGGTGAATAGGGTTCCCTTTGCTTCGGGCTCTGGAGCAAAACGGGGGGACGCCCCACCTTGCCCCGTCACCGCCAGCGACGGGGCCCTGGCGGGCGTATCCCGACGCTGGCGGTGACGGGGCAAGGCGGGGCTAGGAGGAGTCCCGGGGTGAGAGGAGGCCATCATTGGGCCTCGGGGGCGCGATGGCGCGGCGCCCCGGCGGCGGGTGAGGCGGGTGAGGCGGGGATCAGGCGGGGATCAGGCGGGGATCAGGCGGGCCAGGCGGCAGTGACGGAGATCAGGCCGTGGCGGCGCCAGCCCAGGTTTTGGAGCCAGGTGCGGGCGGCGGCTACGGGGGATGAAGGCGCGGCGTGGAGGACGCCGGGGGTAAGCTCGCGCCAGCCGGTGAAGACGGAGCCCGATGAGAAAGGATCGGGGCCGGGGCCGCGATGTGCGCCGTGCTTGTTGCCGTTCTTCAGGACGTAGCGCAGGGCGTTCTTGACCTCGAGGGGCGTGCGCAGGATGCGGTCGAAGTAGCGGTCGGCGAAGACTCGGCCCTTGCGGCACCACAGTTTGTTGAGGCCCTTGGCGATGCGCACCGAGAGGCCCTTCAGGCCACGAGACAGAGACTCGCGGTCCTTGGCCTCGACGATGTAGTGGATGTGATTGCCCTGCACCGAGTAGTGGTTGAGCCGAAAGCCGAAGCGGTCGCAGCCAGCAGCAAATGAGCGCCGCAGTACTTGATAGGCGTGCTTGTTCCTGAGGCTCGGCAGGTCATCGTCCAGGCGCAGCACCACGTGCACGGGAAACCTCGAGGCCAGGGGCTCTCTCGTCTGGTGCGAGACCC
>JBLHKW010000109.1:0-18344 GCA_047618565.1 Planctomycetota bacterium
GGCTCGAGCGGATCGTTCAGCAGGATCGGCATCAGGCTCAGGCCCTGCATCTCGGGCGGAACGGGCAGGCCGGCGGCCTCGAGGAAAGTGGGCGCGATGTCGATGTTCTGCACCAGATGGGAGTCCACCAGTCCAGGTGAGACCTTGCCTGGCCAGCTGACGATGAGCGGTAAGCGCAGGCTGGGCTCATACATCCAGCGCTTGTCGTACCAGCCGTGCTCGCCGAGGAAGAAGCCTTGATCCGAGGAGTAGACAACGATCGTGTTGTCGTCGAGGTCGTTCGCTTCGAGCCACGCGACGAGGGTCCCGACGGACCTGTCCACGCCCGCGATGCAGCGTAGGTAGTCCTTCACGTAGCGCTGATACTTCCAGCGCACGAGGGCTTCGCCGCGCAGCTCACCTGACTCGACCCGCGCGGCGAAGCGTTCATTGGAAGGGCCATAGGCAGCGTCCCAGGCGGAGCGCTGCGTGGCGTCCATGCGGCCTTCGACGTTTCCAGCAGCCCGATCCGGCCCATCGAGCTCGATCCCGGTCGTGTCCATTCCCCAATCGGACGGAGGCACCTTGAGGTCGTACCAGAGCCACATGTGCTCGGCGATGCTCATCTCCTGGGTGCGCGCGCCGTCGGCACGGGTCGCGTGATCGTCGAACAGGGTGGCCGGCTCGGGCAGGGACTGGGATGCGTAGAGCGCGTGTTCATCAGGGCCCGGCATCCAAGAGCGGTGCGGGGCCTTGTGCTGAACCATCAGAAGGAACGGCTCATCCGGATTGCGAACCTGCTCCAGCCAATCGATGGCCAGGTCGGTAATCACTCCGGTCACGTAACCGTCGACGCGCCGACGCTCCACGGTCCCTTCCGTCTTGGGGGCACCCTCGACATAGTTGGGTCCCGGGCGCTCGAAGTCGGGCGCGTAGTACTGGCCCTGGCCAGGTAGGACGTCCCAGTAGTCGAAACCGGTGGGTGTGCTGCGCAGATGCCACTTGCCGATCAGTGCCGTCTGGTAGCCACTGGCGCGCAGCCGCTTGGGAAAGGTGGTTTGCGAACCGTCGAATACGGACAGGTTGTCGGGTACGCCGTTGAGGTGACTGTGGAGGCCGGTCAGGATCACGGCGCGCGCCGGAGCACAGATCCCGTTGGTGCAGAAGGCTCGATCGAAGCGCAGTCCGCCCCTGGCCAGAGCATCGATGTTGGGAGTGTGAGCGTGTTCGGAGATGACCGAGTCGGCGTAGACACCGATGGCCGCGGTGGCGTGGTCATCCGAGTAGATGAAGAGAATGTTCGGGCGAGTCGCCTGGGCATCCTGCGGCGAGGAAGGGGACCGCGCGTGGCAGGCGGCCAGAAGGGATGCGCCCAGGATCGTGACGGTGCGGTAGTGCATGGGGCTGGCAGGCGGAGAGGGTGAAGATCTCGGTTACCGTCACCGGGGTCGACGGATCAGGGAGTAGTAGGCGCGCGCATCGCGCAGACGAAGGCCCGTCTGCGAGGGCACGTTTGCCGCGATCTCGTGCACGAACCCGCTGCGCAGGCCCTCGATCTCCAAGCGCACCGAACGCGCATCGCCGCTCACATGCACCGCAGCCACGTTCAGCTGCGCGCGCTCAACCTCGTCGCTGCCGTAGGGTTCGTGCAGCAGGTAGGTGTAGCTCTCGACGGTGAAGTTGTCGGGGTCGGATGCCAGATCCCGCTCGAGCGGCTGCGTGAAGTGCAGCTCGAAGCCGTCCTTGAGCGCAGCTACGCTATGGAAGGCGAAAGGCGTCTCACCCGTCCACGTCACGCGCTGCAAGCCCTCGGTCGAGTTCCCACGGGAACCCCAGCCACGGTTCGTGCAACCCACGAAGAGCGTTGCATCGCGCCCCCAGGCCAGGCGCAGCACGCCGCTGCGAAAGCCGTCGAGGAACGGCATGCACGCGCCCTGCCAGTGACCGTCGACCTGCTCGAGACACACGCGAAAGATGGCCGAGTGGTGCTGGTCGCCGACCAGGAGCTGGCCCGTGAAGGGCCCGAAGCCCCCTTCGGTCGTGTCCCAGAGCATGCCGGCCGGCGACTTGCCCATCTTGTCGTAGGGAAACCAGACGGCGGGCATCTTGAGGCTCGAATGCTCCGCCGCGACCTCGTGCATGGGTCGGCCGTCCGGGGGCGCAGCGACGGGACCGTAAGGCCACGCCGGTCGCTCGCACGAGAAGATGCCCCAGGGGTGGCCGTGAAAGTCACCGGGTTCGAGCAGGGCCAGCTTGCTCGCGCCGCACCACTCGCCCTGGTTGTCGGTGTAGAACATCGCGCCCCAGGGACTCTTCTCGATTCCGGCGGGAGAGCGCAGTCCGGCACAGGTGGGCAGCATCTCGCCCGCGGGCGAGATGCGCAGGGCGAAGCCGCGCCAATCCGCGCGTCCGAAGGGCTCGCTGCCAAAGGGCTTGTTGGTCGTGATCCAGAAGTTGCCCTGGTCGTCGAGCCGCGGCCCGAAGTTGTACTCGTGGTAGTTGCCCGAGATGCTCCAGTCGTCGCAGATCGTTTCGAGCTCGTCGATGCGCCCGTCACCGTCGGTGTCGCGCACGCGCGAGAGTTCGCCGCGCTGAACCACGTAGATCCAGCCGTCGTGCTGTAGCAGCCCCAACGGCTCGTGCAGGCCTTCCGCGAAGCGCGCGTAGGTCGGTTCGTCCCCGTAGGCCCCGGAGACGATCCACAGCTCACCGCGTCGGGTAGCCACCATCGGGCGACCGTCAGGGAGCAGCGCCAGTCCGCTTACTTCGAACACCACGTCGTCCGGCGACGACAGGGTCTCGATCGTGTAGGTCGCATCGGAGAGCTGTCCGATAGCGAGGCTGAGCAAGGCAGCTGCGAACATCACCAGCGGTACTCCAGTTTCAGGTTCGCCACGAAGCCTCGCTCGGCCGGCTTCCATTGCGGCAGGACGAGGCGCTCGATTCGGCCATCGATGGTACGCGCCACGATCGGCGCCGCGCCGGCATTTCGGCCGGTCGGGCCGATCACCCGCACCGAGTACGAATCCTGCGGTCCGTCGTCGAGCAGGCGCACGCGCACCCCGGGCAGTGCTTCGTCGGCGCGCAGTTCGAGATGGCGCAGCAAGCTGGCTCCGTCGTCGGCGGGCATCGAGCTGTCGGCGACGGTGATCGGACCGACGCGATAGCGGAAGGTTGGACGCGCCTGTCCATCGTAAGACTGGCCAAGGCGTTGCGGGTCATCCTCCGGCCAGGCGCTCAGGGCCGAGGTCAGGATCGCGACCGGCGTGCCACCGGGTAGCTCGATGAAATCGTCGCCAGGGGGCAGCTCGAGCACGCCGGCGCGCCCTTCCCACGTACCCTTCGCGTTGAAGAACCGACCCGTCCAGATGCGCGCGAGGCGCGAGTGCTGCATGTCGAACGCGATGTGAACGCCCTCGGGTGAACCCACGAGCATGGTGCGCGGCGACAGGCCTTGCATGAACACGCTGACGGAGCGCGTGCCCCCGTCGGTATCCAGCTCGTAGGCACTGTCGGGGGTCACCAGGCCGGGAGGCAGCGGGGCCGTGTCACCCTGGTCGAAGTAGGCCAGAATCGCTGCGGTCTGACGCATGGGGTCGCGCTCGAGAATGTCGACCGGGCTGCGCCCGTGCTCCCAGAACGACGGCATGCGCGTATTCAGCTGGACCGCCTGCGGGTCGAGCAGGAGCTGGGCGAACCAACCGGGTTGCAGACGATCCTTCACGTGCATCAGGTCGACCGCCTGAATACCGAGCGACGGAACGTCCATGTAGCGATGACACTGAATACAGCCCAGGCCGTCCTGTGTGCCGACGAGCTGCCGGCCCGCACGCCGCAGCTCGGGCGTCGCGGGTGGTGCATCCCACGCAAGCGTGCCGTCGACGTCGGCGAATAGGGAGACGAGCGGCTCCACGCGTTCCATACCGAAGCGCGGCATGCGCGTCGCCACGTATGGCCGGACGCGATCCCCTTCGAGCAGCACGGCGCGCAACGTATCGGGCAGCAACTTCGAGCCTACACCCGTGAGGTGCGGGGGGATGCGCCCTTCTTCACCCAGGTCAAAGTCGCCGCTCGGTCGGAAGTGGTCCGCGCGCTCGGGATGCGGACCACCGATTCCGTCGCGTCGGTGGCAGGCGTAGCAGCGCGAGCGAATGAGGCTGCGCTGGACGCGTTCGGCGTCCGCGAGTGGCTCGCTCATGCCATCCGGGTCGGCAAGCAACGCGGTCAGTGCACGCCGGTCCGCCGCCGAGAATGAGTAGCGGGGCAGGCCCTCCGCAGGCGAATCGCCAATGCACGCCGCATGGCCCGGAGACAGATCGGACAGGCGCGGCGCGCGTGCGCCCTCGTCCGCGTGGCAAACCGCGCACGCGAGCCGCTCGTAGATGGCAGCACCGCGCGCGACGAGCGCGGGCTCGACCGCAGCCCCATCCGTTCCGCGATAGACCAGCGCAGAGTGTTCGAAGGCCTCGGCCGGGGGCGAGGCCTGCGCGACTCCCGGCCCCTGCCACGTGAGCTCGAGTAGCTCCCCGCCACTCTCCTCCCAGAACTCCACCCGGATCGCGTGCGCGCCAGCATCGAGCGCATGCGTGTACGAGACCGTCGTGGGGCCGTGCTGCCCGTCGTTGTCGATCACGCACTCGCCGTCGATCTCGAGCCGCGACCCGTCGTCCGAGGTCAGCTCGAAGGTCCAGTCACCGGCCACAGGGATCCGGATCACGCCCGTGAAACGCAGGCCAAAGTGATCCTCCGGGTGCTCGGGTAATCCAATCAGGTCCGCGACGACACCATTGTCCGCAGCCTCCAGCACGTCGAAGTCCGGAAGCTCCGACCCGGAGACCTCGTCGAAGCGTTCGAAGGCCAGGCCCGGAACACCCTGGAAGACACGTTCGCGGCCCAGAGCCTGGTCGCGCAGGAGGTACACGCTCAGATCGCGCGCCTCGCGCGGGGTGAGGTCGAAACTCGGCATGCGCCCGTCCGGATCGATGCTCTCAGGATCGAGCAGGTAACCCGTGAGCGAGTCGACCGTGTGACGCTCGTCGAGATCGTCGAGCCGCACCGTGACGGCAGCAAAGGTTCCAGGCGTCACGTAGCGTTCGTCGGTCGCGACGAGCTCTGAATGCCCATCACCGGCGCTCGTGCGCGCCTCCTCCGGTGTGAACCAGTAGGGCAGGTCACTCTCCCAGGCCTCCTCGTAGGGTTCGTGGCACGCAACGCATCCGATGGTGTGGAACAGACGTCGGCCGCTCTCGAGGCGCGCTGCGGAGTGGACCGATCGAGCGACGACATCGCCGGGTTCGGAGCGCAGGAAGTGCACCAGCGCCTTCAACTCGGCCCCATCCAGGGACGAGGTCAGGTCCGGCGCGGGGCCGTGCAGGGCGGGCGTCGCCAGGAAACGCTCCAACCAGTTTCCGGTGGCGCGTGCGCCGAGGCCGGCCAGCCGCGGCGCACGACGCGGCTCGAGACGGGTCCTGATCAACGCGGGCACCGGGTGGCAGTCGATGCAGCCGGAATCGGCCAGCAAGAACTCGGCGCGCGGGATCAGGGACTCCATCACGGACAGTTCGTCCATGGGAAGCGCGGGCCCCGCGAGACCGACCGCCAGGAGGACGAAGGGAATCACAGGGCAGACTGGACGGATATCGGTTGCATGGTGCGCGTGAACACTTCGATGTCGCCCCACAGGGTGGCCACATCGTCAGGATGGATGGAATGAGAAGCCAAACCTCCGACGCAGAGTACCGTGAGGGCTCCTGATCCGGGACAGCGAGATGGGAGTCGGCACGGGGCCTGTCGAGTCCCGCGAGCGTGTCGGGACCCCAGGGACCGGTCGCAGCCGATCTCGCGACGATTCACGATCCACGGCTCAAGGCGGAGGGGTCGGCAAGGGCCCGCGCGGCAGGGGCGGGAAGGTGCCCTTATTGATGATGAGGCGCTGGTTGACCGCCACGTTGGTGAGCGTCGTCGTGTTTCCACTTCGCCATTCCACACTGACTCGCTCGACGATCGTGGCGTCGCCGAGACCGAATGAGGCCACCAGGCTGTTGCTCGACTTGAAGCCGATGCCCGCGTGAATCTCGCGGTACTGGGTGCTCGCTCCGGTCTGAACCACGACCCGGGCCCCTATCGCCTGGGTGTTCGCGTCGTTTCCGAACAACTTGACCTGGAGCCAGTTGTGGTTGTCGTCCTCGTGATTGATGAACAACAGGAGCTGTGTCAACCGGCCCTCGACCAACATGTCCAGGTCGCCGTCGTTGTCAACGTCTGCCGCGGCCACACAACTCGAGAGGTTCTCCGTCGCGAGGCCGATCTGCGGCGCGACGTCCACGAGCGGATAGACCTGCTTGTTCTCGTAGATCCGATTGGGCCCATCGTTGCAGACGTACAGATCCAGGTCCGCGTCGTTGTCGTAGTCCAGAAAGATGGTCCCCCACCCCGTGAGGTAGGAACCGACCCCGGCCATCTGGGTCGCGTCGACGAAGGTCTTGTCGCCCTGGTTCAGGAGCAGCACGTTCCCGTAGGGCAGGTTCGTGCAGTAGAAATCCGTATGGCCATTGGCATCCAGATCGCCGACCGCGATCCCCATGCAGGCCACACAGGCCTCCGTGCCGGACGCATCGGTCACCTCGACGAACGTCTGCCCTTGGTTTTCCCAGAGGTGGTTCCGCATCTCGGTACAGAATTGCCCCTTGTCGGAGCACAGGTAGAGATCGGGCAGACGATCATGGTTGTAGTCCACAAACGTCGCGTGGAAGCTCATTCCCTCCGTCGCCATGTCGATGCCGAGCATCGCTGCGATCTCCTCGAACGTACCGTCGCCGCGATTGCGATAGAACAGATTGCCCCCACCGAATTCCTTGCGAATGGTGACGTACAGATCCGGCCACCCATCACCATTGTAGTCTCCCCACGTACTCCCCTGCGCCGGACCACTGTGGTCGACCCCAGCTTCGGAGGCCACGTCGACGAACTGAAAATCACCGTCATTTCGCAACAACACGCAGGGCGCATCCTTGACGGTGATGAACAGATCGAGATCACCGTCCGCGTCGTAGTCGGCGACCGAGATCCCGATGGAATAAGGGAACGCGTTTCCCTCAATACCGTCCGATCGAGCCGTGAAATGGCCCATTCCATCGTTCTCGAAGACTCCGATGTAGCCCAGTATATGGCCCACCGCGACGATATCCGGATCGCCGTCCATGTCCAGATCGGCGAACGCGATGCCCGATCCGAAGCCGTCGACAGTCGAACCGAACAGGTGGTCCACCCCGCGTACGGCGGCTTCCTCGGTAAAGGGAATGGAATCCTGCGGGGCAGCGGCGGACGCCAAGCACGGTGCGAGAGCGATCCAGACACTGCAAACGGAATGCCGACATGGGAGAAAACTCATTGTCCAAACCTTCGAAGTGAACACTGAACTTGCGCGACCCTTCAAGGATACCCGAGAGGTTCATCCTTTTGAAGTGCACGACCTACGTCCGCAGGTCCTCGAGCCTGCTCGCCATTCAGAACGTCGCGGACTCGCTGTGCAGGACGCGTGACCCGCTGAACGGAGCGATGCTCCAGGCTGAGCCCGCGGACACCGACGGAGAGGAGCGAATGCACCGGTTTTTCGAACATGGGAAAGCGGAGAGTAAACCTCCAACCATCGCCGGGCCGATGAAGAGCCATGCTCATGACTTCCCTCATGCTTCTGGCGACAACATGCCAGGCCGGGGCGGCTCCGGAAGAGCCGCGCTTCTCCTCGGTGGTCCTCACGGAGGGCATCCGCGGTGGCATCGGTGGCCCGATCGTCCGACGCCGCGTTGAACTCGGCTACGACTGGAACGCCGGCGACTACCGTGTCACCGTCTACGATGGATCGAAGTGGGAGACTGCGGAAGGTCCGTACTCCACCGCGGTGATCGGAAGGCAGAAGTTCGAGCGGATCCTCCGAGGAGTGCGGGAGCACGGCCTGGCGACCTTGCCACCGCAGCTCGATCCCGACGGACCCGACGCGTACGGCATCGACACGTGCCTGGAGTTCCGCGACGGAGACCTGTTCTGGGTGAACCTGGCGTCGGGTGGCTGTACGTCGAGCCTCGCCAAAGTCATGCCCACCGAAGCGGAACGAAGCGCGTTTGCCGGTGTGGCGAAGGGGGTCCTCGAGGCCGTCGACGAGATCGACCTCGCGCTGGGTTGCGAGCTGGACGCGGGCTTTCTCTTCCTGCCGACGCACAAACGGGAAGCGCGTGCCTTCCTGGAAGCATCGAAGCACGTCCTGCAGCAGCCCTTCGCCGCACTCGTCGACCGGAGCCGGGTCCACGTCCTCACCACCGGGAGTCAGTACGAGTTCCGGTTCGCCTGGCGCGCCCTTCAGGACCTCCCCTATCGGTACTCCCGCATGCGCAGGAGCGAGTCGTGCGACGTCCTGATCGAGCACGAGACGCTGGCCGTCCGAGGCGTGCGCTCCAGGCCCTTCGAGCCGTCCGCAGAGACGCTGACCAGGCGGCGCAATTTCCTCGAGAACCGGCCAGACCTGTCATCACGTCTTCGTCGCCTCATCGCCGCCGGATGGGTCGCGGGCGGAATGACGGCAGAGATGGTGACAGCCGCCTGGGGAGAGCCACGTTCGACGGATCCCTTTGCCTACGAGCGCCACGGCAAGAGTGTGCAACTGGGCTTCGACCGCGATGGCCTGCTGACCAGACGCCGCGATACGGTGCCAGGATCGATCTCGCAATAATCTGATCCTGGTTCACCTGTCTCCGGAGCAGGGTACGGAGCCGTCTGCGAGAAGGCCCCTTCAGTCATCACCCCGTGTTGCACAAGCCGCGGGCGATGCCACGTACAGTCTGGACGAGTACGCGCTCGAGCTCTTCGTCTTCGCGGCCGCCCGCGCGCCAGCGGCGTAGCAGGTCGACCTGGACGAAGCTCATCGGATCCACGTACGGGTTGCGCAGCCGGATCGAACGCTGCAGGGTCGGATCGTGTTCGAGGAGTTCGTGCGCCTGGCCGAGTTCGAGCACGGCTGCGATGGTGCGCTCGTGTTCGGATCGAATGACCGGGTAGAGGCGCGTGCCGACGTCGCCGGCGAGCTGGGCGTAGCGGGCTGCGATGTCGAGGTCGCTCTTGGCCAGGACCGTCTCGACATCCGAGACGAGCAGCGCCAGAAACGGCCAATCGCGTATGGCCAGGCGAACTGTTTCGAGGCCGTGGACCTCGATGGCGGCCACCAAACCTGTGCCGACGCCGAACCAGCCCGGAAGCACTGCGCGGCACTGGGTCCACGCGAAGACCCATGGGATCGCGCGCAGGTCCCCGACTCCGCGCATGTTGCGACGTCGGGCCGGGCGCGAGCCGATCTCGAGGCGCTCGATGACGTCAATGGGGGTCATGTCCTGAAACAGCGCGGGGAAATCAGGCTCGTCGTGTACGAACGCGCGGTAGGCGGCACGGCTGGCATGGCTCACGGTCTGAGCGATGGCGCGCTGTTCCTCCGTAGCCGCGCGGGTCCCGTCGCCGCCCGCGCTGCGCTCGAGCAGTGCGCCCAGCGCCACCTCGAGCGTGCGCGTGGCGATGCCGCGCAGACCGTACTTGCCGTCGATGATCTCGCCCTGTTCGGTAGAGCGCGCGTGCCCGTCGAGCGCGCCCGGCGGAGCGGCGAGGATCTCTGCACGCGGTTTCGAACCGCCCCGGCTGATCGAGCCGCCGCGCCCATGGAAGAGAGTCAGCGCGAGGCCGAGTTCTGCGGCCGCGGCGACCAGGCGTTCCTGGGCGTGGACGAGCGCGACGCGCGATGCGGCGATGCCTCCGTCCTTGTTGCTGTCGGAGTAGCCGAGCATCACGATCTGGCGGCTTCCGCGTGCGGCCAGATGCTCCGCGTAGGTCGGGTCCTGACAGAGCGCATGCAGCACGTCGGGGCCCGCATCGAGGTCGTCCACCGTCTCGAACAGCGGAGCGACATCCAGGGGAACGCGCCCGTCGGCGTCGACGCATCCGCCCGCGCGTGCGAGCAGGAGCACGGCGAGCGCGTCGTCCGGTCCCTGGGCCATCGAGATGATGTAGGGTCCTAGCGCCTGCGCTCCATAACGCTCGTGGGCCTCGGCCAGGGCGCGGAAGACGTCGAGCGTGTGAACGGTCTCCTCGTCGAGGCCGTCGTGCCCAGGCGTGCCTTCGGTCCTCAGCGCCAGGGCAATGCGCGCCGCACGCTCGTTCGGGGGCCGCGTCGAGAACTGCGGGTCGTCGAGCAACCGGCCCACGACGCGTCGGTGCACCTCGGCATCCTGGCGTACGTCGAGCGCAGCGAGGTGAAAGCCAAAGACGTCCACGCGCCAGAGCGCGCGCCGGACGAGAGCCAGGCCGGCGAGTGAACCGCCGTGGCTCGCAAGGCTGCTGCGGATCAGCTCGAGGTCGGCGCGAAATTCGGCGGGCAGACCGTAGCCGCCCTTCGTGCGGTTTCGCTTGCGCTCGAGGCGCGCCACCATCAGCCACAGCAGCTGGCGGTAGGGCATCTCGCCGTAGCGCGCCGGGACGGCGCCGAAGTCGTCGGGAAGGCGAATGGCGTACTCGCGCACGCGCGCGAGTACCGCTTCGTCGACGGCGACGCGCGTCGTTGACTGCGACAGGTGCTCGTGCAGCCCGCGCATCTCGTCGCCGTAGCGCCGCAGGGCGAGTTCGAGGTGTCGCCCGAGGGTCGCGCGCATGGTGTCGGCGCCCACGTTCGGATTGCCGTCCATGTCGCCGCCAACCCAGGATGCGAAGCGCAAGAGCGGGCGCTCGATGGGGATAGACTGACCGTAGGCCAGCTCGAGTGCGCGCTCGAGTTCCTCATGGACGGCCGGTACGACGCGGAACAGAACGTCGGCCAGGAAGAACAGCACGTGCTCGACCTCCTCGGCGACCGTCGGGCGGCCGGGTAGCTGTTCCTCGGTCTGCCAGGCCGAGGCGATCTCGAGCGCCGCGACCCGGTCGAGGGTCGCGAGGGCCACGGGATCGAGCGTCTTCTCCTGAAAGCGCGCCACGAGGACGCGCGCCAGGCGCTGGTCCTTCTTGAGCAAGGTGCGCCGCACCGATTCCGTCGGGTGGGCCGTGAAGACCGGCTCGACGACGATCGACTGCAGTGCGGCCGTGACCTCTTCGATCGACGTGCCGCGGCGCGCGAGCTCGCAGGTGACCGCACGCAGACTTCCGGGCTGCGCGACATCCTCGCGCAGGTAGTCGATCCGGCGTCGCAAGCGGTGGACCTGCTCGGCCATGTTGACCACGCCGAAATAGGCGCTGAACGCGCGCACGACCTCGAGCCCATCCGCAGGAGTCAGAGATTGGAGAATCCTCTCGAGCTCGGCGCCCGCCGCCGCATCGCCCTTGCGTCGGCGGCGCGACGCGAGGCGAGCCGACTCGACCGTCTCGAATACGCCGGCCGGCGCAAGTTCGCGCAGGAGTCGCCCCAGCAAAGCGCCGAGCCGCCCAACGTCGCGGCGCAGCGGGCGATCCTTGGGCGGGAAGCTCACGGAATTGCTCATGCCCGACCATCTTGCGCGTTCGCCCATACGAAGCCGCACCATTTCCGCGATACGGTGCCAGGATCGATCTCGCACCAATCTGATCCTGGTTCACCCGTCTCGAGGAGACCTTTCCTTGAGCGTCTCGGCAGCGCAGAGGTGATGGCGGGCGAGCCGGGCTGTGGTCACAGTCGAGACGAACGATCCGGGATCAGATTGGTGCGAGATCGATCCTGGCTCGGTATCACGATGACGCGGTCGAAGGGCGTCGGAGGCACGGGCGCGGACTCCTGAGCGAGCAGAAGCGGGGTGGCGGCGAGCACGGCGGTAAGCATGGGTGCTCTACCTTAGTTCGGATCGCCCGTGAGCACCCAGCCGGCCCAATGCGCCGGCGGACGTCCCTCGTCTCGGAGTGCCTGCTTGGCCTGCCATAGGGCGTCGGCCTTTCCGAGTTCTTCGCTCCAGAGCTGGGTGTAGAAGTGGTTCAACAGGGCGCGCGCGGCTTCTTCGTCCACGGGCCACAGGGAAGTGAGCGAACTGCGGGCGCCGGCGGCCTGGAGAGCGGTCTGCAGAGTCTGGATGACCTCGGCGCTGGGGCCGAAGGCGGCGGTCGGTTGCCACGGGGTCACGACGGCCAGTTCGCAGGCGTAGAGGTCGAGGGAGTAGAGGTCCTCGAATGTCAGGATGCCTGGGTAGCGGCCGAAGGAGTCTTGTCCCAGATTCGCCTGCGCAAGGGCGAGGCCCTGGGAGTATTGCGGTGCGGTGCTGGCTACCTTCAATCCACGCAGACTGGACGCCTGGGGCTGCTGGCCGATCCATCCCTGGACCGCCAGGTGGAGGAAGCGCATTCCGGGCGCCTGGGTGAACAGTGCCGACTTCGTCGCGGCGCGGCGGGTCAAGAGCACGGCCTCGGATCGGGTCAATCCCTGGAAGAGGGCCGCGGTCATTTGAGCCTCGGACCCGGTGTTCGACAAGCGCGTCATCTGTACGGATCGGGCCCCGCCCCGAGCTGCGCCGTGGTCGACTCCACCGACGACCAGGAGTCCGGGCGGGCCCAGGGGACCGATGTAAGGGGCCAGGAGGCATGCGAAGGAGACCTCGTTAACGATGCGCACTCGATCGCCGACGCGCTCACCGGATTCCAGCGGCAGGCCGTCGAGGGGAATCAGGAACAGGGAATCGTCGGGCACGACGAATAGCGAGCGGACCTGGTCTCCGGCCGCGACCAGGATCGGATCGAGGACACGCTGACGCAGGCGACGGCCCGACGGGGTGTCGGCTTCGGAACCTGCCTGGCTCACCCTTATCGAAACGGAGCCACCGCCAACGGGTTGGCCGATGGATGCGCGCCAGGCTGAGATCAGCAGTTCGATCTCGGCCATGGGCCCGAGGTCGATCCAGGCGAAGGATCCGTCGGGACGAATAACGCTCGCTACCAGGTGGTCGATTCCCGGGGCTAGCTGTCCGCGCGTCGGGCCCCGGTCCCAATGTGAAATCCGTCGGTATCCAACAGCCACTTCATCGGGCCGCAGCGCGGCCGCGAGCAGTAGTTGATTGACGGGCCCTGCAACGAGGCCTCGGCCAGCCAGGCAGCCACGCAACTCTTCATCGATCCGGTCGCCCTCGGTCGAGATCCGGACGAGCGTCGTGTCACTCGCCGGAGCCAGCGCCAGGCCAGCGACATTGGATTGCAGCCCAGCTCTCGCCGCCAGCAGGCCAGCAATCTGCGGGTCGTCAAGTTGCGCATCCGGGATCTGTCCCGCGTCAGCGGTGACCCAGCGCATGGTCTCGCCGAGCTCAATGGCCCGGGACCCGATAGCGCTCCCGGCACCCGCCAGGGTCGCCAGGTACAGGACCTGGCCGAGCCGATCGCGCTCCGAGAGGACGACTTCCCGGATCTGGCCCGGGGAGAGTACGAGTGAATCCAGCACGTACCCCTGCATGGCCAGCGCGAGTGCGTCCGTCTGCACCCGTGCCCCATCCACATCCCCCAGATCGATCAGGGTGAGCGCCAGGTCCCCCCGCGCCCGCAGTAGACCGACGCGATCCACCGTGCCTATCGTCGAATAGGCTGCGACAACTTGCTGCTGGAGAGCGTACGCAGCACGGAACTCACCGAGGTTGCGGAATGAGTCCGCCAGGTCCAGGCGCGCGCCCAGTAGCTGTGGGTGATCGGCGGGCCGGATGGCCTCCAGGCCGGCCAGGGCAGCCTTCTGAAGAGTGACCGCACTGCGAAAATCGCCCCCACTCCCAAGAGACAGGGCAAGTTGGCGTTGAGCCTGAATGAAGATTGGATCGTTCGCCGGCAGTACGCGCTGGCAGTCGTCTAGCAAGCCACGTTGAATCGCGACAGCCGCGTCGAGATCACCCGACTCGGCCAGCCACATGGCTCGCTGATTCCGCAAACTCAGAATCGCGGGGTCGTCCTTCCCGAGTTCGCCGAGGCGGACGTTGACGACGCGCTGCTGCAGATCGAGCGCGCCCGGGTAGTCCCCGGAGGCGCGCCGGACCTGGGCCAGCTGGGCGAGAGCTCTCAGCAGGATGGGATCGCTCGGCGAACGGGAGGCGGTACACGACTGAACGACTCCGTCGAGGAGCGCGCTCGCCCCGGCGCGGTCCCTGATCGCGAACAGGTTCGCGGCGAGGTGGAGTCGGGAATCGAGAACATCCGCGTGGGTCGCAGGGCGCGTACGGTCATGGAACAGGACCAGCGTCCTGCGGGCGGCGCTCGCTGGCCCCGGTATCTGAAGCTGTTCGGCCCGCACCGCGAGGAGGCCGAGTACGCCGGCCAGAGCTTCGTCCATCCCGCTGTTCGACCCGGAGAGAACCTGGACGAGGTCCGTCGCCAGGCGCACGTGAAGCTCACCGGAGTGGATGTCCGTGGCGCTAATGCCAGCCCTCAGCTCGGCCACGGCCGCGAGTGTCTCCTGGCCAAGAGCGACCGCGCCCGTGACCGATTCGAGCGCGGGTACCGCTGCGAAGCACAGCTCGAAGGGCGCGCCCGACGCGCCAGCTTTGCCCGCGACGGTGACGGCCAGGGTGCTCCCCTCTTGAACGTCCAACATCAGATAGGGAGTCGTCCCGCCCCCCGAATCCTCGTCCTCGCCAAGCAACGAACCCGCCTGGAGGTCGTTGGCCCGGAGGAAGAGATCCTGATCCGAGCGAGTCCAGATGTGCAGCGTCCCACTGAATCCGACCTCGTACTGCTCAACGATCGACGGCCCATGGCCCTCGATCGTCGGGTCCGTCGCGCGGATCTCGAGCTCCAACACCCGGTCGTGGATCGAGTGGTCGGAATCGTCAGAATGCGCCGCGACCAGGGGTGCGAGACCGAGGAGCAAGCACGGCAGCGCCATGGGTACCGACCGCCACGCGAGCGAGCGCGGAGCTTTGGCTCGGCCCACGCCCGGCAAGTCCTGCAACGTCAGCATCAGGCCCTCTCAGATTGGCGCGCAGTGACGCGCGAGCATTGGGTTCCACGATCGAACGACTGGCCTCGGCCCGAACGGGAAGATTCGTCCGATTCGGCTCACCCGGAGCGGCTGAGCCGCCAGCCCAGTTGTATAGGCCTACCGGCGATCGGTTCAACCCGCAGCTGATTCAGGCCACAGCCCGACGCAGGCCGCTGGCAGGTGGAAGGCAACCTGGCTGTCGCCACGGGCCAAATCAGCCCGGATCGCGTGGTCTACCGCCCCGTAAATTCGCCCCGGCGCACCCCATTGAACGCACCGCCCACGAAGATGAAGACCCTGATCCCCCTCCTGCTCGCCTGAACGGCACCCATCAGCTGCTCAGCCTCGGGTCGCCCGTCGGGGCCCATTTCCATCGCCAGCAGGGGCGCGGCGCAGGGTGCATCTCCTTGCGAGGTTCACCGGCAGCGGCTCGATAACGGGCTCGAAGTGATCGTTGAGCGCATGCCCCGCGATGGACTGGTCTCCTACTGGTCGGTCGTACGCACCGGCAGTCGCGACGGGGTCGAGCAGGGCATCAGCGGCGGATGGGTATTCCAAGGGGCCTGCGATGCTCCGGCTGGTGTTGCCTGCCGTTGAGGCAGATGCCCGTCGGATTTTGCTCTGGCTCGGTACGTCCGCCTTTCTGTCGAACGGCTGACCTCGAGAGTCTTGTTACACTCTCCCTTCTCGATCAGCCGCAGACTCTCGATCCCCGTTGTAAGCGGAATCCGACGTTCGACTTTGACCTTCATGTCCGAGCGAACTGCTGATGACTCGATGAGCGAACCCCGAAGAACAACATGCAGATAAAAGTTCGGTTTCTGGACAACCTCAGACTGGAGGCCAGCTTTGATGACTTCAAGGTCATCAGCGACCAACCTGTTCGGTACAAGGGCGATGGGACGGCTCCAAATCCCTTTCAGTACTTGCTGGCCTCGTCTGCACTCTGCGCTGGCTATTTCGTCAAGGTGTACTGCAACGCCAACGACATACCCACCGAAGACATCAGCATCGTTCAGGACAACATCGTTGACCCGGCGAACAGGTATCAACAGACGTTCAAAATTAGCGCTGCACTTCCGGAAGGGCTCTCTGACGAGCATCGGGACGGAATCATCAGTGCGATGGACCGCTGCACTGTAAAGCGAGTGATTCAAAACGACCTGGGATTCCAGGTCGATTCGGTCAGCACTCTGGGTAAGGAGACGGGCCTGCTTTACGAGAGTGACTCTGAAGATGGTGCCCGAACCATGATTCCAGGGAAGGACTGCTCGCTCGAAGAGACGATCACCAACATGAGCGGCCTCATCGAGTCGCTTGGTATCAAGCTCGAAATTGCGACGTGGAGAAACATCGTCCCACACGTGTGGTCCGTCCATATCCGCGATGCCGAGTCGCCCATGTGTTACACAAACGGAAAGGGCGCGACGAAGGACGCAGCTCTATGTTCGGCACTCGGGGAGTACCTCGAGCGAATGAGCAACAATTACTTCTACAACGACTTCTACCTGGGCGAAGAAAGAGCACAGGCCGAGTTCGTCCACTACCCCAACGAGAAGTGGTTCAAGCCCGGGCCGAACGATTCAATCCCCGAAGGCTTGATGGACGAACGCTTCATGGAGGTTTTTGACTGCGACCATGACCTCAAAGCTTCCCATCTTGTAGACGCAAACTCTGGCGCGATCGAACGCGGCATCTGCGCTCTTCCGTTCACGCGGCAGTCCGACCAACAGACGGTCCATGTCCCCGCCAATCTCGTTGGGAATATCTTTGTCAGCAACGGCATGAGCGCGGGCAACACACGCTACGAAGCACGCGTGCAGTGCCTGTCTGAAATCCTGGAGCGCGCGGTGAAGAAGCAGGTCATCCTCGAGGAACTCACGCTTCCTGATGTGCCCAAGGCTGTGATCGAACGATTCCCGACGATTGTTGCGGGCATCGCGAAGCTAGAAGACCAGGGCTTCCCCGTTTTGGTGAAGGACGCTTCGCTCGGAGGGAGATTCCCTGTGATGTGTGTAGCGATCATGAACCCCAGAACGGGTGGTGCATTCGTTTCATTCGGGGCGCATCCCAAGTTTGAGGTAGCTCTTGAGAGAAGCCTCACGGAGTTGATGCAAGGCCGAAGCTTTGAGGGCTTGAACGATGTTCCACCGCCTACGTTCAACGAGTTCGCCATTCGCGAGCCGAACAACATGGTTGAGCACTTCATTGACTCGAGCGGGGTGGTCTCCTGGAAATTCTTCAGCCAGGCCGCTGATCACGAGTTCCACGATTGGGATTTCGCGGGCTCGACGGAAGAAGAGTATCAGTACTTGATGGGGATTTTGAGCGACCTGAACAAAGAGGTCTACATCGCGGACTACGAGGATCTCGGGGCGAGTGCCTGCCGAATTTTGGTTCCCGGCTATTCGGAGATCTATCAAGCAGAGGATCTTGTTTGGGACAACACGAACAAAGGACTCGCCTTCAGGGAAGACGTGCTCAACATCCACTCACTCAACGATGAAGCTCTCTTGCGCCTGCTCGAGAGGCTCGAAGAAAGTGAGCTTGATGGGTACACGTCGATTGCATTCCTGATTGGCGTTGCATTCGACGAAACTTCCACGTGGGGAAAATGCACGATCAGTGAGCTCAACGCTCTTATCTGCCTGGCTCTCGGAAAGCACGAAGAAGCGAACGGCTGGCTGGACATGTTATTGCAGTACAACGACAACGTGCCCGCGCGGAGGAGGTTCTACCAGGTCTTGAAGACTGTTCTCGACATCACGCTCCGTGAAGATCTCGAGCTTCAAAACTACATCCCCAGTCTCACTCGGATGTACGACGAGAAAATTGTCGGCAGTGCAACCTCGAGTGTGTCGGGCGAGGTTCGGTTCTTTGGGCTAACGCCGACAAACATGAAGCTCGATGGAATCGAGAAACACCTGAGGCTCGTGGAGAGCTACGAGAAACTTCAAGTTGCGAGGCATCGGCATCACGCAAGCACCTCCACTTGACAGGGCCTAGCACTGTAGCGAGGTCGAGGAGCGCTGGGCTCGGAAGCTGGGCCACAGACCATGCGTGACGGTCGAGCAGCTCTGGAACAGCCGGTCTTTGTCCTCATGCACCGCCCGAGTGCGTCGTCTCGAGCAAGTCCGCGGACTCGAGCTACAACCCTTCCACTGAACGGCGCCAAAAGTGCCGAGTTGCCGGCCCCGTAACCCGGGGGGCGCCTCAGAACTCGAACGCTGTCTGCGGCGGCGTTCGAGCCGCCGCGAACGGTGGAGCCTCACCGGGCAGGCCGAGGCGGCGCAGGATATGCCGCGCCACCAACGTGTCCGTGATCAAGGCGATCAAGCGGATAGATGGGATGAGAAGGCCAGCCTCCGACGCGGAGTACCGTGAGGTCTCCAATTCAAAGGCGGGCTCGAGGCCCAAGAAGGAGGCTGAC
>JBLHKW010000110.1:0-18262 GCA_047618565.1 Planctomycetota bacterium
CGATGAACAGGATGTCGTTCTCCTCCAGCTCGGCGAAGAAGGACACGTCCAGCTCCTCCACCCGCTTCCTGAGGATGTTGACCCCCGAGTCCTCGAGCCAGGGCATCTCGTAGGGCTCGATGCAGGTATGCTCGCAGGCGTACGACGGATCCTCGGCCGCGTTCTTGCGTAGCGCGCGGATGGCCATCAGGGTCGAGTTTCCACTTCCGATCTCGATGATCCGGCGCGGCTTGACCGAGCGGATGAGCTGGTACCAGTACTCGGCGTCGCCCGCCTCGAAGGTGCTGTTCTCGAGCCAGAAGGCCAGCTCCCCAGGCTTTTGCAGGGGCAGGTCGGCCAGCTCGTCGGCACGGGACAGGCTCTCGCAGAACGCGACCTGCTCCTCGGGGTTCCACTCGACACCCGGCAAGGGGCGCTGCTGGTCGAAGTCCCGGCTGACCGCGCGCATGTCGAACTGCGGCTCGTAGTAGTGATTCCGGATCGGCAGCACCCCGACGCCGAGCAGGACCCTGCGGCAGAGCGGCATGCGGTCCAGGCCTGCGCGGCGCACCTTCTCGAGCAACCAGGCGGACGGGAAGACGAACGGCGCCATCAGCAGGTCCACAATCGGCAAGAGTCTTCTGATGGGCGACATGGGCTTCTTCCAAGGCGGCGATCACGCCAGGAGCTAACGGGATGAGCGAGTCGTGAAGTCTACTGTCGCGGCGGCCTAGAACCACGCCATTGCCAGACCACAACCGTCTCCCTAACCGCTGGATTCCGAGCAGGAATAGTTGTGTGATCGGGGCACTGCAGGCTCGAACGCTTCGACCAACCTGATGATCTTCGCGATGACTCACCTTGCCATACACATCCTGCCCCTGTTCCCGCTCCCCGCGATCGCACAGGAGGCAGCGCCGGTCCACGCTCGAGCGGTCCATATCGACACGGAGGCGGGCGGCCTGCGCTGGGGAGACTTCGACGGGGACGGTCGCCTGGACCTGCTCACGATCGATGAGCTTGGTCAGGCAAGGCTGTTGCGCAATCTGGGTGACGGCGGGTTCGACGATCTGACCGCATCCGTGGGCCTCGAGCAGGCGGCGCCGCTGGCCGACGCGACCTGGATCGACGTGGACGCCGACGGCCGCCTGGACCTGTTCGTGCTCTCAACGGCCGGGACGCCGAGGATGTTCCGCCAGCGACGGGGTTCGCAGTTCGAAGACAGCTCCGTCGCGCTCGGCCTGGACGAGCTCACCGAGGTGATGCACGCCACGTGGCTGGATTACGACGGAGACGGGCTACGCGACCTCCAGATCCGGACCCACTCGGCCGAGGTCCTGCTGCACAACGCCGGCACGCGGCTAGTCGAGGCCCTGCGCATCCCCGTTCGCGCGCAGCGCGGCGCGCCCATGCCCACGGCCGGGCTGTCGCTGCAGGACACGCCGCCGACGAGCGAACTAGGCGCTCCCTCAGGCTCGCACGCGAGCAGCTCGGCCCCACAGACGCCAGTACTGGC
Organism: Planctomycetota bacterium; assembly: GCA_047618565.1. GTDB lineage: Bacteria > Planctomycetota > UBA1135 > UBA1135 > JBLHKW01. The sequence goes on from JBLHKW010000110.1 coordinate 1,496, forward strand.
CTGCGACGCGACGATCCATGACGCCGGCAACCCGGGCAACTGCATCGGAGCCTCCTCGATCCCCATGCTCGGCAAGCTGCTCCCGCTCGGGACCGAGTTCTTCGTGGACTCCGGCACGGGCAACGTGGGCGTGGGGACGACGACGCCGGTCGAGAAGCTGGCCGTCGAGGGCGGCAACATCCGGACCGACGGTCAGTTGATCTCGACCGAAGCCGTGAGTGCCCCGCTCGTGGTCTCCTCGAGCGTCCTGGTCACGGGGCTCAACGCGGACCAGCTCGACGGCCTCGAAGCATCCAGCTTCTCCCAGCTGGGCGACAGCATCGAGGGCGACGAGCTCGCTGATGAGGCTGTGACCAATGGGAAGATCGCAACTGCAGCGATCACATCCGAGAAGATCGGCCCGGATGCGGTTGGCGCGTCGCAACTCGGACGCCTGGTGGTGAACGACAGCCACGTGGCCGTCCTGGCCGCCATCGACGGGAGCAAGATCGTTCCGACCTTCGCGGGCGACGTCACGGCGACGGGCGCCGTCGGCGCGGGAGTGACCACGCCCCTGGCCACGGTCCACGCTGTCGGCACGCCGACCCTGGGCTCGGTCTGGATCTGCCCGGCCGAGACCGGCAGCGGTGCGGATTCCGAGCTGCTGCTGGCCGAGGACGACAACGGGACCTTCGGGATCAAGATGCGCTACAACGCCACGGCCAACCAGCTCGAGATCCTGGGCCGTGCGGACGACGTGGATGCCGCCGAGCCGATGGTCGTGGTCGCGCGCGATTCGGGCAAGATGTCCATCGGCAACAACGGCGTGCAGGCGGGCCACTTGACCGTCAACGGAAGCTCGGACACCGGGACGAGCGCGATCGAGGTGCTGGCGGGCGCCGGCCCCGGCATGCATGTCAGCAGCACATCGACGAGCGACCCCGGGGTGCTGGTCGAGACGAGCGGGGCATCCGTGGCCGCGCTCGACGGGCGCGCCACGTACCGCGGCGTCTCGGGCGAGAGCACGTCCTCGGTGGCCAACGGGTCGGGCGTCTACGGGCTCGCCTCCGCCAGCACGGGCGCGGTCTACGGTGTGTTCGGCGAGGCCCACAGCTCCTCCGGCGTCGGCGTACAGGGCCAGGCGACGACGGCAAGCGGATTCACCTACGGCGTCTCGGGCAGCACGCTCTCCAGCTCCGGCCGCGGAGTCGCGGGTTTCGCCTTCAGCACCACCGGCCTCAACTACGGCGTGCGCGGGTTCACGGCCTCCGCGGGTGGCTACGGTGTCTATTCCTCGGGCGACCTCGCGGCCTCCGGGGTCAAGGCCTTCATCCAGCCGCACCCGGAGGATCCCTCCAAGGAGATCCGCTTCGTCTGCCTCGAGGGCAACGAGGCCGGTACCTACTTCCGTGGGAGTGGCCAGCTCTCGGGAGGCCTGGCCAGCATCCAGGTGCCCGACGAGTTCCGCCTGGTGTCCGAGCACGAAGGCGTGACGATCCAGCTGACGCCGCGCGGCCGCGGGTCGCTCTGGGTAGAGGCCAGCGACCGACACGAGATCCTCGTGGCCGGCACGACCGACGTGGACTTCGACTACCTTGTCAACGGTGTCCGGCGCGGCTTCAAGGACCTCACCCTCGTGCGTGAGAACACCAGCTTCGTGCCGACCCAGGCCGGGGTGCCCTTCGGGACCCAGTACCCGGCCGGGCTGCGCCAGGTCCTGGTCGAGAACGGGACGTTGAACGCGGACGGCACGCCTAACGAGGCGACCGCCGAGTCCATGGACTGGCCTCTGCAACGCTGACCCGCACTGGGCCTGGCTTGGGGGCGCTACGCTCCGGCCGCCGCTTCCCGCCGTCCTTCAGACAGCCGCTTCCGGCGGATGGTCTGCGCGGCGTCTGAGGAGCCGCAGGGAGGCTAGCGGGACGAGGCTGTAGATGAGCGGCTTCAGGTACTCCAGATCGAACGGGTGCAGCCGAGCGCAGAACAGCCCGGCCGCCAGCGCGCCCCGCCGATCTCCCGCGCGACGCTGATCCAGCACGCTCTCGATGAAATGGACCGCCACGTTGTTGTCCACGTCACTGCGACTGAACTTCCCGTCGGTGCGCTTGCGCAGGTACTCGGGCCCGTCCTCGATGGGCGTACCACGCCGCTCACAGGCGCGCCGCAGCACCTTCTTGACCTGCTCGATGCGGAACGTCGGATCACTGCGCGTGACGCTATCCGGGTTCGAGCGGTACGAGTAGAGCGTCTCACCACAGACCATGATCGGGTGCTGCTCTCCGACGCGCAGCACGTAGTCCAGCCCCTCGACAACGCGCAGGTCCTCGTCGTACGCCAGATCGCCCACGAGCGCCACGCGGTACATGCCGGTCGGGTCGTGGGCCGGCATGCGGTAGGCCTGGATGTCGCGCTTGCACTCCTCCGGCGGCTTCTGGCGGAAACGCGGCCCGACAGGGCGATCATCGACGAGCAGATCGTAGCCGGTGTAGACCGCGGCCACTTCGGGATGCTCGTCGAAGCACTGCATCTGGCGCTCGATCCTGCGCGGGTAGCTCAGGTCATCCGCATCCTGAATCGCGTAGAAGTCCCCGGACATCACGCGCCGTGCGTGGTTCAGGGCTGCGGGCTTGCCCTTGTTCGGCTGACTGAAGACGCGCAGTCGCTCGTCGTCGATGGACTCGATGGACGCCAGGCAGCCATCCGTGCTGCCGTCATCGATCAGCACGACCTCGATGTTGGGCCAGGTCTGCGCCAGGGCGCTCTCCACAGCCGGACGCAGGAAGTCTCCGCCGTTGTAGACGCAGATCACGATCGAAACTTTGGCAGTCATCGGGAAGGTACAGCACGCCCGGCGAGCTCATCCGGTGCGAGTCTTGGAATCAGACCACCAGGGCGTCCGTTGAACAAGTGCTCCGGACAAGGAATCGCCCCGCCCGTACATTGCGCACGGGCGGGGCGATGTTTCCTGTCAGCCTACGGAGTCAGTTCTTCTCGTAGGGGCCGACGGAGCTCGGCAGCTGCCGCGGGCGGTTCTTGATGTCGACCGGAACGAGCGGGTTTGCGACCCGATCCACGATCGGCGACGACTGCACCGGCGTGTAGTTCGGGAAAGCCGCGTCCGGCGCGACGAACGACGCGGCGACATCGCTGCCCGTGGTCGAATTGGTGCCCATCACGCTGCCGGACGACTCGAAGAAGTGGTTGTTGTCGAGCACCGAAGGATTCGGGCTGAACATGCGCTTGAACACGCTATCCCGCACGCTGAAGTTCGTGATCGGCGCCGGGAATTCGTAGGACTTGAAGTGCACGTCCTGGTACGGCGAGGCGACGTTCCACCACAACATGTGGTCCGTGGCGACCGACCAGTCGCTCTGCCAGTAGTGCGGATGGTTGTCGATCACCACGTTCACGAACGCGATGTCGCTGTAGTGGTTTCCGGTGGCGTTGTTGCGGGCGAAGATGCCCTGCGCGCCACAATTCACGAGCTGGATGTTGAAGAAGATCAGGTTATCCGCCGGGTAGCCCTGGAAGTGGATCATGTCCGGGTGATCCAGGGTGCCGCTCGCGTTGATGCCATTGACCGTGGAGTTCACCACCAGGCCCTTGGTGTTGTAGAAGCCCTGACTGAGGATGTCCTCGACCAGAATGTTGCGCTCGAGCGACGTGCGCGAGTTGTTCATCCGCGTGTGATGGATGTAGGAATCCGTCTGGTAGATGTGGGTGAAGAAGTAGCCATCAAGGCCACGCAGCATGGCCGGGTGGAAGTTGCCTGCGCCGCCGCTCTGGCCGTACTCCGAACCCTCCTGGGTCATCTCGACGTTCGAGATCCAGACCTCGGGCTGGTTCGCCGGGCTGACGCTCAACACGTTGCGGATCTTCAGGTCCTTGATGCGCACGCGCTTGCTCAGCAGGGCGTCCGATCCGGTCATCACGACCTGGTTGCGCGACGTACCCGGTGCACCGGCGACCGTCAGCCAGCGCGTGGTGGTCACGGGCTCGCTGTGCCCCGGGGCACTGTTGCGGCCCGGGAAGTCGTAGTTACCGGGCAGCACGTAGACCACGCCACCGCCAGCGTTTCCGCCCTGGATGTCATGGATGGCCGAAGCCGCCTTGTAGATCGTCTTGAACGGATTGTTCGACGAACCGTCGGCGGAGTCGCTACCGCTCGCCGACACCCAGCGAGTCGTGCTCGGCAGCGTGCCGTTCACGTTGCAGTTCAGGTACATGCTCTGCAGCAGGCGCGGGCGGCCGATCGTCGGATAGGCGATCGCGCGGATCTCCACCAGGCCGTCCTGGTCGAACTCTACGGCGGGCAAGGTGCCCCAGTACTCGACCGCACCCGTGCGATCGTTCAGGGCCATCTCGTTGACCGCAACCCAGGGGCCACCCTCGCACGAGAACTCGACCCGATCGATCTCGTTGATATGGAACGACACGATGCCGATGTTGAAGTCTTCGGTGAAGTCCTGGTACGGGACGACGTCCCAGTTGGCGATGGCGTTCGCGTTGGCGCCGGGGCCCGAGCCGATCTGGCCGGGCTGGGTGGTGGAACCGTTGAAGCCGTCACCCGGCACGATGGCGATTCCCGCGGGCGATCCCCCACCGGCCGACTGCACGTTCACGCTCACGTCGCGCTCGGTCGAACCGAAGCCATCGGTCTCGTTCACGAAGCTGATCGCTCCGTGGTAGGAACCGGCGCTGAAGGCGCTGATCGAGGTCAGGTCAACACGCACCAGGACCGTGGTCGACTCGCTCGGTGCAAGCGAACCCGTCGTCGCCGAGTTCGACAGCATCCAGGGCTCGGAGAAGGAAACGGTCCAGTTGATCGGAACGCTTCCGTTGTTCTCGAGCGTGTAGGTCTTGCGATCGTTGGTGAAGGGTCCGCCTTCGGGCCCGTTCACGATCAGGCTGCTGCCGGGCGTGACCAGGAGCTGTCCGAGATCCACGTTACCGGGTCCGGCCAGGAAGTTCTGGACGACCTCGGAGGGCGCAAGCGCCCGGTCGTAGGCCGCGGACAGGTGGAAGGTGCCGAGCCAGGGGCGGTCGCCGCTGGCCTCGTTGCCAAGGAAGAGCCCGAAGTTCGAGTCCCAGTTCGAGAGGTCGCCGCCGCGGAAGTCCGACAGTAGCTGGACACCGTTCACGAAGAGCTTGACCGTGCCGCCTGCATCACGGGTGTAGACCACGTGGGACAGGGCTGCAGCGAGCGAGCCGGCAGCTGACGTCACCGAGGGCAAGCCGTCGTTGTCGGTCGCAGTCGTGCGCATCCGGACGTCGAGGCGGTTGGCCGCCTGACCGCCCCAGAGGCCCTGGCCGATGGTGAAGTTCCGGGTGCTGGTTCCGCCTGAGAGGCTGAAGATCCGCGCCGGGCCTTCCTGCGTCAGGTCCGCGGGCTCGATCCAGAGCTCGAGCGTGGCCGCGTTGCTCGCGGTGAGCAGCTGGGTGAGCTCGGTCGCGGGACCGGAGCTGCGCAGGACCGTGGGCGCCTGGAGCGTCAGCGAGCCGGCGTTCCAGGTGACCCTGCTCGTGTTGTCGATGGTCAGATCCACGCCACTCACGCCAGAGACGTCGCGCACGACGCTGCCGGTGCTCTCGTCGAAGTTATAGAGGGCAACCAGGCCGTTGGCGACCCGTCCGCCACCTGACGGAAAGAGGGTCAGCTCGACCCGGCGCTCGGTCGTACCTTCGCCGTCCGTGAGGTTTTCGAAGCGCAGGTTGGCGATGTGATTGCCAGCAGTCAGGCCCGTGATCCCGTTGTTGTCAATCCCCACGACGAGGCTGGCCGCGGCGCCCGGATCCAGCGTGCCGCTGGTCGCACCGCTCAGGGTGAGCCAGGTCTCGGTTGCGCCTGCACTCCAGTCCAGGGGCGAGCCCCCGGTGTTCTGAAGCGTGTAGATCTTGCTGTCGGGTGTGATCGGCCCGCCGATCTGCCCCTCGGGGTTGAAGCCCGTGGCCGGAGTCACCGTCAGCTGCGGACCGGCCACGATCGGCTGAACGCGCAGAAGGAAGTAGACGAGAATGTCTGCCCCCGACGTCGTCGCGAAGGAGATCTCCGCCGGGTAGTCGCCGACCGGCAACGTGTTCGCGTAGTCACCGTCGATGACGACGCTGACCGTTGCGCTGCCAAAGGGATCGACGATGCCTCCGATGTCGGAGAAGAGGATCCAGGGTTCCGAAGCGGAAGCCTCCCAGCGCACCGGGTGGCTGCCGGTGTTCGTGAAGACGTAGTCGCGGCTACCGTTACGGAAGGGCCCGCCGACGGGTCCCCTGACGACGAAGCGTGAATTGCTGTCGACAGTCAATGTGCTCGTCGTCTCGCCCGTGTCGGCAGCCGACCCGTCGATCGGCGAATCCGCCGAACACGAAAAAGCGAGCAGTGCTGTGGTCAGCAATCCGCCGAGCTGTGCAGCTCGACGCACCCTGGTACTGAAGATCTGACTCATTCTGTTTTCCCCTCAAAGTTTCCCGGTACGTGCGAGTACCGGCTGTCAGCGTGTCGCTGGCGACCTAGGCTCTTGTCGTGAAGGCCTGGTCCCTCTTCCGTGACGGAAGTAACGACGCGCTGCTGATTACTGCGATGATCAGGCGCCCCATGTTGGGGCGCACTTTTGACCGTTTCATGCGATCGGTCTGTGGACGCGTCCGGCTTCCCTGCCAGGCGACCGGAGTCCACTCGAGGCTGTCGAGATGCGCGGCAGAGGGACCGGCCGCTGAGTGCGGTCGATTGCTGCCGTGTATTGCTGTCGCTGCTGTGCATGACGCCCCTGGCTCCCGCTGACCGCTGACCGGGCCTGCGCCCAGTTCACGGTTCCTGAGGAACCTGCGCCTTGATCGGCAACGCTCTTGACAAAAGTTAAGTACAACTTGATCTGAGGCTCCAGTCCACGACCCAGGACCGCGACGTCCCGTGGGGCGCCTTCTGGAAGCCCTCTCAGGGGCCTGTGTGGGTGATAGGGGCATGGGCTTGAGCATCAGTTCGATCCGTACGGCCGACATGAGACATGCCGAGCGGCCCAAAACCACGGCTCGCTTGCCAAAATCTCTGTTTGGTAAACGTAAACTCAGCGCCGCAAACGGCTAGTGACTGGCCCAAAAATGGCCAGATTCGGCGATTTCAGGACGCCAACGCCACCTATATAGAAACGCCCATCCCACTTTCGGGGGATGGGCGTCGAACCGGGAAAAGGGCCCGGATGCTCGCGAATCGCTAGAAACGCACGATGTAGACGCGGGTTGCCAGGGGCGCGAAGCTGTCCGTGAAGCTGTTCCCCGTGGCGGTGAGCGACCTGTTCTCACCGTAGACCTGGACCCCGGTCGGGGCCTGGTCGAAGGTGAACGTCATCGAGGCCGGCCGATAGGGCTGGTGCATGTCCGCATTGGACACGAAGACGAAGACCGTGCGGCCACGGCGCTTGACCATGTAGTGCACGTCCTGGCCGGCCTGCTCGGTGACCGTGAGGTTCACGGGCGCATCGGGCGCGGTGATCAGAGGCGTCAGGCGCTCGAGATCACGATTCGTGCGCCGCAGCTCGACCTCGATCTCGGGCGTCAGGTTGGCCCACGACCAGGGGTCGAAGCTGATGGTGAAGTAGCCGATCGCCTTCGCACCGCGGATGATCGAGTCCCAGACCTCGAAGCGCATCTGCTCGGCAGTCGGGCCGGGCGCGGAGAGCGGAACGTACTGGTGGTTGATGTCCGCCGCCTCGATCCACGTGAAGACCGGAGCGCGCCCGTCGAGGAAGTGGTCCCTCATCATCTCCGTCGCCGCACCGGGGACGTAGAGGAGCTCCGGGCGGTTGAAGCCGGAGACCGGGTAGAAGTCGAAGGCCACGAAGTCAGGAATGGCCGTGTACTCCATGTAGAGCTGATCCTGAGAGTCGTTGCCCCAGGTCGCGTCGTGGTAGAAGAACCCCGTCAGGTTCATCATGATCTGGTGGTTCGGATCCTGCGCCTTCCACGAGTTGTAGGTCGCAAGCACCTCGGACGGCGGTGTGTTGTGGATGTCCGGCTCGTCGAACAGGTACCAGCCGAGCAGCGCGGGGTGTTCCTGCACGTTGGCGTCGTAGTTCACCATCCCCATCATTCCGTGGGCCTCGGCCGCGTCGAGGAAGTCCGGGTTCGTCGCCAGGGTCGTGTAACCGTTGCCGACCAGAAGGTTCATGCCCAGGTCTGCGTGGAAGGATGCCCAGCCGTCTTCGGGCGGCTGCGCCCAGACTCCGATCGGGACGTACGGGCGACCGTTCAGGCGGAAGTGACCATCCACGTCGATGGTGAATCCGATGTGCACCTCGGCGTTGATGTTGTCAACGTCGGCCTGCTGCGTGTCGTCGCGGATGGCGACGGTCGCCTGCCTCTGGCCCAGGGGGAAGCCCACGGCGATCGACTGGTCGACACTGAACTGCATCGTCACCGTCGCGCCAGGCGCGAGGGTGCCGGAGCTGGGCGAGATGCTGAGCCAGTCAGCGCCCGTGGAGGCCGACCACTGGGCCGACGATGCGCCCGTGTTGCGCAGCTTGTAGTTCCTGCGGGCGGGCGAAACGATGCCGCCCTTGGGCGCCCCGGTCACGAACTCTCGCGAACGAAGCACGGTCAACTCGGTGCTCTGCGCCATTGCGGCTGCCGAGAGCGTGGCGCTGGCGATGAGGATCGCGAACGCAGACTTGGCGCGGGAGCCGCGCGATTGAATGCTGGGAATCATCGATGTCTCCATAATCAGTACTCGCGTCGTGTACGAGTGGAGAGCCCGGCCGCGCCAGACCCATGTCGGATACCACTCCGTCTAACGCATCGCGGTCGCGGGTGATAGCAATGCGCTTCACCCCCGATCACGGTGCCCCGAAAGAGCGGCCCCCTGAATGCCACTGAGGCAGCCCTGAGCTTCGACCTCGCCCCCGCCCGCCCTTTAGCAGAAACGACTTCCTAAGAACTCCCAATATTTGGAGGCCTTACCAGGGGCTCCAGGGGATCGTACGAGCCGCCTGCAACCGGCCGGGCGGCCGAAATCCCCTCCGGCCCGGAGCGTCCCGGCCCTCGGAAGGCAGATTTCGGTCCCGCATGTGCGCACGGCTGTCCCCCACGCCCCGCGCGCATCAGAATTCAGCGACCGGTCGTTGGCGCGCTGGCGGGGATCCCTACGATACCCGCCGCTCGAGCCGGGGACACGACCCCCGGACCCAGGCCGCGCAGCTCGCCGAACGACGCGCCTGACCCGGATCGTCGACGCAGCCGCTCCCCCGGACCGCGTCCAGACGACCGACCGTCACGGGAACGAGCCCATCGATCATGCCCACGCTCAACCCGGACCCCATCGCCCACGCCCACGCCCACGCCCCCGGCGGCGCCGCGCGGGATGCGGAACCGATGAATGCCTGGGTCAAGGCGCTGTTGATGGTGCTCGTGGGCGTCGGGCTCTTCGCGCGCCTCGCTCCCCTGTTCGATGGCACCGATCGGCAGTACGCACAGTTCCCGACCGAGGATGGCTACCTGACGCTGACCATCGCGCGCGACATGGCGGACGGTCTCGGAATGACGACCGCGGAGGGAACGATCCCCACCAATGGCACCCAGCCACTCTGCACCCTGATGTGGGCCGCCGTGTTCTGGCTCCACGGTGGACAAGGCATGGGAGCCTTCCGGTCGATCCAGCTGATCCAGATCCTGTTCGCGTCGTTGAGCGCTTGGCTTCTCTACCGACTGGGCCGGCTGGTCATCGGAGCCAGCCTTGGAGCCCGTCGTACCGCTGCAGTCGCTGCGGCGCTCTGGTTCGCTGCGCCGCACACCATCGCCAAGACGCAAAACTGCCTTGAAACAGGAGCGTACACCCTCGTAGCGGTCCTCTTCGCACTCCTGCTCGTGCGTCAGGAACGCAGCCAGGAGCAGGGCGACCGAATGCGAATTGGGGTCGCAGCCGGACTGCTGCTCGGCCTCGCATTCTGGGTGCGCAACGACGCGGTGTTCCTCAGCGCTGGCTTCTGCGGCACCTGGCTGCTGCTCGACAGGCATGGCCGGCCCGGCCTTCCGTTCACCCAACCGGGATCCGGGCAGGCCCTGGTCGCGGGCATCGTGGCGCTGCTCATCAGCCTGCCGTGGCTGTTCTACAACGTGACCCGATTCGGCAGCATCGTGCCGATCAGCGGGCAGGCGCAGACCGCAGGCAACCTTGGAACCAAGGTCACTGCCATGCCCTCCACGCTGCTCGAGCTGGCGACGATCATCCTGCCCGGGAGCTACTCACTCGAGCTGCTCCCGCACCGGGTCGAGCAGGTTAGCGTGGCGCTGCTGCTCGCGCTCTACGCCTGGGGCCTCTACCGTCTGCGGCACCAGATCCGACTCGGTCGCCGGCCTATCGCGGTCCTGACTATCTTCATGGGTGGCCTGGTGGGCTACTACTGCATGACGTCCTTCGCGAACTGGCACTTCGGGCGCTACCTGTTCCCGACGTCGCCCTTCTTCGCACTCGCCTCCGTCGCCCTGCTGTTCAGCCAGCTGGACCGGCTGCGCGCGAAGGCGGCCCAGGTGGCCGTCATCGCGTTTCTGGCCACCACGGTGGCGATCGTCGGTTACCGCAATCTCGAGGTCTACCAGAGGGCAACCAGCACGACGCTGACCCACCACGGCTTCGCTCGCTGGGTCGAGCGCAATGGTCTCACGGACGAATGGGTCGGCGCCCCGGAGAGTGGCGTACTCGGGTTCTACTATCCGCGTACGGTCAACCTGGATGGCAAGGTGAACCCGGACGCGATGCGCGCGCGTCGCGAGGGACGCTACGCGGATTACCTGCTCGGAAGCGAGATTGCCTACATCGTGGGCCAGGTAGGGTTCGTCGAGACGGAGCTGGCCCACGACCCGCGCATCGCCGAGGCGTTCGAGTGGATCGAGCGCGATGAGCAGCTGAATGTCGCGGTGGTGCGGCGCCGCTCAGAGTCGCCGATCGCGCGCTGACGTCTCCCTGGCTGCCCTTGGCCCGGTGCCGGTGCGGCGAGCCCCCGTCCGGCCGCCTGTGGGTGGACAATGGGATAGACTTCCGTGGGAGGCCTGTAGCCGCCCCCGCCCATCCAAACCGTGCAACTCGCCCTGATCTCGACGCCCAAGACCCGTGCATCGGAGGCCCGCAGAGGTCCCTCCAGCAGGACATCCCATTCTGCTGATTCGGAGCTCTGGACGCCACTTGTTCGCTCTTTCGGCCGTTACCGGCAACTGCCGTATCCGCCCGAGAGCAGGACGAGTTAGGATGTAAAACCGCCCGGACGAGTTCAGCTTCATCTACCGCCCGACTCGCGTTCCGCCACCCTGGATTCCACAACATGTCTCGCCTCTTCCTGGCGGCCCTCCTGCTGCTCGGGCTTCTGCCCGATGCTCAGGCCGTCCAACTCCCGAGCGGTTTCAGCGACCAGCTCGTCGTCTCCGGACTCGCGTCACCGGTAGCCGTTGCCTTTCACCCCGACGGTCGGCTGCTGATCCTCGAAAAGGGCGGTGTGATCCAGCAACTCCTCCCGGGACAGACCGCGGTCGATGCGGTCCCCTACCTCGTGCTCTCCGATACGGAGAGCGGAGGCGAACGCGGGCTCCTGAACATCGCACTGGCGCCCGACTTCGACGTCAGCCGCGAGTTCTACCTCTACTACACGAGCGTGCTCTCGAACCGCAATCGGATCGTGCGTTACACGGAGGTGGCCGGCGTCGCGGAACCCGCGAGCGAGACGCTCATCTGGGAAGACAACGAGCCGTGGAGCAGCTGCTGTCACCACGGCGGTGGCCTCGCCTTCGGGCCCGACGGGCTGATCTACGCGACCACCGGTGAGGAGTTCGATGCCCTGCAAGCCCAGGACCCGACACGCTCCGGTGGCAAGGTCATCCGCATCGCTCCGGACGGCACGATTCCGCTCGACAACCCGTTCATTGACGGACCCGGAGGTAACGACGATTCGGTCTGGGCGATGGGCCTGCGCAACCCGTTCCGCGTGACCTGGGATCTGGAGTCCGCCACGATGCTGATCGGCGAGGTCGGCGGCAACACCGCCGATGCCACCGAAGATGTTCACGTGTACCACGACCCCGATCATGGGGAAGCGGGGCACCACGGTCTGGACAGCGGCCGCGGAGGCCAGCCCGGAACTCCCACGAACAGCGCGTTGAGTGTGCGCGCAAACGGACCGGCAACGCGCGGCCTCGGAACGCTCTCGCCCGAGCCCGGCGCTTCCTTCCAGCTGGGGAGCGTGAGTCCCGAAGCCGTGAACTTCGGCTGGCCCAGCTGCGAGGGTTTTTGCGGCAATCCGTTCTTCAGCGATCCGCTGTTCTCCTATCCCCACAACGGGGGCGGCGCCGCGATCATCGGCGGCTACGTGAACCGCGGGAACCAGTTCCCCGCCGAGTACGAGGGCGTCTACTTCTTCGCCGACTACGTGCTCGGATGGATCCGTTACCTGACCTTCGACGACCTGGGCGCTGTCGCGACGGACGTCGACTTCCACGTGGGCGCCGATCAGCCGGTCTTCCTCGGCCAGGGCGCGCTCGGCTCCCTTTACTACCTTGAGCTCAGCGGCGACCTGCGACGCATCGTCTACGAGGATGGCAACCAGGCTCCGAGCATCCAGAGCGTCAGCGCCACGCCCGCAACGGGTCCCGGCCCGACGCTGGACGTGCAGTTCACCGCCGTCGCGACCGACGCCGAGAGCGACGCGCTCACCTACCACTGGATCTTCGGTGACGGCCAGGAGGCCTTCGGCCAGACGGTCAACCACCTCTACACCAGCAATGGTGCGTACGCCGCACGGCTCGAAGTCGCCGACGCGTTCCACACCAGCCTCTCCGACGACCTCGATATTGCCGTGGGCTCGCCGCCGATGGCCACGATACTCGCGCCCATCGACGGCTCGAGCTTCGTCGGTCGCGAGATCATCCAGCTCATGGGCACGGGATTGGACCCGGACGAGACCCTGGGCGAGACGAGCTACGACTGGACGGTCACCTTCCTGCACAACGAGCACACGCACCCGGGGGACGGTCCGTTCCTGGGAACGAGCGCTGCGGCATTCGAGATCTCCTCGAACAACCACGACTTCCACTCGAACACGGGTTTCCTGATCACCCTGACCGTGACCGATTCCGATGGGCTGCAAGGCCAGGACTCGGTCTCGATCTTCCCGCAGAAGGTCGACCTCACGCTCGATACGGTGCCGAGCGGCCTCACCATCTTGCTCGATGGCCTGCCCCGACAGACGCCGCTGGTCTACGACACGATGGTCGGCTTCGACCACTTCATCGAGACGTTCACGCCCCAATGCCTGGGCGGTTCACAGTACGCCTTCGACAGCTGGTCCGATGCGGGCGACATGGCGCACCTCATCACGGTGCCCGCGATCGATACGGATTACATCGCGAACTTCAGCAGTACGGGCAACTGCCAGGTGGCGGTCCCCGGGCAGATCGCGCTCTACACGTTCGGCGAGGGCAGTGGCGCGCGTATTCACGACGTCTCGCGCTTCGGCGCCCCGCTCGACATGACCATCCCTGACCCGGGCGCGGTGGTGTGGGGCGCGGACGGGATCGAGATCGTCACGCCCACCCTGATCCGCTCCGAGGGTCCGGCGACCAAGATCACGACCAGCATCCGCGCGAGCCAGGAGATGAGCTTCGAGGTCTGGGTCGACCCGTCCTCGCTCGGACAGTCCGGACCCGCGCGCATCGTCACGCTCTCGGATCCCGGGATCGGAAACGCCGCGGACTTCATGCTGGGACAGACCGCGGGCGACTCCTTCGAAACGAGGCTGCGAACACTACTTACCAATCAGTACGGACTCCCGGCCCTCAACTCGGGACTGGGGACCGTACGCACCGATCTGGTGCACCTGGTCTACACGCGCGACTCCTCTTCCCTCGCCAGCATCTACCTCGACGGAGCCCTCGTGCGCAGTGGCACGATCGCAGGTGCCCATTCGAGCTGGGATACGTCCTTTGAACTGGGTTTCGGCAACGCCTTTACCCTCGACCGCTCCTGGCTGGGGTCGCTGCACCTGGTGGCCTTCTACGACCGCGCGCTCTCCCCCACCGACGTGGCGCAGAACTTCGCGGCCGGCGCGAACGGAGGCACCAACAGCTTCCCGGTGGCGGTCGTGACGACCGACATCACCCAGGGTATCGCGCCGGTCACGGTTCAATTCGACGCATCGACCTCCTCCGACAGCGACGGCCAGGTCGTCGATTGGTTCTGGGACTTCGGCGACGGCTTCGGGGCTCTCGGATCGATCGTCAGCCACACGTTCACGGACCCCGGAACCTATGACGTACGCGTCACGGTCACCGATGACTTCGGGGCTCGTTCGTCGAGCTTTGTCACGATCACGGCGCAGGCTGGCGCGCCGCTCATCGTCACCCAACCGCTGGACAGCCAGACCATGGAAGGCCAGGACGCGACGTTCAGCCTGGTCGCCGAGGGCGTGGCGCCGGTCACCTTCCAGTGGCGCCGCGATGGCGCGCAGATCTCCGGCGCCACCGCGGACACCCTGATCGTTCCCGGCGTGACCCAGGCCGACCACCTCGCGACCTTCGATTGCGTCGTCTCTAACGGACTCGGAGAAGAGACCAGCAACCCGGCCACACTCAGCGTTCTGCCGGCCACCGGAAGGGCCCTGAACGGCCTCGTGCTCTACTACCCGTTCGACGACGCGAGCGGGACACTGGTCACGGACCAGTCCGGTTTCGGCGCGGCGAGCGATCTCGTCATCGACGACCCGGCCGCAGTCACCTGGATCGACGGCGGCGGCCTCTCGATCGACAGCGCGACGCGCCTGGCCACGGCCCTGCCTGCGAGCAAGGTGCGCACGGCGCTCCAGGCCAGCGGCGAGCTGACGCTCGAGGTGTGGGCCAGGCCCGCGAACGCGGTGCAGAGCGGGCCGGCACGGATCGTGGCGTACTCCGAGGACGGCTATCCGAACGGTGGCAACCTGATCCTGGGGCAGTCGAGCGCCTTCGAGTCGCGCCTGCGCACAACGAGCACGAACCAGTACGGTCTGCCCGGGCTCAGCTCGGGCAACGGCTCGGCCGGCACCGAGTTGACCCATGTACTGCTGACGCGTAGCTCCCTGGGCCTCAGCAAACTGCACATCAACGGAGCTCTCGTCGCCAGCAACTCGATCGGCGGCGACCTCTCGAACTGGGCGGATTCGGTCTTCGTGGTCGCCAACGAGCCCCCCGGCGATCGCCCCTGGCTTGGCGAGATGCACCTGGTGGCGGTCTACGACCGAGCCCTCAGCGACGCGGAGATCCAGCAGAACTACCTGTTCGGCTCGGGCGGCACGCCCAACATCCCGCCCACTGCGTACTTCACGGCCACCCCATCGAGCGGGGTCGCGCCGCTCAACAGCTCCTTCGACGCCGGCGCGTCGGATGACACCGATGGGACGATCGTCGACCACGCCTGGGATTTCGGCGACGGCTCGACCGGCTCCGGAGTCACGCTCGGCCACCTCTTCGCAAGCTCCGGTACCTATGACGTGACCCTGACCGTTACCGACGACGGCGGCCGGATGGCCAGCGCCACCATGCAGGTGGTCGTCTCTGCCTCGCCGGTTCCCAGCTTCACGCTCCAGCCCCTGAACCAGTCCCGCCCGGATGGGCAGGACGCCACCTTCACCGTCGAGGCGGAGGGCGCAATGCCGCTCGCCTATCAGTGGCAACGGGATGGCATGGACATCATCGGCGAGACCGATCCGATGTTGATCGTCCCGAACGTCACCCTGACCGATGACGGCGCGCTCTTCCGCTGTACGGTCTCCAACGGGTTCGGGATGGACACCAGTAACGCGGCCGTGCTCGGCGTGATCCCGACCAGCGGCCGTATCTCGGCCAACCTGCTGGCCCTCTACCAGTTCGCCACGGGCAGCGGCGACACGGTCCTCGACCTCTCCGGCGTACAGCCCGCGCTGGATCTGACCATCGCCGACACGAGCGCTGCGCTCTGGATTCCCGGTGGCGGAATCGACGTTCAGAGCGCGACCCAGATCTCGAACTCGGCGCCCGCCAGCAAGCTGAACGACGCGCTCATGGCCACCTCCGAGGTGACCCTCGAGGCCTGGTTGCAGTCCGCGAACGTGTCCCAGTCGGGGCCTGCTCGCGTCATCGCACTATCGGTCGATGGCTACCCGAACGGCGGCAACCTCATCCTCGGACAGTCCTCGATCTTCGAGCAGCGCCTGCGCACGACGCGCACGCGCCAGTACGGAACGCCGGGGCTGTCGAGTGGTGCGGGTTCCGTGACCACGAGTCTGATCCACTACGTCTACACGCGGGACGTGGCGGGCAACACGACCCTCTACCTCGATGGGATGCTCGCATCGACCGGGAACGTGGCCGGCGACTTCTCCAACTGGGATGGCGCGAGCCTCCTGGCCCTGGCCAACGAGCCCACCGGCGATCGCCCGTGGCTCGGCAAGCTCTTTCTCGTCGCTTGTTTCGACCGCGCTCTGAGCCCTGGCGAGGTCCTGCAGAACTTCCAGGCCGGGCCCGGAATCACGCCGAACACCGTCCCGTCTGCGAGCTTCAGTCCGGACGTGTCGAGCGGCACGGCACCCCTGCTCGTGAACGTCGATGCCAGCCTCTCCGACGATCCCGATGGAGTGATCGAGTCGTACGAGTGGGACTTCGGCGACGGAAACTCGGGCAGCGGTCAGATGGCCGCGCACACCTACCTCGCGTCCGGTTCGTTCACGCTGGCCTTGACGGTTACCGACGACTTCGGCGCGAGCGACATGACCTCGGTCACGATCGATGTGACACCGTCGCCGAACGTGGTCA
>JBLHKW010000111.1:0-18096 GCA_047618565.1 Planctomycetota bacterium
CAGCGCGCCGCCCTGCCCGCGGACGATCCCGCCTGCGGCTGCGAGGGCGTTCGGTCCGATGCTGGGGAGCAAGCGTCGCAGCGCGTATGGCCGCAAGATGCGTTCAGGGTCCAGGTCGGACAGGGGTCCGGCGGGGAAGCTGATACGCACCTCGACCTGATGCGCATCGGGGCCGGGCGTCTGGGAGTGGGCTGCCACGCGCACGACGTCGTCGGCACTCGCACAGCGCGTCGCCAGCTGCAGGATCGCATCGAAGGCCTGCACCAGGAGCATCTTGTCCGAGCGCACGATAAGGCCGGGAGCCGAGCGAAACAGATAGCGCGGGGCGTCCGTGGTGGACCCGGCGAGGGACCCGAGCAGTTCCTCAAGCAGGCCACCGACGTCGATCCTGTGGTCACCGGTCGCCGGCGGAGCCGCCAGATACCCGAGCGTACGGGTGAACTGCAACAGGCGCGACACATCCTGGTCGATGCCTTGCAACTGAGCTTCGAGGCCCGAGGCCACGGGCGCCGACTCCTGCAATGCCATGGTCGACAGCTGCAGTCGTTGAGCGATGTCGGCCAGGTCGGCGACCTGGTCTCGGTAGTAGACGGGCAGGGCGCTGCCCGAGGTGTCGCCGGCAGGGCGCGGACCCTCGCCCTCCTCCATGGAGTTGCCCGGGGGCAGTTCGTGGGCCTCGGGTTGCCCCGCGAGGATCGACTGGATCATGCTCAGCTCGGCACTATCCGCAGGCTCGAAAGCTGACTCCAGGATCGGCTCAAGATTGGCTGTGGGCGCGTCGGAGCCCAGCCCCGGAACACTGCCCGAAAGGCCCAACCCCCGCGGGGTGAAGCGCGCGGGCCCGGGGGGCGGCACCTGTGGGATGGGGCGGGATGGGGCGACCGGTGCCACGGAGCCCTGATGGGGCGGCATCGTGCGGGGCACCCAGAGCGAGGCGATCTGGTCCACGTCGAGGGGCCAGTCCATCCAACGGGCGCGCGCCTGACCCATGAGGCGCTTGGAGGTGCGCGCGGTCGAATCCGCCCCGGTAAGGATCAGATCCCAGCCCCCGTTGCGATCCATGAACCGCCGCACGAAACCCAGGTCCTCGAGGTCGAGCTGGTCACAATCGAGGACCAGGCAGCCCTGAGACTGAATCGGGCCGAACAGCTCCTCCACGTCCCCCAGGGCACGGACCTCCCAGGTGGGGTCCGGACGTAGGGCACCAAGCAGCTGCGGCAGGACCGCGAGACGCGGGCCGGGGCCAACAAATACACACCACGCGGCGGCTCGACCGGAATTCCCGTCCATCGCTGCATCGTAGCCATGGGAGCGGTGCCAGCAAGTCCGAGCTGGCTAGAATCGGCGTGGTTGGGGGCAAAATCACGAATCGGAGGGCCCGCCACGGACGCGCAGGCGTGGCTAGCCGCCGCCCGGACGCGCCGGAAACCGCGTGCACCACCGTATGAATGCCCACTAGCCTTTATCGCAGGGCGACTTCATACGAAAGGATAGGGGTGGGCCCGGCGACTCCCGAGCTCCCCCCATCCATGCGTACCACCCACGCTCCCTCGCCGTCCGCCCCGATCCAGATCTCGGTCGTCGTGCCGGTCTTCAATGAGGAGGAGAGTCTGGGCCCGCTGCAGGGCGAGATCGCCGAGCACGTCGGAGGCATGGGCGTGCCCTGGGAGGTGCTCTACGTGGACGACCGCTCCAGCGATAGCAGCCTCGACGTGCTACTGAAACTGCGCGAGGATTGCCCCTCGGTTCGCATCGTGCGCTTCCGTCGCAACTACGGTCAAACCGCCGCCATGGCCGCGGGCTTCGAACATGCACGCGGCAGGGTTGTCGTGACCCTGGACGCCGACCTCCAGAATGACCCGGCGGACATCCCGCGGCTCGTGGCCGAGCTCGACAAGGGCTTCGATATCGTCACCGGCTGGCGCAAGGATCGTCAGGACGGACTCTGGTTGAGGCGTGTACCGTCGCGCATGGCCAACCGGGCCATCGGCTGGTTCACAGGGACGCGCGTGCACGACACGGGCTGCACGCTCAAGGCCTTCCGGCGCGAGGTCGTTCAGAACCTACCCATCTACGCCGATCAGCATCGCTTCCTGCCCGTGCTGGCCGCGAGCACCGGTGCACGCCTGTCGGAGGTCGTCGTGAACCACCGTGCGCGTATCTACGGCGAGAGCAAGTATGGTCTCGGGCGCGCGTTGCGCGTGCTGGTCGACCTGCTCGGCCTGAAGATGATCAGCTCCTTCTCCCGCCGCCCACTGCAGTACTTTGCCCTGCTCTCCGCGCCCTTCGCGCTGATCTCCCTGGTCTTCCTGGCCTCGGGCGTGCGCGACCAGACGCTCGAGACCCACAGAACCTTCTGGGGCCATGCGATCCTCGTGACCTCCGTCCCGCTGTTGATGGCGTGCGTCTATTTCCTGCTACTCGGCCTGCTGGCCGAGCTCGTCGTCAAGGCCAGCGGCATGCACAGCCGAAGGTTCTTCCGTCCCCTCGTCCGTGACTGAGCCCGTATGACGCGTCCGCCCGAAACCAATCCGACAGCGCAGCAGCCTGGCGCGTCGCCAGAGTTCACGATCGTCGTGCCCGTCACGGAGCGCGACGCGGAAGTACTCGAGGTCGTGGCGGCCCTCGGCGGCCAGCTCGACCGGCTCGATCGCACCTGGGAGTGCCTGCTCGTGTACGACGGCGTGGAGGGCCCGGTGTGGGAGCGCGGACTCGAGCTGCAGGCAACATCCGGCGATCAGGTGCGAACGGTCGCCCTCAACAAGCCCTTCGGCGAGACGGTCTGCCTGTCGAGCGCCTTCGACCACGCTCGCGGCAAGGTCATCATGACCTCGCCGCAGTACGTGCAGACCGACCCGAGCGACCTCATCCCGCTCATCGAAGCCCTGGACGCTGGCGCGGACCTGGTCGCATCGTGGCGTCAGGCGCGCGTCGACCCGTGGCTCAACCGGATCCAGTCCAACGGCTTCAACTGGATCATGCGGCGCCTGGTCGGCGCCGACTTCCACGACCTGAACAGCACTCTGCGAGTCTTCCGGCGCGAGGTACTGGAAGACCTGACGATCTACGGCGATATGTACCGCTACCTGCCGGTGCTCGCCTACCGCCAGGGATTCCGGGTCGTCGAGGTCCCCGTGCGACACCTCAAGGAGCGTGGCCGGGCCGGGCTGTTTGGGCCGGGCGTCTACCTGCGACGCATGCTCGACATCCTGGGCGTGATGTTCCTGACGAAGTTCACCCACAAGCCCCTGCGTTTCTTCGGAATGCTCGGCGGCACGTTGCTGCTCGCAGGCGCAGCCCTCGCCGGCTGGATGGCACTGGAGTGGCTCGTCGATGACAACCTGGGCCTCTATCAGCGACCGCTATTCATGGTCGGCGTGATCCTGGGCGTGCTCGGCCTACAGGTCATCGGTTTCGGCCTGGTGGGGGAAATCGTCATCTTCACCCAGGCCCGGAACGTCCGCGAGTACAGGGTGGAGCGCATCTACGAGTGACTGAACTGATGCAAGCACGGACCACGATCCGACCTGCGGGCCCTGCAGACGACGCCGCGCGTGATGAATTCGTGCGCGCGCACCCGGAGGGGACCTTCTTCCACCTCACCGGCTGGCGCAACGTTATCCAGAGACACATGGGTCACGAATCGCGCGACCTGCTCGCCTTCCAGGGCGAGCAGCTGGTCGGCGTCCTGCCGCTCATGAACTGCCGCGGGCTGTTCGGCGGCCGGCAGTTGATATCGATGCCCTACGCGGTCTATGGCGGGCCGCTTGGACTGGCTGCGGAGATCGATCGGGAGCTGGTCCAGCACGCCGAGCAGATCGCGGTACGCGAGCAGGCCGGACGCCTGGAGCTGCGCTGCCTGACGGACCCCAAGCTGGAACTGCTCGGGTCCGAGCTCTACTACACCTTCATCCGCGAGCTTCCAGGTGAAGTCGACGAGGTGCTCGCGCGCATGCCGAAGAAGGCGCGCGCCGAGGCCCGCAAGGCGCGCGACAAGCACGGCCTGGAGCTCTCCGAGGGCATCTGGTTCCTGGACGACCTGATCCGGCTGTTCCACCGCAACAAGCGCGCACTGGGCTCGCCGGGGCTGCCGGTGGAGTACTTCCGTGGTCTGCCCCAGGAATTCGGCGATCGGGTCGCCGTGCACCTGGTACGGCGCGGTTCCGAGCCGCTCGCGGCGGTCCTGTCCTTCCTCTACGAGGACACAATTCTGGCCTACTACTCGGGCACCGCGGAAGGCGCCGACCGGGCCTACAGTGCGAGCAACTTCATGTACCTGGGCTTGCAGGAGTGGGCCGTCGAGCACGGCTACCGCAAATTCGATTTCGGTCGCAGCCGCAAGGATGCGGGCGCATTCGGGTTCAAGGTGCGCCAGGGATTCGAGCCGCAACCGCTGCACTACCGTTACCGCCTGGTGCGCGACAAGGGGCTTCCATCCCTGACGCCCTCTAATCCCAGGACAAAGGTCCTGCGCGACACCTGGAGCAGGCTGCCGCTGTGGCTCACCACGCGACTCTCGAAGCGCGCAGCGCGCTACTTGCCCTGACCGGCCAGCTGCTCGACGATGTGGGCGGCCGCCGCCGCAAGGTCCGGAACATGGTGCGCGGGAGGTCGGCCCGCCGCGAGCAGGCGCGCGTGCTCGGATGCGCCCTTGCCCGTATCCACCAGGATGCCCGGAATCCCGAGCTGACGCCCTGCTTCCAGGTCCCGCTCGGAGTCGCCCACCGTCCAGCTAGCACGCACATCGAGCTGCAGCTGGCTGGCCGCCTGTTCGAGCATGCCGGGGGATGGTTTGCGACACTCGCAGTCCCGCCGATAGGGTGCTTCGCCCGCGGTCGGGTGGTGTGGGCAATGCAGGATCAGATCGACGTGCGCCCCCTGCGCGACGAGCAGCTCCCGCATGCGCGCGTGGATCTGCTCGAGACACGCCTCGTCCAGATAGCCGCGCGCCACGCCACTTTGATTCGTGACGACCACGAGCACGAAACCCGCCCGAGCGAGTTCCCTCAGGGCACCGGCAGCGCCCGGAATCAGCTCGACCTCCTCCGGGCGTCTGAGAAAGTCGACCTCGCGCACGATCGTCCCGTCGCGGTCCAGGAATACGGCCGGGCGACCCGCAACGAGCGCGCCTCGATCTCCCGCCGCGGGGCTTTCGGTCACGACTGGACCGGGCGGCGCAGCCGCACGAACATCCGGCGCGGGAACGGACCAGAGGGCGCCTCGATCGGGACGAAGAAGTCGCGGTAGTTCAACCAGAGCGGAAAGCGCCAGGTGTGGAGGTTTCCCATCAGCTCGGTCCAGAGGATGATCTGCGCGGGCTTCGCGCGCGACATGTAGCGCGTCGCCGGCGAGTAGCCGGGCAGGATCAGGTCCACCCGGTGGCCCTCGTTGGCGAGGGTCATGACGCACGGCGTCACATAGCCCGAATCCTCACCGTCGATGACGATCTGCGCCCCCGGCGGGTCGGTTGCCAGACTGACCATCGGCGTCGACTGGCAGCCGCTGGAAGCGAGCAGCGTGGCGCCGGTGAGCAGGAGTAGAGACGCGATGCGCATGGGGCTTATTCTCGGCGGGATGGGGCCTGGCTGCAAGTTGCAGGACACCGGGATACGGGAGGGGCCCCCCCGGCCACCGTCGGTATCCCACGGGAACCCAGGCGGCTACTGGAATTCGTCGACCGGGTGTGGAACCCTGCTTGAGTTCCATCATGGAAAGCGACGACCTGGATCTGGCCCCGACCGGCCCCGAAACAGCACGCCTGACGAGCGACAGATGGGCCTGGCTGCTGCTCCTGGGCGCCTGCGCCGTCGGCCTCGGCCGCTTCCTGCGCCTGGGACGCTGGAGCCTCTGGTACGACGAGGCGATCACCTGGGCTGACGCCAACCACGCGCTGGATGCCGGGCAGCTCTACAACCCGGCTGGCTACCGCGCCATCCGCGCGACCGTCGAGTGGCTCGGAGGCGTCCCGGACGAGTTCGCGCTGCGCCTTCTGCCCGCGCTGCTGGGATGGCTCGCGATCCCGCTCACATACTGGGCCTTCCGACCTGGTGCAGGCCGCACCCGGGCCGCCGTCGCGGCTGCGATCGTGGCCGCCAGCCCCTGGCAGCTGTACTGGTCCCAGAACGCGCGCTTCTACACGATGGCGCAGGCGCTTGGCCTGCTCGGTGGAGGACTCCTGCTGCGTGCATTGTTCGGCTCGAGGCAGCACGACGCTCCGGCGCTGGAGGAGCGGAGTGCGCCCGCGCGCGCGGCGCCGCTGTACGTCCTGGCGGGCGCCGCCCTGGTGGGGGTCGGCGCGCTGTTCCACCTTCAGAACATCCTCTTGCTGGCCGTGTTTGTCTGCGCGCCCTGGCTCCTGCGCCCCCTCGGCGCGCGCCTGAGCGCGGGCGGGCGCCGTGCCGCACTGTTGCTCGGTGGACTGGCTCTGCTCGGCCTCCTGGCCCGGCTACCCTGGGCCCTCGACGTCTGGAGCACATACGAGGGCAAGAAATCCGGAGGCTCGGTGGTGAGCCGCCTGTCGCACTTTGCTTTGAGCACCGGCTTCTACCTGTCGCCCCTGCTCGCGATCGCGTTCCTGGTCTCGTCCTGGGGCGCGCTGCGTGCACGCGACAGCTTCTTCGTCTTCACCGGCGTGCTGGTTGTGCTGGGTCTCGCAGCCGCGGGCGTCGCGTCGCTTCTCGCGCGGGTCACGGCCCAGTACGTGTTCGTGTTCTCACCGTGGGTCGCGCTGGTCGCAACCTGGCCCATCGGTCGGGCGAGAGAGAGCCGCCCTGCGACGAGCGTGCTCGCGTTCGGCTACTCGGCGCTTCTGATCGCGCCGCTGCTCGTCAGCAGCGCGCTCTACCTGACCGTAAGGCACGGCGAGCGTCCGCGCTGGCGCGAGGCCTACGAGTACGTCTGGAACCACCGCGGAGCGGAGGACCTGATCCTCGGCATGGCGGCTCCGGTCGGGGAGTACTATCTGTCAGCCGGGGCCACGGACCTGCGCCAGCCGGAGCGGGTCGCATGGCTCGACGGCTTCCGGGCGGCGGTGCCACATCGCTGGGGGCGCCACGCGCGCCGCACCTGGTTCGTCATCCGGCCAGACTACCTGGAGGACTGGCCCGCTGAGGACCGCGAGCGCATGCGGCGCCTGCTTCGGGAAGAGTGCCACCTGATGCAGCGCTTCCCGGTCACGGTCGAGGGCCGTGGCCTGTCACTCGACGTCTACATGCGGCCGTGAGAGGGCCCGCGCCAGGTGGCGCGGAGCTGGCGCACTGCGCAGTCAGGATCAGGCGCGCCCGAGAAAATCGCCGGTGCTCGTGCAGACCTTGATCTTCTCGCCAACCGAGATGTGCATCGGCACCCGCACGGCCAGGCCCGTCTCCAGCTTGGCGTCCTTCTTCACGCCGGTGGCCGAGTTGCCCTTGATGGCCATCTCCGCCTCGGCGACCTCGAGCACGACCGACGTGGGCAGCTCGATACCGATCGGCGTCTGTCCGTGAAAGGTGACCTCGATCGACTGGCTCTCCTTGACGTACCCCATGTAGGACCCGACCAGGTCGGGAGACAGGGGAAACTGCTCGTAGGACTTATCGTCCATGAACACGAAGTCACCGTTGCTCTCTCGATAGAGGTACTGGCACATGTTCCGATCGAGGAAAGCCAGCTCGAAGGTGTCGCTGGCTGCAGGCCTGAACTGGGAAACCTGGCCGGAGAGCAAGCTCTTGGTCTTGACCTGGACCACCGCGCGCAGGTTGCCCGGAGTGGCATGGCTGTATTCCGTGATCAGAAGCAGATCCTCGCCCTTGAGGATGACGTTGCCCTTGCGAAGTTCGGTGGCCTTGGTGCTCATGCGACTAGAAAATCAACGGGTTTCGAGAGGCTCGGGGTGCACACCACGATAACACGGCGCGCGCAGAATTCAGTATTCACGACGTTTGCTGGACGAGGCCAGCCCGAGGGCCTTGCGGTACTTGGTGACCGTCCGCCGTGCGATCTTGACGCCCTCGCGCTCTTCCATCAACCGTGCGATCTGATCGTCTGAGAGGGGTTTTTGATGGTCCTCGGCGGCGATGATCTTGCGTATGCGCTCTTTGATGCTGAGCTGGCTCTCCACCTCGCCACTGCGCGTCTCCATCCCGCCCGTGAAGAAGAATTTCAGCGCGTGGATGCCGTGCGGTGTCTGTGCGTACTTGCCCGCCACCCCGCGACTGACGGTCGAGATGTGGACATGCAGCTCGTCGGCCACCTCCTGCATGCGAAGCGGCTTGAGCCCCGGGAGCCCGCGCTCCAGAAACGTCGCCTGGCGCGCAAACAGGGCCTCCGAAATCCGTAGCAAGGTACTCTGCCGCTGGGCGACCGCATCGATGAACCAGCGCGCGCTCTCAAGGCGTTTCTTGACCCACTGGAGGACGTTCTCGTCGCCCTTCGCCTGTTCCAGCATCTTCCGGTAGAGCGGGCTCACTGTCAGGTCGCGGGTACGCTCCCGATCGAGGCGTACGCCATAGACACCGTCCTCCTCCTCCACGATCACATCCGGGTGGATCGCCGAGTTGCGCGTGCTGCCGTACTGCGCCCCGGGTACGGGATCCAGGGTCTGCAGGATCTCGATGGCCTGCTTCACATCCTCGATCGAGTACCCGGTCGCCTTGGCCACGCGCGGCAGCCGGTTGGCCTCGAGATCTTCGAGGTGATGCTCGGCCAGGGCCTGCACCAGGGGCTGATCCATGCCGCGCGCGTCGAGCTGCAGCATCAAGCACTCGGAGAGATCCTGGGCGCCGATGCCGGGGTGAGTCACCCCGCGCAGCCGCATCAAGACTCGGTACACATCGACCTGGGTCACGGTGGACTCCAGCTCGTTCGAGAGCTGGGCCGCGATGTCCTCGAACGACTCGATCAGGTAGCCGCGCTCATCCAGAGAGAACACCAGATACTCGACGATGATCGCCTGGCGCTCGTCGAGATCCAGCATCTGGGTCTGGCCAAGCAGGGCCTCCGCGAGCGTCTCTGGCTCGTTTGGAGTGTTCTGCATCGCCTCGTACTTCTTGTCCCCGGACTCGGTCGACAAGCTGACGATGCTGCCCGTTCCCCTGCCGTCGCCGAAGTCGCGCTCGTAGCGTTCCATCTCGTCGAGCATCTGCTCGACACCGTCGGCCTCCGCGGCCTTCGATTCCGGTCCAGCGTCCGCGTCGTTTGTCTTCGCCGCCTCCGCGCGGTCGGCCTCCGCCTCCGCGCCTTCCGTCACCTCGAGAAACGGGTTCTCCGCCAGCTCGGCATCGATGCGCTCCTGCAGATCCAGCGCGGACAGCTGCAGGATCTGCATGGCCTGGATCATCTGCGGCGACTGAACGAGTCGCTGCTCCATGCGGGCAGATTGATGAAGACCGATTCTCACGTGTGGATGGGGCTCGCCGCCACGAGCGATGGCAGGACGATCCTCGGCCATCGCAGGGGGTACGCGAGACCAATTCAGTATAGGCCCCCAGGGGAACCGTGTTTCGGAAAATGCGCCGATGCTCCGATCCCCTGGCTGGTGTCGGGCAGAGTTCCGGACGCAACATGGACGCGCACGGTAGGTGCCGTGTAGACCATTGGGGCGCCGCCACCGACCCCGTCGATCCGAGGAGAAGAATCATGTCGCCGAGAGCGCCACACGAGGCCTTGACAGAAAGCGAAATCCGTGCCTGGCGCCGGATGCAAGCGGGCATCCTCGTGGAGCGAGGCCTGGCCGATCGCCGCGAAGCGCGGCGCTGGCAGGAAGCGGTCCAGCGCGGAGAATTCGATCCGGATGCCTGCGCACGGGACATCGTTGGCAACAGCGATGTGGATGCCGATGACGCGCGCGTGATCGATCGCACGGCCCGCTTGCAGCGGGATCTGTTGATGACCCCGCTCCAGCATGGAGCGCGCGGGGCCGGACGGCGCATGCGCGGGGCAACCCGCGGCGGAGTGGCCTTTCTGCTCTCGCAGGTTATGGCCCTCGTGGTCTACACCCTGGTCCTGTTGATCATCGTGCTCCTGGCTCGAATGCAACGCGGATTCAGCCTCGACGGCATGCTGGATACGGTGCTCGAGGTGGTGACGCCCGGATCCGAGGCGCCCGATCCGGACGTGCCGGCGACCGAAGAGCTGCCGCTCGAAGGCGAAGGGGGGTGACTCTCGCCCGCGTATTGACTACAAGGGCGTTCTGGCGCCCCTCGCGCCCCTCGTAGCCATGCCCGAATCCGCCTTCAGCGACGCCGACCGCAGCCTGTTCTCCCTCGCCCAGATCCAGCATCTGATGCGGGTCGAGTTCAATCGAGCTGGCCGTTACAGCTATCCGATCGTCTGCATGATCATCGGAGTCGACCGGCTGGGGCACCTGCGCGACCTCTATGGCTACGAAGCCAAGGAGGAGCTCCTCGATAGCGTCGTGTCCCTCCTGAAGTCCGAAACCCGGGCCTCGGACTTCCTCGGAAGGATGGCCGACGACCGCTTGCTCGCAGTGGTGCCCCACACGCATCCGGACGGCGCCAGCCTGCTCGCGTCACGCCTGCTCGCGGGGGTCGGTGCCCTCGACTTCCAGAGCGACGGTCGAACGATCCAGATCACACTTTCCATCGGGCTCTCTCACAACGAGCAGGGGGAGACCCTTTTCTTCGACGCCATGCTGAAGTCCGCCGAGTCCGCCCTGGCAGACGCCACGAACTCGGGCGGGGACCGCGTCGTGCTGCGCGACCCGGGCTCTTGACCGGGATGCCTGGTCGCACCTGATCTGCAGCCCATGCGCATCCTGCTCGCCGAGGACGAGGTCACGATCTTTGTCACCCTGCGCGACGCGCTGGAGGAAGCAGGCCACGAGGTCCTGGGCGCGACCGATACGCGCGCCGCGATCGAACTGCTCGAGAACGAGCAGCCCGATGTGGTGGTGACCGACATCCGCATGCCCGGCGAGGGCGGTCTGGCCGTCCTGGCGCGTGCCGTGGAGCTGGACGAGGCACGTCCGGTGATCCTCATGACCGGCTACGCCACCGTGGACCAGGCCGTCGAGGCGATGCGACTGGGGGCCGTGGACTACGTCCAGAAGCCATTCCGCAACGAGATCATCGTGCAGCGCATCGCGACCTTGACCCGCGTGCGCGCCCTGGAGAGCGAGAACCGCAACCTGCGTGCGCAGCTGCGCGAACGGGGCAGTTTCGAGCACATCGTCGGTGAGTCGAAGGCCATGCAGAAGGTCTTCGAGCGCGTGAGCGTCGTCGCGCCGACCGATGCCACGGTACTGATCCAGGGGGAGAGTGGCACCGGGAAGGAGCGCATCGCCCTCGCGTTGCACCAGGAGAGCGCCCGTTCGGAAGGGCCCTTCATCGCCATTTCGTGCGCGGCACTTCCGGAGGGCCTGCTCGAGGCCGAGCTCTTCGGGCACGAAAAGGGAGCCTTCACGGACGCGCGCAGGTCCCGGCGCGGACGCTTCGAGCTCGCCCATGGGGGATCCCTGTTCCTGGATGACATCGACGACATGCCGCTTACCGTTCAGGTGAAGCTGCTGCGCGTGCTCCAGGAGCGCAACCTGGAACGCCTCGGTAGCGAGGAGACGATCGACGTCGACATCCGCGTCATCGTGGCCACGAAGGTGCCGCTGCGCGATCTCGTGCGAAAACAACGATTCCGCGAGGACCTCTTCTATCGCGTAAACGTCGTACCGGTGCTGCTGCCGCCGCTGCGCGAGCGCGCCAGCGACGTGCCTTTGCTGGTGAAGCACTTCATAGAGCGCTTCTCTCCTGAGGCGCCGCACACCGTCTCCGACCCGACCCTGGACATGCTGCAGCGCTACCCCTGGCCGGGCAACGTGCGCGAACTCGAGAACGCCATCCAGCGCGGGATTGCCCTGGCCGGCAAACGCTCCTCCCTGGCGGCCGAGGATCTCCTACCGCAGGACACGCGCTGGCGCGGTGCCAACGAGGTCGTCGAGGATGTGGAACCCCTGAAATCCGTTCTGCGCGGCATGGAGATAGCCCACATCCGCCGCGTGCTCCAACTGACCGGTGGCCACCGCTCCCAGGCGGCGGACCTGCTGGGGATCTCGCGCAAGGTCCTCTGGGAGAAACTCCGCGAGCTGGATATTCAGGTGCCGGGAGCCGAGAAATGACGCGCTCATCGGATGTACCGGAATCCGGCCGCCCGCAGCAGACTGAAGCCCTGGAGCACGGGACCCTGGTGATTGCAGACCTGCACCTGGACCCGAGCGGTGACGCGCGCGTCGACGCCTTCGTCGAATGGGTCGCTCTGAGCCGCGCGCCACACCTGATCATCCTCGGAGACCTGTTCGACGTCTGGGTCGGGCCAGCCCAGTCCCGGATGGGCGGCGCGGGTGCGGTGATGGCGGCTCTGGCCATGTGGACGGCACGTGGCGCCATCCTGGACGTGGTACCCGGCAATCGGGACTTCCTGTTGGGCTCGCTCTTCATGGAGGTCACGGGCGCACGCCTACGGCCCGAGGGCTTCGTCGCCCGCGCCAGCGAAGACGCACGGCGTATCTTGTTCATCCACGGCGATGAGCTCTGTACCCGGGACATCGCCTACCAGCGCATGAAGCGCATCCTGCGCTCGCGCAGCGTGCGCATCCTTACCCGCTGGACACCACTTCCGATCGCACGCTGGGCAGCCGCACGCTTGCGCCAGGCCTCGGTCAAGGCCATCGCGAGGAAACCGGCGCCGGAGAAGGCCATGCAGACTGACGCTTGCAGGGAGATTGCGGCCGCGGCGAATGCCAGCGTTCTGATCTGCGGACATGCGCACGAGTTTCGGGATGAGGCTGTCGAGGACGGCCCGCGCTGGATCGTCCTCGACGCGTGGGGCGGAGCACGCGACGTGCTCGCGATCGACCGCGATGGCCGGCTCTCGGCGGAACGTGGTGGCTGCGAGGCGGGGGCGATAGGTTGACACATCCGATCATCGCCATCGATGGACCCGCGGCGTCGGGCAAGAGCACCGTGGCACGCGCCCTCGCACGGTCCCTCGGCCTGGTGTTTCTCGACACCGGCGCCATGTATCGCGCGCTGACCCTGCGCGTACTGGCGCTCGAGGTGGACCCCGCCGACGGCGAACGTTGCGGCCAGGTGGCACGGGATACGCGCATCACATTTGACGATCAGGGAAATGTCCTGATCGACGGCGAGCCGGGGGAGCCGCACATCCGGAGCGCCCGGGTCACCGCTCTCGTGTCGCAGGTCGCCGCACATGCCGAGGTGCGCGCCTCGATCGTTCCCGGTCAACGCCAGATCGCGAGCTCGCGCGGGGTCGTGGCCGAGGGGCGCGATACGACGACCGTCGTCTTTCCGCATGCTGACCACAAGTTCTTCCTCATCGCCAGCGCGCCGGAACGGGCCAGGCGGCGCGCAGAGGAGCTTGGCGACCCGGGCGCCCTGGCCAGCATCCAGGCCAGCATCGAGGAGCGGGACCGCTACGACAGCTCGCGGGAGCATTCGCCCCTGCTCGAGGCGCCAGACGCGATCCGGGTGTCCACCGATGGCAAGTCACCCGAGACGGTCCTCGCGGAGCTCCTGGCGGCCATCGAGGAGCGCTGACAGCAGCGCTTGGGCCGGTTCCTGGACGGCGATAGCCAAAAAATAAACGCTTCCACGACCTGC
Source organism: Planctomycetota bacterium (assembly GCA_047618565.1). Lineage (GTDB taxonomy): Bacteria > Planctomycetota > UBA1135 > UBA1135 > JBLHKW01. Next base: position 13,608 of record JBLHKW010000111.1, read on the forward strand.
TGGGGGGCCATCTGGTTGACCGGGGCCCGGCAGCTCCTATTATATTCGGTCGCCAAGCCCGCCTGGGCGGCTCGTTCTTTCTCTTCTCAACTTCATGACAGCCAGCCCGAGCGCCTCCCTGGTGAGACTGTGAGGACCGTGGACTTCGATCAAAAAAGCGCTCGCACGACAAACGACCCCGACCCGCAGCCGGTTCGGGACGGTGCCGCGCCGGTGCCCGCCCCGATGACCCATCGGGGTGTGGTCTACCTGATCGTCATGTGGGTCTTCGTAAACCCCTTCTACCGCCTGTTCTACCGGGTGCGCGTGGAGGGGCGCGAGAACTTGCCGGAAGGTGGTGCACTGCTCGCCGCCAACCACGAGTCCTTCCTCGACATCCCACTGGTGTCCAACGCTGCCGGACCGCGCCACGTGGCCTTCGTCGCACGCGACACCCTGGCCAACTCCCGCATCCTCGACTTCATCATGCTCCATTGCGGTGCCGTACTCCTGAGGCGCGGGACATCCGATCGCAAGGCGCTGCGCCAGATGGCGGACCACCTGCGCGCCGGCGACTATGTGGGCGTGTTCCCCGAGGGCACACGCTCGCGCGACGGCCAGCTCGGAACCTTCAAGGGCGGCGTGCTGCTGGCGGCCAAGACAACGGGTGTTCCCGTGGTGCCGATAGGCATCGCCGGCTCGTTCGAAATCTGGCCCCGTCATCGCAAGCTGCCCGGTCGAGGGCGCCTGATCGCGCGCATCGGCAAACCGATCGACGTCAGTCAGCCGAACGCGCTGGAGCACCTGCGCGCCGCGATCGAGAAACTAGCCCAGTAAACATCCAGCAGTTCGCCCGGCCTCGCGGCTGGCGAGCTGCCTTACCCGATTCTTTCCAGACCTTCTAACCAACCCTCTTTTCACATGCCGCTGGCCTCAAGACGAATCCGACAGTACGAACTCGATATGGAAGAACTGGACCGCCGCGTCCAGGAATCCATGGGAGATATCTCTGCTGAGGATCTCGATTACTCCCTCAATGCTTCGATCTCCGACGTGCGCCCCGGCGCGATCGTCCAGGCCAAAGTCGACTCCGTCGACGAACGCACCGGCCTGGTGGTCATGGACATCGGCGGCAAGGCCGAGGGAAACATCCCCCTCTCCGAATTCGGCGATGAGATGCCCCAGCCCGGAGAGGTATTCGAGGTCTTCTTCGAGGGACTCGACGAGCACGACATGTCGATGCTCTCCAAGCGCCGGGCGGATCGCCTGCGTGCCTGGGAACGCGTCTCGACCAAGTACAACGAGGGCGACGAGATCCAGGGTGTCTGCCAGCGCAAGATCAAAGGTGGTCTGCTGGTCGACGTCGAGGGTGTGAACGTCTTCCTGCCCGCCAGCCAGGTCAACCTGCGACGCACGCACGACATCTCCGACTTCATTGGCGAGCCGGTTCGCGCGCGCATCATCAAGATCGACCCGGAGCGCATGAACATCGTCGTGTCGCGCCGCAAGCTGCTTGAAGAAGAGCGTCAGAAGCAGAAAGAAACGCTGCTCCAGGACATCAAGGAAGGCCAGCTGCGCATCGGCGTCGTCAAGAACATCGCCGACTTCGGCGTGTTCGTCGACCTGGGCGGTATCGACGGTCTGCTGCACATCACCGACATGTCCTGGGGCCGCATCAGCCACCCCTCACAGATGGTGGAGCTGGACCAGGAGATCGAGGTCAAGGTTCTGCGCGTCGACTTCGACCGCGAGCGTATCGCTCTCGGCCTGAAGCAGAAGCAGGCATCACCGTGGGAGGGCGTCGAGGCGCGCTACCCGGTGAACACGAAGCACAAGGGCTCGGTGGTCAACATCATGTCCTACGGCGCATTCGTGAAGCTCGAAGAGGGCGTCGAAGGTCTGGTCCACATCTCCGAGATGTCCTGGACCCGGCGCGTCAACCACCCCTCCGAGCTGGTCAAGACAGCCGACGAGGTCGAGGTGGTCGTGCTCGAGTTCAACCACACGAAGCAGGAGATCTCACTCGGCATGAAGCAGGCCGAGACGAACCCCTGGGACATGGTGGAAGAGCACTACCCGATGGGTACCGTCATCGAAGGCACGGTCCGCAACCTGACGTCGTACGGCGCATTCGTCGAGATCGAAGAGGGCATCGACGGCCTGCTGCACGTCTCGGACATGAGCTGGACCAAGAAGGTCACTCACCCGTCCGAGATGGTCAAGAAAGGCGACAAGCTGCAGTGCGTCGTGCTGACGGTCGACCGCGACAAGAAGCGCATCGCCCTGGGTGCCAAGCAACTGACCCCCGATCCGTGGATGGATCAGATCCCCAACAACTACCACGTTGGCGACCTGCTCTCGGGCTTCGTCACCAAGATCACCAACTTCGGTGTCTTCGTGAAGCTCGAGGACGACCTCGAAGGCCTGCTACACATCTCCGAACTGACGGACGACCGCGATGCCAAGCCCGAGGATCTTCTCCAGCCGGGTCAAAAGGTCGAGGTGCGCGTGATCCGCGTCGACATCGAGGAGCGCAAGATCGGCCTCTCGTTCGTCCACGCAGACTTCGCGGAGAACGAGAACATCGTGATCCCGGAGAGCGAGCAGGTACCGGTGGCTGAAGACGGCGAAGACGCGCCGGCAGCGGATTCAGAAGCTGCTGAAGCACCTGCTGCTGAGGCACCTGCTGCTGAGGAAGCACCTGCTGCTGAGGAAGCACCTGCTGCTGAGGAAGCACCTGCTGCTGAGGAAGCACCTGCTGCTGAGGAAGCGCCTGCTGCTGAGGAAGCACCTGCTGCTGAGGAAGCACCTGCTGCTGAGGAAGCACCCGCCGCTGAGGAAGCACCCGCTGCTGAGGAAGCACCCGCCGCTGAAGCACCCGCTGAGGAGGCTCCGGCCGCTGAAGCTGCAGCTGAAGAGGCCCCCGACAAGCCCGAGGCCTGAGCCCCATGGGCCGACACTGGCGCGAGCTGGTGTGGGCGTCCCTCCTTGCCTGCGGGTGCACGAGCACCAGCACGGATGGAGGGGCGGTCGCACCGCTCGCGCCGGTTCATTCTACGAGTGGTGTATCGCCCGAGTTCTTCTCCGCCTTCGATGCCCTCCGGGCCACCGTCGACACGCGCGACGATGCGCTGGCGCGCCACCTCCTGCAGCGCACCCTGGCCCGCATGCAAGCCAGACGCGAGGCTTCCTGGCACGATATGAACCCTGCAGAGCGCAGGGGGCTCATAGCAGCCGAAGCCCTTGCGGCCGGCTTCGGTCGTATCCTGGACGGCCGCGAGCGCGTCGCAGCACTGGACCTCGCCCTCGTCGTGGAGCCACGCGGCGAGGTCATGGTGCTCGTCCTGCGCGTGGACTCCAGCTGGCCCACCGAGCTCTCCGTGCGGCCCGGTCCCGCAACCCTGCGCGAGGAGTTCGTCTGGGTCACCCCACTCGGGCGCGAGAGCCGTATCGTCAGGTACCTCGGCCTCGACGAACTGACCGGATTCGAGGTCCCACCAGATCAGGCCTGGCGCACCCGCCTTACCGACGTCGCCGCCAGCATCCCCGGCGCCGCGCTCGCCGGCCGCAGGACCTGGTCCCTGGTACTGCGCTCCGGAGCCGTCGTCGAGGATGAGGCGTCCTACCCCGGCATGCACTGGGGCGTCAGCCCAACAGAATGGAACGCGCGCGCCGAATACCTGCCCGACACTCCCGTCGAGCCGATGGAACTACTGGATTACCTGAGCAAGGTCGACATCACTCGCCCAAGCCGCGAGCAGATCCTGCCACCCATGATGGAACGCGCCGTGCGCATCGATGTGACACGTCGAGGAGAGACGCTCAGGCTACTGAAACCCCTGGTCGCACGCAGCGTCGCAGAGAAGATCGAACGCATGATCCCCGTCCTGCGCTGGCTCTCACGTACAGCGACACCGGGGGGAGATCCCGCTGCCTGGCGCCGGTGGATGGATGGTTACGGAGAGGTGCAGACGACAGAGCAACGTGGCGGGTTGGATTTACCGCGGCGGGAGATCAGGTAGAGGGGAGCGGGCGATGGGGGCCACGGGACTTGGGTATGTGCCTCCTCGGCCTCGGGATCTGGAGCAAAAATCGGGCCCGCCTCCGCCTTTGCCCCGCCACCACCGGCGTCGCACCCAAAGGTTGCTACCGACGCCGGCGGTGACGGGGCAAAGGCGGACCGGGACACGAGAACCGAGGATGAGACACGGTGCGGATGTGCGCCGGCATTCGTAAACGCGTAATAGATGCTGTCGGCGGTAGTTATTCGGCATTTAGACTGCCCCTCCTCAATACCCATCCAGGGCCTCTCAGGGGCACTTTGTTGTGGGTGGGGCTGACACCGGGATAACGGCTGGATGGCCGATCTCCTGCGTATCCTGCTCCAGTTCCTACGGGCTGCCTGCCGGTCCCGACGCGAGCTCGCCCTGGAGCACCTGGCGTTGCGCCATCAGCTGGTAGTGCTGCGAAGGAAGCATCCACGGGCAGTGCTGAAGGACCGTGACCGGTT
>JBLHKW010000112.1:0-18037 GCA_047618565.1 Planctomycetota bacterium
CTGCGACTCAATCCGTGAGCTGCGCGGCAGCTGCGGACGTCGCAGCCATCTGGCTGCGCACCGCGCCGATCCGTCGGTCCAGCAGCGCCAGGCTCGCGGGCGCGCGCTGCTCCAGACCGGCCAGCACAAAATACCGGCGCGCTTCGGAGAAACGCTCGAGCGCATCTTCGAAGTGCTCATCCTCGACATCCAGCTCGGCCAGCTCGCGCTGACACTGGGCCACCCAGATCGCGTACTCGGGATAACCGCTGGTGGTCTCGCTGGCACTGAACATATAGGCCGTGGTCGCGCGCGCCAGGGTGCGCTGCGCAAGCTCGCGCGCGCGTCTGGGTTGACCCGCCATGCGGAACCCATGGGCCAGGGCCCAGTCCGCCTGCAGCAATGCGTCGTCACTCGAAGTGCGATCGGCAAAGCTACGGGCCTTCGCGAACGCGTCCAGCGCTTTGTCATGCTGGCCGAGGTCCTCGTAGATCCAGGCCAGTGCGAGCCAGGCCGACGCGCGCCAGCTGGAACGACCGCTCGCCTTCGCGCTGTCCACTCCACGCTTGGCCCAGCTCACGCGATCGTCGCCCGTGGTGAGCAGCGTCGCCATGTGAGCCGCCTGGGAAGCGCGATCGAACAGTTCGTGGCTCGAACCGTACTCGTGGAGCTCCTCGTAGGTCTGAAGCGCCGTCTGCGGATGGCCGCTGGCGGTCTCGAACGCCCCCCGCGCCAGCAGAAAGCGCGTCCAGACGCCCGGATCGCTGGGCGCGGCCAGGGCCGCGGCCAGGGTGAGGGACTTGCCCGCCCGCGGGCCATCGGATTGCAGCGCGTAGATGAGGGCGACCTGGCACAGACCCGCGGCCTCGATCGACTCATTACCCTCCTCCGCAGCGGTCTTGATGGCCAACAGGTAGGCCGCGAGCGCCTCATCCTGGGCGTTTCGCTGAAAATAGCCGTCCCCGTCGCGCAGCAGCGTCGAGCTCTCGACCCGGGAGACCTCGCCCGCGGAAACGCACCCCGAAACGGCCAGGAGCGGCAGCAGCAGACCCACGGCTCCGACCAGGAGGCGCGGGGACAGGATCCTCAGGGGCAGAAACATGCTAACGGTGACCATCGAGAGGGGGGGGAGGGCCGGCCGCTGGACCGGAAACGAACAGGGTTCGCGCGCGCAAAACCGAGCTGTTTGGTTTAGCTTGCCCTTTCTGCCACAGCGATACCTCCCCGGTAATGGTCAAGATTAGGTGAAGCAAGTCGGCCAGGGCCTCGTATCGGGCCCTGAGCGTCCCGATGCCGCTACCCGCCGTAGGGGTCCCAGAGCCCCCTGATGCGCGCTTGTTGGCCAGTAAAGACCCCGAAGGACGAATATGCCCTCCGAACGAATATTGGATAAGATCTCGGCTCGTACCCCAACGGCCGAAGCTCCTCAACGGGAGGTCAGCGCGTCCGTTCGGCCACAGCTCCCCACCACACTGCGCATGCCTCGTTCGAAGATCGACTGGACCAACACGCTGTTCATCGCAGTGGTCCACCTCATTGCAATCGGCTCGATCTACTACATGGCCGCTGTGCACTTCGACTGGCGCACGGTGGCCCTGGGAGTCGTCTGGTTCGGCCTCTGTGGACTCGGAATCACGGGGGGCTACCACCGCCTGTTCTCACACCCCACCTACAAGGCCTCCTGGCCGCTGCGCGCCTTCTACCTGTTCTTCGGCGCCGCGTCGGTTCAGAACTCGGCCCTCAAGTGGTCCGCGGATCACCGCCTGCACCACCTGAAAACGGACGAGCCCCAGGACCCCTACGACATCACGCGCGGGTTCTGGTGGGCTCACATCGGCTGGGTCTTCATGAAGGCGCCCCCGGAGTTGCGGGTGGACCTGCCCGCGGTCAAGGACCTGGAAGCCGACCCGCTCGTGCGCTTCCAGCACAAATACTACATCCTGGTTGCTGCCGTCTCTGCGGGCATTACGCCGGCCTTGATAGCGCTGGCGTGGGGCGATCCCCTCGGCGGGCTGCTGGTGGCTGGAATGCTGCGCCTGGCCGTGCAATGGCACGCCACGTTCTCGATCAACTCGGTCGCGCACATGATCGGGACGCAGCCGTACTCGACCAAGAACTCGGCACGCGATAGCTGGATCACCGCGATCCTGACCCTGGGCGAGGGGTACCACAACTTCCACCACCGCTTTCAGGCCGACTACCGCAACGGCGTGCGCTGGTTCCAGCTCGACCCCACCAAGTGGTTCGTCTGGAGCATGTCGAAGATCGGCGTGACCAGCGACCTCAAGCGCACCCCCCAGAAGCTGATCGATCGCGCGCGCGAGACGATCGCCGACCGGGCTGCACCGGGCACGCCCAACTAACAGGCCGTTGATGGCAAGTGCGAGCTGGAGCTCTACCTTGCTGCCCCAGGTAGAGCACCATTATCTGTGGCTATCGAAGGCCATCGATGAGCTCACCGTCGAGCAGGCCTGCTTCGAACTTGCGGCCGGGCGCCCGTCGATCGCCTGGCTGGTGGGGCATCTGACCGCGGGCGCCGATTCGCTGGCCCAGGCCGTCGCTGGCCTCGATGCGGCCTGTGGGGTCGACTTCCTGGCGCGCCATGGGAGCCCGCACTGGGAGGTGACCGGGGAGGTCGAATGGGAGGCCCTGCGCGAGGAGTGGAAACGTACTGCGGCGCGCAGCCAGCAGGGGCTCGTCGCGCTTCCCGAGTCCGACTTCGAATTTCCGCCGGCGATCGAGATCCTGCCCGAGTTCGCGCAGCGCCTGACGACCCGGCACGCCTTCCTGACCGGCGAGATCTTCCACTTCGCCTACCACCTCGGGCAGATCGGCAGTCTTCGCGCTGCGCAGGACCTGGGCTGGGCCTGATCCGTTCGGCGGGACGTCGTCAGCGCGCGAGCGCTGACATCACGGGCGCCACATCCGGACGGATCTCCGGCGCCATGCCCGCGCCATGGCCCGAGAAGCGGATCACGGCCGCGTCCAGGTCGCCGAGCGAGACGAGGATCCAGCCGCCCCTTGCGATCGGGCCCTCGATCAGCCTGCGCAGCCGGGTACCCGTGTCGGGGTCGACAGCATCGATGCGGATCTGGCCGCGCCCTGGGAGCGCGCCCTGCCAGGGGCCGACCACCAGCGCACGGTCCTGACGCGCGTGGTCCATGGCCTCCAGCGCGAAGTCCGCGTACCAGCGACCGCGACGATCACCGTGCTCGATGGGCGTCAACGGGCGGCGCGCGTCGAGGTCGACGGTCGTGACAAACTCGAGAGCATCGAAGCGCACGCGCGCTTCGATGCTCTCGGCCTTCACGCGCACGGTCAGTCCACGCCCGGAATGCGCGGGTGCCACCAGCGGGAAGCAGACGTCGTGCACGCCGGGCCCCCATTCTTCGGCACTGAATTCCCTGTGCCCCAGAATCTCGAGGCGCACGTCGCCGGCCAGCACCTCGGCCTGCACGCGCAATCCGAAGAGGTAATCCCAGGTCGAGAGGAGCGCGCCGGGTTGGGTCTGGAGGATGTCCCAGTGTCCGCGACGGAGAGCGAACTCGCGCTCGAGGGCGAACTCTGCGGCGGGCGTGGAATGGAGAACGGGGCCCAGCGGCATGCGTTCCGGAGCCGGGAAGTCGCGCAACAGGCGTGAGACATCCTCGGCCATCGTGGCGCCCTGGAATGCCGTGTAGACGGGCACCTCGGCCAGCAACACCTCGGGCAATCGGTCGTGGCCACCGGCCAGAATCAGTCGGATCGGCTCGATCGCGCCTTTCGCCATGGTCGAGGCGTCGAACAGCGGCATGTCGCCGAAGTACTCGAGGAAACGCCCGAACTTCCGGCGCGCGGAGAAGCTCGTTCCGGATAGAGCGACAGGCGTCATCTGTTCCGTACTCTCGCCCTGCTTCCCAGCCTTGCCGCCGGGACCCGAGACCTTGAACACCTGCACGTCGTCGCCGCGCAGCAGCTCCGAGTCCTTGGTCGGGTAGATGCCCGCGAGACGGTACAGGTCTCGATTGAGGTCTCCCTCGGTGCCCTGGGTCTCGACCCCGTCCGGTCGCAGGCTGCCACGTCGATCTTCGTGCGCGACGAGCATCCCGATCTGGCGCAGGGTCTCTTCGGCAGTCATCTGCTCCGCGAGCTCGTTCCAGTGTGCATCCGCACGGTAGAAGAGCGTCGGCCCGTCCCAACCCATGTAGGTATCGAACAGGTCCACAGCCTCGAGGCCGTGCTCCCCGAGGACACGTGCCGCCGCCTGGTCGATGTCGGGGCGCGGGTCGACGCCACCCGGCAGGCGCGCAGCCTCCACCACACCACGCCGCGGCAGGGGGATCAGGATCACGCGCACTCCCAGGGCGGCCAGCCCGCGCTCGAGCGCCGTCAGACGTACCGCCCAATCCCGGAGAAGACTCTCGGTCCTCGTGTTCGGCGCCATGGCGCGTTTCTTCACGAAGATCCAGCCGCCCTCACCGACGATCACCTGAGCGCCGTCGGCCTCGTCCAGCCAGCGATAGAGCTGGAGCGTGTATGCGCGCGAGACCTGCCGTCGAACGCGCGACGTCAACTGCAGTTCGTGTTCGATCTCCCGTGCGAGGGATCCGTCGCCGAAACGCGCGTCCCGACGGAGCTGTTCCTCCTGGTCCTTCTCGCGGCCCGTCAACTTGGGGCGTTCCATCGGATAGAGCCGATCGACGACCGTGGTACCGAGCAATGCAACCAGCGCCAGAAGCAATACCAGCGCGCGCAACACGCGTTGCGAGGCGCCGAGCGGAGCCACATCACGGACCTCGATCAGGGCGTCGCCGCGGGTCGTCTGGCCGGTTGCAGGATTCATGGAAGGCTGCGGTTAGAACTGGAAGTAGAGGAAGGGCACGTTGTCTTCGTAGTGCAGGTGCACCAGCGCCCAGACGAAGAACACCTGCAACACGATGATCCACCAGCGCGGCATGCGCCGGATGAACTCCTGAGTCGTGGGCGTGAACCAGACCAGCGCCAGACCGATGGCTCCGGCGATCATGTGGATCGGTCGAACCAGGACAACACGATGGGCGCCCTCGGTGCCGGCCATGCCAACCAGGCTGCCCAGCACGTGCAGTGCATCGGCCATGTTCTCCGCCCGGAAGAAGACCCAGCCCACGAGCGCGGTCACGAAGGTGAGCAGGATGCGCAATGCATACGGCGCCGCGCCCCAGAACCCGCGCTTGCCCGCCAGGCGTTCGGCGATCAGCCAGATACCCTGGTAAGCGCCCCACGCGATGAATGTCCACGCCGCGCCATGCCACAATCCGCCCAGCAGCATGGTCATGGCCAGGTTCACGTAGGTGCGCACCGGGCCCTTGCGATTTCCGCCGAGTGGGATGTAGAGGTAGTCGCGCAGGAAGGTCGAGAGCGAGATGTGCCAGCGCCGCCAGAAGTCGGTGATGTCGACCGAGCGATACGGACTGTTGAAATTGATCGGCAACCGGAACCCGAGCATCAGGCCCAGGCCGATGGCCATGTCCGAGTAGCCCGAGAAGTCGAAGTAGATCTGGAGCGTATAGGCGACCGAGCCGAGCCAGGCGTCCGCCGTGCTCAGCGCGCCGCCCGCGGCGTTGAAGGCCTCGTCCGCGACACCACTCAGGACATCGGCCAGCAGGACCTTTTTCGCGAGCCCGGCCTGGAACGCGAGCACGCCCGCGTAGAACTTCGACAGGGTATGGGTGCGCGAATGGAGCTGCTCTGCGACGGTGCTGTAGCGCACGATCGGGCCCGCCACGAGCTGCGGGAACATGGCGACGTAGCATGCGAAGTCGCGCATGCTGCGCACCGGCGGCGCTGATCCTCGGTAGACGTCGACCGTGTAGCTGAGGGTCTGGAAGGTGTAGAAGCTGATCCCGACCGGCAGGATGACCGTCGTCCACGCGACCGGCTCCCAGCCAGCCTGGGCCAGCAGCCCGTTCATGGTCTCCACGCCGAAGTTCGCGTACTTGAAGTACGCCAGCAGTCCCAGGTTCACGAAGAGCGACAGCAACAACCAGGGCTTGCCAGCAGTACCGCGGGCTCCGGCCTGCAAACCCGCGGCCCGCCGCGCGCGTTCGATGCGCTTCCCGCTGGTGAAGTCGACCACGGTCGAGATCCACATCAGGAAGACGAAGTCCGGGCGCCACCAGCCGTAGAAGACGTACGACGCCAGCGCCAGCACCAACGTCCTCTGCCCCTTCGGGCTCAGGTAGTAGAGCGCCAGGAAGAGCGGCAGGAAGTAGTAGAGGAAGAAGCCGCTGGCGAAGAGCATGAAGGGGTGCGGTCCTGAAGAGGGCGAGAAGCCGTCGTGGACGCCCCCGCACACCCTACCGCTGGGTTTCGCCGAGTGTATCAGCAGCGCCGCCAGGATCACCATCGCCAGCTGGCGCCTACGCAGCTTGGCGGGGTGCGCGAAGCCGCGCCAGATCCCGTAGTCTATCGCGCCCCGCAAATCCGCGCCTTGAAGGACCCACCCAGCCCGGCTCTCGAAAATGAAGATTCAGGTCTCCACACTCTCACTCATCTCCACCACCCTGCTCGCCTGCTCCACCCCGGTGCCGGCAGCACACTCGCCTGCGTCCGGGTCGAGCGGCGCCCAGGCGGGCGCGTTCCCGTACGAGGTGCACCGCGAGCGTCTCGACAACGGGCTCGAGGTGGTGGTCGTTCCGATGCCGTCCGATGGGCTGGTCTCGTACTGGTCCATCGTGCGAACGGGCAGCCGCGACGAGGTCGAGGAAGGCGTGACCGGTTTCGCGCACTTCTTCGAGCACTGCATGTTCAGGGGCACCGAGACCCTGCCCGGAGCGGAGTACGACCGCGTCGTCAACGGAATGGGTGCGGACGCCAATGCCTACACCACCGACGACTACACGGCCTACCACCTGAGCTTCGCGAAGGAGGACCTGCCGACCGTCGTACGCATCGAGGCAGATCGCTTCCAGAACCTCGAGTACGACGAGCCGGCCTTCAAGACGGAGTCCGGCGCGGTCTACGGGGAGTATCGCAAGGGCCGCACGAGCCCGTTCCAGGTGATCTTCGAGGCCACGCAGAATGCGGCCTTCGACGTGCACACCTACAAGCACACGACCATCGGCTTCGAGGCCGACGTCGCCGCGATGCCCGAGAAGTACGAGTATTCCAAGGGCTTCTTCCAGCGCTTCTACCGGCCCGAGAACGTGGTGCTGGTGATCGCGGGTGACATCACGACGAAGAACGCCATGCAGCTCGTGCGCGAGCACTACACGGGCTGGGAGCCGGGCTATCAGACCCCGAACGTGCCGACCGAGCCCGAGCAGACCGCCCAGCGGCGAATCGTGGTGCCCTTCGACGGCCAGACGCGCCCGATCCTCACGATCAACTTCAAGGGTGAGCGGCTGCTGCCCGATGATCGCACCATGATGGCCGGTAGCCTGCTGGCCGACCTGGTCTTCGGGGAGACCTCCGCGCTCTACGGCAAGCTCGTGCTCGAGGAACAGCGCGTCGAGTTCCTCGCCGCAAGCTTCAGCCACAGCCGCGACCCGGGCCTGTGGAGCGTCTTCACGCGCATCAAGGATCCGGCCGACGTGGACGCCGTCGAGGCCGACATCTGGAGTGCGATCGACGCCTTCCGGGCGACACCGGTCTCGGCCGCGCGCCTCGACGACGTGCGCTCGAGCCTGAAGTACGGGTTCCTGTCGGGACTGAGCACGCCCAATCAGGTGTGCGAGAACGTGGCCCAGATCGTCGCGATCACGGGCGGATTGACTGCCGTCGACCGGATGTACGCAACCCTCGATGCGGTCACGCCGGAAGACGTGCGCGCCGCGGCGGATCGCTGGTTGCGAACCGAACGCTCGACCGTCGCCGTCCTGCACGCCTCCGACGCTCCGTTGCCCGAGCAGAACGCCCCCGTCATGGCGGACGCCGCTGACGGCAGCCGGGCCCCGCAATCCGAGCCCGTACTGCTGCCCGTCCAGGCCGATCCGAACGTGGCCTTCGCAGTCTGGTTCCAGGTCGGTACACAGAACGATCCCGCCGGCAAGGAAGGCCTGGCGCAACTCACCGGGTCCCTCTTGAGCAACGGCGGCACGCAGCGCCTGGCCTACGACCAGATCCTCGAGCGCATGTTCCCGCTCGCGGCGAGCTACGGCGTCTCGGTCGACAAGGAGATGACGGTCATGCGCGGATCGGTCCATCGCGACAAGCTGGCCGAGTTCCAGGCCCTGTTTCTGGACGCCCTGTTGCGCCCCGGGTTCCGCGCCGAGGACTTCGAGCGCATCAAGGACCAGGCCATATCCTCGGTCGAGAAAGGGCTGCGCTACTCCTCCGACGAGGAGCTTGGCAAGGCAGCCCTGTACGGCGCCGTCTTCGCTGGCACGCCCTACGGCCACAACGATGGCGGCGCGGTCGGCGCGCTGCGCTCGATCACCCTGGATGAAGTCGAGGCCTTCTGGCGCACCCACTACACGGCCGCCAACGCTGTGATCGCGCTCGGCGGCTCGTACCCGGACGGGTTGCCCGCGCAGCTGGGCTCCGAACTCGCCGCCCTACCCCAGGGCCAGCCCGCACCCGTGCCCGCACCGCAAGCCGCGGCCATCGAAGGCCGCCATGTTCTGCTGGTCGAGAAGCCGGGGCCGTCGACAGCCATCTCCTTCGGCTACCCGATCGACGTACACCGCGGCAGCCGTGAGTATTACGCGCTCTGGATCGCCAACTCGTGGCTCGGCGAGCACCGCAACAGCTCGAGCCACCTTTACAACGTCATCCGCGAGAAGCGTGGAATGAACTACGGCGACTACTCCTACATCGAGGCGTTTCCGAGCGGAGGCTTTCTGACGAAGCCGCCCACCAACGTCGGCCGGCGCCAGCACCTGTTCGAGGTCTGGATCCGCCCCGTCCCCGAGGAACGCGCCCTGTTCGCCCTGCGCGCAGGCCTGCGCGAGGTCCAGCACCTGGCCGAGAACGGCCTGACCCGCGAGCAGTTCGAGTTCACGCGCAAGTTCCTGCGCAACTACTGTCTGCACTTCGCCGAGACCACCTCGCAGCGCCTCGGCTACGCGATCGACGACCGCTTCTACGGCCTCGAGCGGAGTCACCTCGCCACCCTGCGCGAGATGACAGAGTCGATCACCTACGAGGAGGTGCAGGCGGCTATCACCACGCACCTGCAGGTCGACAACCTTCAGATCGCCATGGTCACCGCCAACGCCGCGGCCCTCGGTGAGCAGATCACGTCGGACGCGCCGAGCCCGATCGATTACGGCGAGATCGAGATGGGTGCCGATATCCTGGCCGAGGACAAGCAGATCGAGATCTACCCGCTTAACGTGAGCGCGGCCAACCTGCGCATCGTGCCGGTCGAGAAGATGTTCGAGTAGGGCATCCCCCGTCCCGCCCGGGCGCATGCTCGGGCGGGCGCTCCCCCGACTCACCTATTCGCCGGCGCGAACGCCGTAGCTGATACGGTTCATCCCGGCGAAGAACGGGCGCGTGCGAGTGTTTCGCGCTCGATCGAGGCCACATACAGCTGCAGGGATTCGTCGAGCACGACGAGCGTGTCGGCCTGTGTCGGCGAGTCGTCCTTGGACCAAAATGCGAGCACTCCGAGGTAGAGCGTCCAGTAGAGGTGGATCGAGACGAAGCCGAGCGTCTGGCGCAGTCCGTGCTGGTCGAGGATGCCCGCGACGCGCTCGAGGTGCCGCACGCGAACGCCTTCACCCTGCTGCGTGACGGATGCACGCCCGAACGGACTCAGCGCGGTCTCGATCACCTCTCCGATGAACAGCCGGTAGGGCTGGAGCTCACGCAGCCCGGCGGCGATGTGCGCAAACAGATCCTCGCACAGGTCCTCGGCTTCATGGCGCCGCTCGCAGTAACCCTCGTCGCCCCGGGCCAGGCCCGCCACGATCAAGCTCATCGCCAGCGCTTCCTTGGTCGGGAAGTAATTGAAGAGCGTCCCGGTCGCGATCCCGGCTGCCTGTGCGAGGTCGCGGGTCGAAGTCTCCCCGTAGCCGCGACTGGCGAACAATTGCTGCGCCGCGGCGATAATGCGCTGCTGCGTCTCGCGCTTGGCCTTCGCCGTGACTCTCATCGCCTTGCCTTCAACATGACCAGGCTCACGTTACCGGCTCGCCCCCCCCCTCACCATCCCTAAACTGAGCACGTTCACTTTAATTCCGCAGGCCTCGCGCCCCCTTCCATATAGATAGGCCGCCCGCGGCTCAGCAGCCGCCCGCATTGGCGATACGATCCGCTCATGAAGCGAGATCACCCGAGCCGCAATGTCGCGACGATCGCGGCCCACGCAGGCGAGGGCGCGCCGGGCGACCTCCCGCGCGCCCACGTCCAGCCCCTCTACCAGACCTCCGTGTTCGACTTCCCGAGCATCGCGGCCTCGCTCCCGGCACTGTCCGGTAACGGCGAGCCAGTGTACGGCCGACACGGTGGCCCGAACTCGCATGCCTTCGAGGACGCTGTCGCCCAGCTCGAGGGAGCCGAGGCAGGCCTGATGACCGCGTCCGGCATGGGCGCGACGACGGCGGCGGTGCTCGCCATCTGTTCACAGGGCGACACGGTGGTGGTCCAGCGCGACGCCTACGGGGGCACGCTCGCCCTCTTCGAACAGGACCTGCAGCGATTCGGGATCACGATGCGCGCGGTGGACGCCTACGACGCGACGGCGATGGGGCAGGCCGTGAAAGGCGCGAAGCTGGTCCTCGTGGAGTCGATATCGAATCCGCTGCTCAAGACGGTCGATCTGGACGAGATCGCACGCGCGAGCCACGACGCGGGCGCGCGTTTGCTCGTCGACAACACCTTCGCAACCCCGCTGGCGATCCGCCCCCTCGAACACGGCGCCGACCTGGTCATCCATTCCGCCACCAAGTTCATCGGCGGACACCACGACCTGATCGCGGGTGTGCTCGTCGGTAGCACCGATCTGATCGAGTCCGCGCGTGGGCTGGCGATCCGGACCGGGCTCTGCGCCGCTCCCTTCATCGCATGGCTCGCACTGCGGGGTCTGCGCAGCCTCGACGTACGCATGGATCGCGCGTGGAAAAACACCCGCGAGCTGGCGCGCCGTCTGCGCGACGACCCGCGCGTCCAGACCGTCTACGAGGCCGAGTCCTGCGCGCTGGTTTCGTTCGATCTGGGAACCCTCGAAGCCGCCGAGCGCCTGGTCAGCGCAGCCTCGCTGATCACCCTCTCGCCGACCCTGGGCGGGATCACGACCACGCTCTCCCACCCGGCCACTTCCTCGCACCGCGACCTGACGGAGGCACAGCGAGCCGAGGTCGGAATCGGGCCTGGCCTGCTGCGCATGTCGGTCGGCGTCGAGCACATCGACGACCTCTGGGGCGACCTGAGCGGCGGGAACTGACCCTCCAGGTAGGGTGAGGGCAACACCACTACATTTAGTGTTGCACCGTGGCATGACACCCATATGATGTGCTTCGCGGCCAGGTCGATTGCTCAGAGCGCCCCCAGGAATAGGGGCCGCAGCCCCAAGTTCGTGCTGAGCAGCACCTTGCAACCGCGGCCCTCGCTCCCGCTCCGCAGACGCCTCGCGCCCCCAAGCCCGGGGCCCAAGAACCCGCCACACACTGCATGCAAACTGCCACCATCAGCTCGAAATCCGCGACCACCAAGGACACCAGTGCCAGCTCCAGCAAGATGCACGTCGCCAAGCGCAACGGCGACCGCGAGCCGGTGGACCTGAATAAGATCGTGCGCGCGATTTCACGCTGCTGTGAAGGCCTGGACGAGGTGGATCCACTGCGCATCGCCACGCGCACGATCAGCGGGCTGTACGACGGGGCGACCACCGCAGAGCTCGACCGTCTCTCGATCCAGACCGCGGCGGCCCTGATCACCGAGGAGCCCCAGCACTCCGCCCTGGCTGCGCGGCTGCTGGCCACCTACATCGACAAGGAGGTGCGCAACCAGGAGATCCACTCCTTCACCCAGTCGATTCAGCGCGGCCTTGAGCTCGGACTGATTTCGGACAGCGTGGCCGAATTTGTCACGCGCGAGGGTCGCAAGCTCAACGACACGGTGGAGCCGGAGCGCAATGACAACTTCGAGTACTTCGGGATCCGTACCGTCTACGACCGCTACCTGCTGCGCGACCCCGAGACACGCCAGGTGCTCGAGACGCCGCAGTACTTCTTCATGCGCGTCGCGTGCGGTCTGTCGCACTCGGCCGGTGAGGCGCGCAACTTCTACAGGCTGATCTCGTCCCTGGCCTATCTGCCGAGCTCGCCCACACTCTTCAACGCCGGTACGCGCCACACGCAGCTCTCGTCATGCTACCTGCTGGACGCGCCGGTCGACGACCTGACCGCCATCTACGACCGCTACAAGGATGTCGCTCAGCTCTCGAAGTTCGCCGGTGGCATCGGCCTCGGTTACAGCAGGATCCGCTCGCGCGGGTCGCTCATCCGCGGCACCAACGGTCGCTCGAACGGCATCATCCCGTGGCTCAAGACGCTCGACTCATCCGTCGCCGCTGTGAATCAGGGTGGGCGCCGCAAGGGCGCAGCATGCGTCTACCTCGAGACCTGGCACGCGGATATCGAGGAGTTCCTCGAGCTACGCGACAACACCGGTGACGAGGCGCGGCGCACCCACAATCTGAACATCGCCAACTGGGTCCCGGATCTGTTCATGAAGCGCGTCGAGTCGGACGAGATGTGGTCTCTGTTCGACCCGAAGCAGTTGCCGGAGCTGACCGATACCTTCGGTGACGCCTTCGAGAAGATCTACCTGCAGGCCGAGAGCGATGAGCGCTACGAGCGCCAGGTGCGCGCGCGCGACCTCTACAGCCGCATGATGCGCACCCTGGCCCAGACCGGCAACGGCTGGATGACGTTCAAGGACACCAGCAACAAGACCTGCAATCAGACGCTCAACGCTGAAAACGTCGTGCACCTGTCGAACCTGTGCACGGAGATCCTGGAGGTCACGTCGAACGACGAAACGGCGGTGTGCAACCTCGGTTCGATCAACCTGGGCAAGTTCGTCAAGGACGACGCCTTCGACTTCGAGGGCCTCGCGGAAGTCACCCAGACGGCGGTGAAGTACCTCGATCGCGTGATCGACGTGAACTACTACCCGACACCCGAGGCCGCGGGATCGAACGAGCGCTGGCGCCCGGTCGGCCTCGGCACGATGGGCCTGCAGGACGTGTTCTTCAAGCTCAGGCTCGACTTCGACTCTCCCGAAGCACTCGAGCTTTCGGCTCGTATCCAGGAAGAGGTCTACTTCAACGCACTGCTGACATCGTGCGAACTGGCAGAGCAGGCCGGGCCGCATATTGCGTACACGGAGACGCGTGCCTCCAAGGGCCAGCTGCAGTTCGACCTCTGGGGCGTCGAGCCGACCCAGACCGAGCGCTGGGCCGAGCTCAAGGCGCGCATTGCGGAGCACGGTCTACGCAACTCCCTGCTGGTTGCGATCGCGCCCACCGCGACGATCGCCTCGATCGCTGGCTGCTATGAGTGCATCGAGCCCCAGGTCTCGAACCTGTTCAAGCGCGAGACGCTCTCCGGCGACTTCATCCAGATCAACCGCTACCTGGTGCAGGACCTCAAGTCGCGCGGACTGTGGACCGACGCCGTGCGCAGCAAGATCAAGCGCGACGAAGGTTCCGTGCAGGACGTGAGCGAGCTGCCGGAGGATGAACGGCGGCTCTACCGAACAGCCTGGGAGCTACCCCAGAAGGCACTCATCGACCTGGCAGCGGCGCGTGGCCCCTACATCGACCAGAGCCAGTCCCTGAACCTGTTCCTGGCCAGCCCGACGATCGGCAAGCTCTCGTCCATGTACAACTACGCGTGGAAGAGCGGCCTGAAGACGACCTACTACCTGCGATCACGTCCCGCCACGCGTATTCGCCAGACGACCGCGGCCAGCGCCGACGCCGACGCCCAGAGCGTGACCGACGCCGAAGCCGTGGCCTGCTCGCTGGAGAACCCTGAGAGCTGCGAATCCTGCCAGTAAGCCCGGATCTGTACGGCCGTCCGACCTGTCCGCCTCCCAAAAAAACAGCCCCCCGCTATCAACATGCTGCTCGATCCTGGCTTCGACCTGACCCTGCGCCCGATGAAGTATCCGGTCTTCTACGAGATGTACCGGAACGCGATCAAGAACACCTGGACCGTCGAGGAGGTCGATTTCTCGACGGACATCACGGATCTGGACAAGCGCCTGATGCCGTCCGAGCGGCACCTGGTGAACCGCCTCGTGGCATTCTTTGCGACGGGCGACTCGATCGTCTCGAACAACCTCGTGCTGTCCCTGTACAAGCACATCAATTCGCCCGAGGCGCGCATGTACCTGTCGCGCCAGCTGTACGAAGAGGCCCTGCACGTCCAGTTCTACCTGACACTGCTGGACACCTACATCCCGGACCTTGACGAGCGCGAGGAGGCCTTCCAGGCCATCCATACGATCCCGTCGATCGCGCGCAAGGCGGAGTTCTGCTTCAAGTGGATGGACTCGGTCGAGAAGCTCGACCAGCTCGAGACGCGCGAGGACAAGCAGGCGTTCCTGCTCAACCTGATCTGCTTCGCGGCGTGCATCGAGGGGCTGTTCTTCTTTTCGGCCTTCGCCTACGTCTACTTCCTGCGATCCAAGGGCCTGCTCAACGGCCTGGCCTCGGGCACGAACTGGGTCTTCCGTGACGAGTCGTGCCACATGGCCTTCGCGTTCGAGGTCGTCGAGACCGCGCGCCGCGAGGACCCCGACCTGTTCGACGAGCACCTGGAGGCACGCGTCGTGACGATGCTCGAAGAAGCCATCGAGTGTGAGTACATGTTCGCCGAGGACCTTCTCGGCGGCGGCGTTCCGGGCCTGTCCCTGGCCGACATGCGTCAGTACCTCGAGTTCGTGGCCGACCAGCGATTGACGAACCTGGGCCTCTCCGTTCACTTCGGATCCAAGAACCCGTTCTCGTTCATGGAACTCCAGGACGTCCAGGAGCTATCGAACTTCTTCGAACGCCGCGTATCCGCCTATCAGGTCGCCGTCACGGGCGACGTGGTCTTCGACGAAGCGTTTTAGCAGGAGCCCGCAATGAAGAGACTGCTCGTCAAGCTGTTCATCGTCGGGGGTATCGGGATCACACTGCTTGTGGTCGCCGGCCCAATGCTGTTTGCGCCCGCTTCACGCAGCGCTATCGAACAAGGCACGACCTATGCCCTGGGCGTGGATGCGCAGCTGGGCAAGGTCGATGCCAGCGTGGGATTCGAAAACAGTCACCTCGGGCTCGTGGGATTCGACGTGCAGAACCCCCAGGGCTTCGGGGGGGATCCTTTCCTGCACATCGGTGAGCTGAGCGTCGACATCCAGACCATGAGCGTGGTCTCGGACACGATCAGCGTGCCGACCATCACCCTGCACGGGTTGCACCTGCGCCTGGTCCAGGACGCAGAGCGGTCCAACTTCAAGGAGATCCTCGATCACCTGAGCAGCCTCAGCAGTGATACACCGGACGAGGCGCCCGAAACAGTGAGCGAGGAATCCGGGGCACCGGGGCCGAGCCTGAGCGTGGGCATCATCGACCTGCGCGACATCCAGCTCACGGTCGAGATCGCGGGCATCCCTGGTTTTGGCGTGGACGAGACGTTCACCGCCGGCGACCTGCGCATCGACGTGCCGCAGCTGGTCAGGGACGCCGAGAGCATGACCCTCGCTCGCGTTATCGGCCTCCTGATCGATCAGCTGGTCGAGCACGGGATCACCGAGGCTGGCGGCCACATCTCGCCCGAGGCGCTTGAGCTGCTGACGGGCGGCTTCGCGGCGATCGAAGCACGGCTAGAAGCCAAGGTGGACGAGAAGCTCGATGCGCTGGAAGGCCAGGCCGAGGACGCGCTTCAGGAGCAGCAAGATCAGGCCAAGACCGAGCTCGATGCGAGCATCGAAAAGGAGAAGCAGAAGCTTGGCGGCGCACTGAAGGGGCTACTCGGGGACGGCTGAAACGGCTCCAACATGTGCCAAAAGCCCAGCGCCACCGTAAGCTCTCTCCATGGCGGAAACCTCGACAGGGCGTGTTCTTTCTGGCCGTGGGCTGGCCACGATCCTCGCGCTTGGCCTGTGCGGCGCCTGCTCCCGCGGTAGCCAGCCGGGACTCCCGGCGACCCTGACTCCCGGATCGGGCAGTGGCTTCAACGTCGTCGTCCTGACGCTCGACACGACGCGCGCCGACCACCTCGGCTGCTACGGACACGCGGGCGCGAAGACCCCCGCCATCGACGGGCTGGCCGCGAGCGGCGTACGCTTTGCGGACGCGGTCACGGTCGCGCCGATGACGCTTCCGTCGCACGCGACGATCTTCACCGGGCTGACCCCGCCGCGCCATGGCGTGCGCGACAACTCGGAGTACCGCCTGGCCGCGGAGCACGTGACCCTGGCCGAGACCATGAAGGACGCGGGCTACGACACTGCGGCCTTTCTCTCGGCCTTCGTCCTGGACGCGCGCTTCGGCCTGGACCAGGGTTTCGATGTCTACGACGACCGCCTGAGCTCGAGCGCAGCCTACGGCGACTTCGCCGAGCGCAGCGGACGCGAGGTCACCGATGCAGCGATCAAATGGCTCGCAAAGCGCCCCGCAGACGCCCCCTTCCTGTGCTGGGTGCACTACTTCGACCCACACTTTCCGTACGGAGCGCCATCGGCATTGGGAGCCGCTTCCCTGGGCGAGGCCTACGACGCGGAGATCACCAGCATGGACCGAGAGATCGGGCGCCTGCTGCAAGCACTCGAGACTCACGGACAGCGCCAGAAGACAATCGTCCTGGCAGTCGCTGATCACGGCGAGAGCCTCGGAGAGCACGACGAGGCCACGCACGGGATGCTCATCTACGAGGCCGTCATGCACGTGCCACTGATCCTGTCCTGCCCTGCGCTGATCGATGGCTCGCACGTGGTCGACGACGCCGTCGTCTCGACCGCAGACATCGTCCCGACGCTGCTCGCGCTGCTCGGGATCGACGACGACCAGACGCGTGACGGCGTGAATCTGCTCGCGAACAGCGCACGACCGGACAGGGTGGCCTACATGGAAGCCATGGCCCCCTACCTGCAGAACGGATGGTCCCCGCTGCACGGACTGCGACGTCACGCCGACAAGTACATCCACGCGCCGCGCAAGGAGTACTACGATCTGCACGCAGATCCCACGGAGTGGAACAACCTGTTCGGTTCAAGCGCGGCAACCGGTGTGTCCGACCTGGAATCCGAGATGGACCGCCGCCTGGCCGATGCTCCCGACCTGGCGGGCAGTGACGACTCCCGCCAGCAACTCGGACTGCAGGAGCTGGCGATGCTCGAGTCGCTCGGGTACGCAGCCGGCGTCGACCCGGAGGAGCGAACCGGGCTCGAGGACCCGAAGGACATGATCACGGTCCTGAAGGACGTCGGACGAGCCGAGTCCCTGATCAACCAGGGCAAGCTCCAGGAGGCACTGCTCGTCACCGAGAGCACGGTCCGTCGCTCGCCCGGCCATCGGCGCGTGCTCCTCAACCAGGCCACGGTGCTCGCCATGCTAGGGCGCAACGACGAGGCACTGGCCACCCTCGAGACCTTCACCGCCATTCGACCCAGCGCGGACGCCTACCTGCTCATGGGCCAGATCCACATCGGCCAGGGCCGCATCAGTGCGGGACAGCGCGCACTGGCCCAGGCCCGACAGCTGGAACCGCGCCATGGCGGCATCGCCATCGCGCAGGGCGACATCTACGCATTGCAGGGGAAGACCAGCGAGGCTCTCAAGGCCTACGAACGCGCAGGCGACATGGATCCGTACCGGGTCATGGATGCGGCACGCGCGCGCATCGCCAAGCTGCGCTAGGTATTTGCGCCACAGATAGCGGATTCACGATCGGCTTTTCTGGGCGTGTGGTTTCTCGGCGTGTGGTTTCTCGGCGTGTGGTTTCTGGGCGTGTGGTTTCTGGGCGTGTGGTTTCTGGGTTTCTACTTCCTCGGCCTCGGGATCTGGAGCAAAAATCGGGCCCGTCTCCGCCTTTGCCCCGCCACCCCCGGCGTCGGCACCCAAAGGGTGCTACCGACGCCGGCGGTGACGGGGCAAAGG
>JBLHKW010000113.1:0-18017 GCA_047618565.1 Planctomycetota bacterium
CGGAGAGGCGACCCTTACGGGTCGTCGAGGATGCCAACGCGCGAGAAGTGCCGCCAGAAGCCGAAAGGACGGCGAAGCCGGCCGGTCGTCGCGTTTGGGCCGCGTCTTCATGAATTATTCGGGCTAGGAACGCCGACCGGGACGTGAGTCCGTAACTTCAGTGCGAAGTGGCTCCCGTGGCCTTGCCCGTGCTTACGGCACCGCCAGCGCGCCGGCAGCGGATAACGACCAGCTCGGGCGCCGCACCCGCCGCGCCGAGAACGGTGTACTCACCACAGTAGATGGTGGTCTCCGTGCTGAAGACGCTTGTCGCTCCAGCGATACCCGTGTTGCCGCGGAAGAGAGCGCACTCGGCAAGCGTCAACGCGCCGTCTGCTTCGGCGTAGGCGGCCGGATGCATCTCCAGGTCGTAATACGGAGGCCCGTCCACGTCTAGCCGCAGCGAAAGGCGCTCCGCACTGGATGAAGTACGCAGCATGCTGTGTGCCCGAACTTCGAGGTGCTCGTACCCGATCAGGTCGCGCAGACCCGCAGTCAGGTCGGCTGGTGCCGGATTGGCGGCTGGCGCGTCCACGCCGCGGACGATGTAGCAGGAGATTTCCAGCTGCGGAGCGGGTACGTCCACCTGCTTCAGGAAACTCAACACGTTCTCGGCCAGATCGTCGGACACGGCCAGCACCATGAAGCCCGCGTCGTCGACAAACTCGAACCCGCCGGGGTAGCGCTGCCGGTACGGAAGCAGAGCCTGGCGCAGGTCGTCCAGACTCAGATAGCGCGGGCTGTACTGGCGCGTCGTCAGCTGCGCGCTCATCTGCTGATCACGTTCCACGTCGGCTGCGTCACGTTGTTTCTGCTGGTCAGCGGCCACGGAGTCCAGCTTCTCGAGCAACGCCAGCAGTGTCTGCGCTCGTTCGGCGGTCTCATAGATGAGGACGGCATCCTCGAACCGGCGCAGGCTTCGCATCCTACGTACGCTGAGATCCGCGTCCACGACCTTGAACTGGGAACCCGCCAGGTCACTCGCAAGGCGCTCAAGCTCTCGGGCCTCCATGTACTGAGGCGTGTACACCTCCATCACGAGTTCCGAAGAAGGCACGCTCCGCGCGGGCGGTTCCGAGGTCTCCGGGGTCTGGGGCAAGAGGCAGAGCAGTCCGATACAGATGCAGTTCATCGCTATTTCTCCATTGGTGAGGTTGTGGATGGTTCTGCGGGCGAGGCCATTGGCTCGCTCGCTTGTTCGGGTAGCAAGATCAGGCGCACGCTGCCGGAGCGCGTCTCGATCGAGCCGTCGCTGTGAATCACGGGCCGAATCACGGGGCGCGTCGGCCGGGCCATGGCGATCTCCAGCGAACGCCCAGGAGCGTCCGCCGGAGCGGACCCAGAGAGCTGCGCTCGCCAGATGAAGAGCAGGCAAGCCGCGGCAGCGAACGGCATGACATGCCGTAACACGCGCCGACGCACACTGAGGATCGGGGGCGCGGCAATGCGATCCGGGGGCGGGACCTCGAGCGAATTCCAGGCGCTGGTCATCCAGTCCATGCAGGCCTGCGTCTCGGGATCGTTCGACGCGTCGTGCGCCAGCTCCTCCGGAACCTGCAGCTGCTTCCACGCCTGGCGCAGGGCATCGAACTCGTCACGCGGCTCGCTCATGACGCGCCCCCGCCTGCATCCGGGCAAAGGCCCGGCACGCGCGACTTCAGGATGTCGCGCAGCCGACGCCGCGCGAGGGTGAGCAGGGAGCGCACGCTGGAAGCTCCGATGCCGAGCGCCGACGCGACGTCGCGCACCGGCTGGCCCTCCAGCTCCGCCAGCACGAAGACCTCGCGCTCCCGGGGCGACAGCCCCGCGAGCGCAGCCTGCAACGCGGCGCGAACTTCCGATTGACACGCCGCCGCCGCGGGATCCGGCAACCGGTCCGGCAACCCCATCTCCGCCGCGCGGTCCTCGGCCACCGAACGCGCCGCCGTGCGCCGCATCCGATCCCGACACATGTTGAGCACCACCGTGTTGCGCCAGCTCGTGTACGGGCGCTTGATGTCCCAGTCTTTGAGGTGGTCGTGAAGTCTCAGCATGGCGTCCTGGGCCACATCAGCGGCCGCATCGTGATCCGCGAGAAATCCGAAACACAGCTTCCACACGGCTCCGTGCTCGTGCTCGAACCAGCGCCCATGGGCGTCGGGTTCGTGCGCCAGAACGGCGCGGGCCAGGTGCCCCGCATCGGGATTGCTGTCGGCGTCATTCATCGCTTCACCCATGGGTACGCTGGGGACGTCCCGGGCGCTGAGAACTTTCTCGCAAGTCCTCCCGAAACAACCTCCGCCAGCCTCAACTCCTTCTCACAGGCTCCCCCTGGAGCTTCATGGCCCATCTGATACCTTGCTTCGCACCCCCGGTCAGGCCATCTCCCATGCCCACCCTCAACCACCGTGGCTTCCGACGCGCCTGATCCAACAGCCCCGCCCACGCGACGCGCAGACATCCCGATCGCTCTGGCCCTGGCGACGTTCGCCGTCGTGCTGTGGGCCCCACTTCTGCGCTGCGACCTGAACCTTGGCGACGAGGGCTGGATCGTGACCGGCACCCGCCGCCTGCTCGACGGCGAGGTCCTGTACCGCGACTTCGTGCGCACCTACATGCCGGGCGTCTTCTGGAGCCTGGCGCCGTTCTTCCAGCTCTTCGGCGAGAGCGTCGTCGTCATGCGCGGCGTGGCGCTCGCGGAACTGACAGCCGTCGCCATGCTCGCCTTCTGGATCGCGCGCCCGCTCGTCCCACGCTGGATGGCCATCTGGTGCGGCCTGTTTCCCATCTTCCTGCGCCCGCCCTACCACAAGATGTTCGTGCCCCTGTCCGTGCTGGCAGGGCTCTGGCTGTGCCAGCGGCTCATCACGAAGAGCTCCAACCCGCGCCGAACCCTCGCGGTCGGAATCGGCCTCGGCCTGATCGGCCTGCTACGCCAGGAGGTCGCCGGCTACGCGACCCTCATCGCTGTACTGAGCGTGCTCGCCGTCGAGCTTGGCCCCAACGCGAGCCTCGGGACCGGTCCCACGGTCGTGCGCAGAGTCATCAAGAGCTGGACCACCTTGAGCGCGGGCATCCTCATCATCTGGCTACCGGTCATCGCCTTGCTCGCCGCGCAGGGAGCCCTCGCCGACGTCTTCGACCAGCTCGTCCTGCTCGGCCTGCGCGGCAACGTCGCCATGGAACTGCCCTACCCATCCATCACTACCATCGTGCAGGGACCCGAGCGTCTCATGACGTCGCTCTACTTCTTCCCGATCCTCATGGTCATCGTCAGCGCGCTCGTGTTGACCGCGGCCCTCGCGCGCAGGACCAAGCCGCTCGAGCGCCGACAAATCGTGCTCGCCCAGTGGGCGCTGATGGCGTTGCTCACGCACTCCGTGTTCCTGCACCGCTCCGGCTTTCCGCATCTCAAACAGGTGCTACCCGCCTCGACCCTGATCCTGGCCTACCTCACCAGTTCGATCTGGTACGGCCACGGCGCCCGAGGCGCGCGCCGCGTCCTCATGGTGCCCCTGATCGGCACATGGTGCATCGCCCTGCTAGTCTGGGGCGCCACGACCGAGGTGGCCGCGGGCTATCGCGACCTCGCCGATGGCGAGCGCTTCGATCACCCCGGAGCACCCGTGATCTTGAGCAAGGAACGCGCCGAGCTCTACGGCAAGGTCCTGAACGTCCTCAACAACCGCAGCGCCCCGGACGATCCGATCTTCATCGCGCCCCACGGCCCGATGTTCTACTTCATGAGCGACCGCGTGAACCCGACCCGCCACGACAGCGTGTGGCCCGGCTTCGCCTCGAACACCGAGGTCCAGCGCGAGATCATCGCTGACCTGGACGCGGCCAACGTGAACCTGATCCTGATCGTTGACGCCGCTCCGGACGGCGTCGAGGAACACAGGTTCCCGGCGTACGTGCCCGAGTTCGCCCAGTACCTGGTCGAAAACTTCGCCCCGGTACGGCGTGTGGGGCACTTCGTGTTCTACGAACGCCGGACCTCGGACTGACCGCATCTCGGTCCCTCTCTCCGGGACACCGGCCCCAGCTGGAATTCTGGAAGAGCGCGGCGTAGTGTTGCCACCGATGGGCGCAAAGGTCGAAACAGAAGTGTTATCCGCCGAGCTGTCGCCGCTTGTGCGACGTGTGGCGCTGGCGTTGATCGCGTTGGCGTTCTTCGCCGTGCGCTGGCGCTGGTTCGGGGTGCCGTTCGAGCGTGATGAAGGTGAGTACGCGTACGGGGGGCAGCTCTTGCTGGATGGGGTTCCTCCCTACGTCGGGATCTACAACATGAAGCTGCCGGGCATCTACGCGATCTACGCGCTGCTGCTGGCGTCCGGGGGGTCGGCGGTCCGGGCGGTGCATGCGGGGCTTGCGGCGGCGGATGTCGCGAGCTTCATTGCGCTCTATGTGCTGGCGCGGCGGTTGTTCGACGCGGCCACGGGGATCGCGTGTGCGGCGGTGCTCGCGGTGCTGTTTCTGCTGCCGTCGGTGCAGGCCTCGTCTGCGAACGCGGAGCATTTCGTCCTGCCGTTCGCGCTCTGGGGGCTGGCGACCCTGGCGCGCGTGCACGATGGACGGAGCGGCTTGGGTGGGCGTCAGCTGCTGCTCGCGGGAATGCTGCTGGGGCTGGCGGTGCTGGTGAAACAGCACGGCGCGTTGCTGGCGGCCGCGGGTGTCATGACGGTGGCGCTGCAACGAGCGCCGGGTGCAGATGCGCCGGGGCGCTGGAGTGGCTCGGCGCTGGTGTCGCTCGGAATCGTGCTGCCGTATGCGCTCACCGTCGCGCTTTACGCAGCCGGCGGTCATCTGAGCGATTTCTGGCACTGGACCGTGAGCTACGCCATGCGTTACACGCAGGAGGCTCCGATCAGCATGGGGCTCGAGAGGCTGGCCAAGCGTTCGGGGGCGTTGTTCATGGACGCGCCGTTGATCCTGTCCGCGGCGACCCTGGGGCTGGTGCTGCTCGTTGCGAACGCGCGCTTGCGACGACACTGGCGCTTCATTGCACCCGTGGTGCTGGGATCCGCGGCGGCGATCACTCCGGGCTTCTACTTCAGACCGCATTACTTCGTGCTGCTGCTGCCGGCGGCGGCGTTGCTGGCGGTTGCGGGAGTGCGCGTTCTCACCGGTCCGCGGCAGCGTGTGTTCATGGGTACGGCACTGGCGCTCGTTGCGGGAGTTCCATTGCTGCACAGCGAGTGGCTGTTCGCGCTCTCGCCGACCGAGGTCAGTCGGCGGCTGTACGGAGACAATCCGTTCCCGGAGTCCCTGGTGGTCGGCGATTACCTCGCGCAGCACGCAGCGCCGGACGATCGGCTGCTCGTGCTCGGGTCGGAGCCGCAGATCTACGTCTACTCGGGACTGCGCGGTGCGACCGGGTTCGTCTACACGTACGCGCTGATGGAGCAGCACGAGTTCGCACGCTCGATGCAGGAGCAGCTGATCCGGGAGACCGAGGAGGTCGAGCCGCGCTGGATGGTCATGGTGCGCCACCCGCAATCGTGGGTGCGCCGGGCCGAGTCCGACCCGCTGATCTTCCGCTGGTCGGAGCGCTCGCTCGCGGACTTCGACCTGGTCGCACGCATGCCGCTCGGGTCCGGTCGGTCGCGGCTGGTAGAGGGCGCGGAACTGGCCGGCATGGGCAACCCGGACGCGCTCGGGCTCGACATCTATCGGCGCCGGGAGTAGCGCGTCTCCCGACCTGGCGAGATCCGGGGTTCCAGGCCAGCGCGCTCGTCCGCGGCAGCCAGGAAAGGGTAGGCTCTAGGGTCGTGGACAGCCGTCATCCGAACCTCCGACTGGCCCGCTGGGGCATGTGCCTCGCGGCCGGATCCGCATTGCTGGCAACGGCCCTGGCCGTGCAGGACGAGCAGGCGCCCGCGCCGCCGAATGTCATCCTGCTGAACGTGGACGACCTGGGCTGGCGCGGCGTGGGAGCCTACGGCGCCAAGTTCGTCGACACGCCGAACATCGATCGACTGGCAGCGGACGGCGTGCTCTTCACGGACGCGTACGCGGGTGCACCGAACTGCTCGCCCAGCCGGGCCAGCCTGCTGACCGGGCTGTACCCGACGCGGCACGGGATCACGCATGTTCTGCCGCACAAGAAGCCCGACGGCCTCGCGCCGACGACGCCCATGGTCGCGCCGGACTACGCGCCGGGACTGGAGACCGACTTCACGACGATGGCGGAGGTGTTCCAGAGTCAGGGTTATTCCACGGCGATCATCGGCAAGTGGCACCTGGGCGGGCGCAAGTACTCGCCGCAGCAGCATGGCTTCGAGCTCAGCATCGGCGGCGGCAACAGCCACAAGCGCCTGTACCCGCCCTATCTCAAGATGGAGGGCGATGGCGGGCTAGAGGGCGAACCCGAGGAGCACATCACCGAGTGTCTACTTCGGCATTCCCTGAAGTACGTCGATGAGCACAGGGACGGACCGTTCTTCCTGTACGTACCGTTCTATTCCATCCACGACCCGGTCGGCGGAACGGAAGCTCTCGAGGCCAAGTACACGCGGCGCTTTGGAAGCGACCGCGTGCGCATCAAGTACGCCGCGATGACCGAGGGCATCGACCAGTACGTGGGCGCTCTGATGGCCAAGCTCGAGGCCACCGGGCTCGACCAGCGCACGATCGTCGTCTTCACCTCCGACAACGGCGGCTTCGCCCAGATTCCCCTGCGTAGGGGCAAGGGCTTCCTGTACGAGGGCGGAATCCGCGTGCCGCTCATCATCCATGGTCCCGATATCGCCGCTGGCCGCGAGGTTAGCGCGCCTGTAAGCCACGTCGACCTCGCACCAACGCTGCTGGCCCTGGCCGGCCTGGATGCACCCGTGACGGACGGCCTGGACCTGCAACCACTGTTCACCGACGAGGGCTCTCTTCCGGAGCGCAGCATCTTCTGGCACTACCCCCATTACTCGCTCTCCGGGGGCTCTCCCTGTTCGGCGATCCGCCAGGGCGACTTCAAGCTGATCCACTGGTACGAGACGGACGCGATCGAGCTCTACGATCTCGGCTCCGACCGCGGTGAGAAGGCGAACCTCGCCGAGCGCGATGCGGAGCGCGCAAAGCGCATGCGGACCGTTCTGGACGACTGGCTCGAAGAGAGCGGTGCGCTGTTCCCGGTGCGCCAGGAGGGCTGACGATGAGAGCGGGCAAACGAATGCTCCAGACCGGCCGATCCCACGTGCCGCTCCTGATCGCGGCTGTTCTCGCGGCCGTGCTGGTCCAGTGCACCCTGCAGCCGGACGTCGAAACGGCCAGCGCGAAGCCAAACGTTCTGTTCATCTCGATCGACGACCTGCGCCCGGAGCTCGAGTGCTACGGGGCGGAGCGCATGCACACGCCGAACCTGGATTCGTTCGCGGCCAGCTCGCTGCGCTTCACGCGCGCGTATTGCCAGCAGGCCCTGTGCAACCCCTCGCGCTCGAGCTACCTGACCGGAGCGCGGCCCGAGACGACCCGGATCCAGGGCCAGAAGGAGGTCTTCCGTGACACCATGCCCGACGTGGTGACGCTTCCGCAGCACTTCAAGGCGAACGGGTACACCTGCCTCTCCATGGGCAAGGTCTTCCATGGCAATCGCCTCGATGCGCGCTCCTGGTCCGAGGAGGAGTACCTGCCGGATCGCAAGCTGATCTACGCCGGCGAGGAGAACCGCACGCTGAACAGACCGCGCAAGAAGGCGCGCGTGACCGAGTCCGAAGACGTGGCCGACAACGTGTACCGGGATGGGCTGGTCGCCGACCGCGCGATCGAGGCCCTGGAGCGTCTCAAGGACGAGCCGTTTTTCCTGGCGCTCGGGTTCTTCAAGCCGCACCTGCCATTCGCTGCACCGAAGCGTTACTGGGACATGTACCCGCCCGGGTCGATCGAGCTGCCCAAGGACATGAGCGCTCCCCTGGGCGCCGTCATCTTCGGAATGCACGATTCGCACGAGATCCGGCAGTACATGGACGCGCCTGACTCCGGTGCGTTTTCGGACGAGTTCATGCTGCGCCTCTTGCACGGGTACCTGGCCTGCACGTCCTACGTCGATGCGCAGGTCGGCAGGGTGCTCGATGCACTGCCGGGGCTCGGGCTGAGCGACAACACGATCGTGGTCATCTTCGGGGATCACGGCTTCTATCTCGGAGACCACGGGATGTGGGGCAAGTCGGGCACGTTCGAGACCGCGGCGCGGGTGCCGCTCATGATCCGTGCTCCGGGGAAATCCAAGGGCGGTTCGACCAGTGCCGCGCTCGTGGAACTGGTCGACCTTTACCCGAGCCTGTGCGAGCTGGCCGGGCTGCCGCTGCCCACGCACCTGGAGGGGCTCAGCTTCGCGCCGCTGCTGTCGGATCCCGCGCAGAGCTGGAAAAAGGCGGCCTTCACCTACCACCCCTCCGGTCCGGTTGAAGGCGCGTCGCTGTGCAACGACCGCTGGCGCTTCACGAGCTGGCGCACATTGGGCCCGGGTGGCAAGGAGGTCTCGCGCGAGCTCTACGACCACGAATCGGATCCGCTCGAGATGGTCAACCTCGCACCCAGGGCCGAGTACGGGGAGCAGATCGCGATCATGAAGAGCCTGCTCGATGGTGGCTGGCAGGCGGCGCGACCGTGAGCTCTGATACGAACGACGGTCGCTCGAACCGCTCGTGGGGCTCGAAGATGGCTCTGGCATGCCTCTCCTTCCTGCTCACGCTCGCAGCCCTGGAAGCCGGCTTTCGGTGGCGCGCGCACATCCAGAACGGAATGGCTCTCGACGAGGCCATCCGCACCGCGCCCGAGATCACACCCGGCAGCGAGGTACCCATGCGCGCCTTCCTGCAGCTGTGCGCCAACGAGCGCATCGTGTACGAGCTTCGCCCCGACGTATCGGCACGTTTCCTTGGACAGCCGTTCACGATCAACGCCGCTGGCCTGCGCGGCCCGTCGCATCCCGTCGAGAAGCCAGCCGGGACGAGCCGTATCGTCGGCATCGGTGATTCCTATCTCTACGGGTGGGGACTGCCTGATGGTCAGGACTGTCTTAGTCAGCTCGTGGCGCTGCTCGGGCGCAACTTCCCTTCGCAGCGATGGGAGGGAATCAACACCGGGGTCCCGGGCTACACGACGGTGCAGGAAATCGAGACCTTGGCGGCCAAGGGGCTCGCGTACGATCCCGACATCGTGCTGCTGGCGATGGTCTCCAACGATCTGCGCTTGCCGAAGTTCCTCGACGAGAGTGACCCCTTCGACTTTGGGCGCTCGTTCCTGCTTCAAGCGCTGGCCGGGGCAGATGAGGACACGGGGCCAGGGCCGGACAAGATCGACGCCTTCTTCCTGCCCAGCGACGAGATCAGCCAGGGCGAGGACCACGGACGGTCGGCGCGCTGGGAAGCGTTCACCGCGGGACTCGATCGACTGAAGGCCATGGCGCAACGCGATGACTTCGAAGTGGTCGTGGCCTACCTCACACCGCGCCCCAGAAAGTGGAAGGCCGACGCCCTGAAACTGTGCGCGGACATGGGCTTCCACGTGGTCGACGTCGGGGTGACCTACCAGGCCTACGCCCAGGAGCGCGGCGTCACCGATATCGCCGATGCGGGGCTCACCATCGGCGCCGACGACCCGCATCCGAGCGCCCTGGCCAATGCGATCGCGGCGCGCGAGATCCTGACGCTGCTGGAGGGTGCGGGGGCGCTGAAGCCCGGCCAGCCGGCCTCCCACACATCGGATCGGTAGGATCGGGCAGCGGGCCCCATCAGGGGGTAGATTTAGGGATGGTCAAGCGCCATGTCCGGGCCACGCATCCGGGCAGGCGGCAGGGACCTCCACGGCCCCACGCAGCCGAAGCTGGCGCCGCCCCAACCCCATACTCCATGACTGATTACCGACAGTGGTTCGCGACCCAGCTGCTGGCACTGCCCCTGTGCTGTGCGCCGGCAGAGGACCCACAGCCGGCGCCCGCTCGGGCGTTCAAGCCGAACATCCTGCTGATCGTCGTCGATGATGTTCCGACGTTCTTCTATCGGGATTGGGACTCCAAGAATCCCTTCCGCGCGGACGGGGTTAATCCCGAGAACACGTCCGTCGATCCGGAGGGGTCCGACATCTACATCCAGCATCCGGTGCTCGACAAGCTGATGGCGAACGGGGTGACGTTCCTCAATCACTACGCCCAGCCGACCTGCGGCACGGACCGCGCGGCCATGTTCTCCGGGCTCTGGGCGCATCGCAACGGAATCGGGAGCCCGGTCGCAGGGAACCGTGAGTTCAACAACTTCGTACACAACGACGTGCGCTTCGACCGGGCGACGCCGCTGGCGAAGGCGGTCGGCGCCAGGGGCTATCAGACAGGTATCTGCGGCAAGTGGCACCTCGCGGCAAAGGCCGAAGATGGCGGATCCGATTGGGAGCACATCCCGGACGTTGGTGGCTGGGATTGGTACGCGTCGACGTTCTCCAACTTCACGATCGACAAGAAGCCAGTCGGAGGCCCGCGAACAAAGATCTCGCCGATATCGGCCGAGCACGGTTGGATCGACGCGGGCGGCGGACGCTGGCAGAAGACGGACATCGACGAGTTCCACTTCGGGAACCTGGCCTTCATGTTCTTCGACGGCGTTACGAACGCCGTCGCGGAGCGCACCGCCGATGAGGTGGACCAGCCCGGCGAGTGGTACCTGAACACGGAGAACACTCTGCTCCTGTGCCCGGGTGCCGGCGGGCTCGTCGAGCGCGCCAGGCGGCTCAAGGGCGGTCACTACAACTTCTTCGTCGACCGCAATGGAGCCGTCGATCACCATCGGTCCGGTTACTTCAGCGAGCTCGGCCCCCTGGCGGCCGAGATCGGCGGGTTCTTCTCGGGCGACATCGTCTTCGACGACGCGGAGACGTTTGTGGCCCAGACCTCGGAGCCCTGGTTCCTGGCGATCACGCCGAACTCGCCGCACAGTCCGTACGAATATCCGATGCCCGATGCGTTGGTCGAGACCGACCTCTACAAGCAAGGACCGAACACGGCGCCGAACGAGCAGTCCGCCTGGACGAATTTCTGCGCGCAGCTCGAATTCCACGACGCGCGCCTCGGCGAATTTCTCGACAACATGGATCCCGAGGTTCGCTCCCGGACGGTCGTCATCTGGACGTCGGACAACGGGGTGCCACAGCAGATCATGTGGAAGCTACGGGACGATCGCTTTCATGGTGTCGGGCGCGCGGGCGTCGGCGCGACCCTCAGCAAGTTGATCGATAGCGGTGAGGCCAGGCCGGTCAGCCGGCGTTTCAAGAGCAGCCCGTACGAAGGCGGCGGCCGGGTGCCGCTGGTCATCTCCGGACCGGCAGTTTCATCGGCGATGCGCGGGAAGAAGGTGCAGGCGCTATCCCATACGGTCGACCTCTACGCGACCGTGCTCGCGCTGGCGGGCGGCAGCATGTCCGGCATCTCGGGTGTCTCGCAGCTCCCGATCGTGCAGGGCACCGAGACTGCGGTGCGCGATGAACTCATCAGCCACCAGTTCCGCATCGAGGGAACGAACGGGGACCACACGGCGATCACTGCAGGTCCGGACAAGGAGAACTTCGACGAGCTGGGCTACTCGCTGATCTTCACGGACGCGGGCCCGCTCAATGGACGCTACAAGCTGGTGCGCAAGCTGGTCAGTGCGTCGCCGCAGGTGTTCCGGCACGAGCTCTACCAGCTCGAGGACGAGAACGGCCAGGGCGTCGATCTCTACGAGCAGGCCGATCTCTTCGGGAACCCCACCTACCAGGCGATCGAGCTTGGAATTCAGGAGCGCTTGCAGGCACTCCTCGACACTTGAAACACGCCATGCACGCCCGATATCGCCCCATGACCCGCAAGCTCGAGAGCTCTCGCCAGCACCTCCGGCGTGCGCTTGCATTCGCAAGGCGACTCCAGATCATCCCGACCGTCGCCTGCATCCTGCTGACCACCACCCTCACTGCGAGTCAGCTCCCCAGCCCAGATCAGGACACCGCTCCTGGCCCGTCCGAGGTCCCGCTTCCGCCGAACGTCGTGCTGATCGTCATCGATGACTTCGGCATCGATCTCATGAGCGGTTACGGCGAGCACAGTGGCGCTCCGAACACTCCCTACCTCGATGACCTGGCCACCAGCGGTCTGCTCTTTCGCAACTGCTGGACCAACCCGATCTGCAGCCCGACGCGCGCGCAGATCCTGACCGGGCGCCATGGCTTCCGCACGGGCGTCGGTTCGGTCGTCTCGGTCAACCACTCCAACACGAACATCGGTCTGGACCTGAGCGAGGTCACCATTCCGGAGAAGCTGGCCACGATCCGCCCCTACCCGTATGCCTCATCCGCCGTCGGCAAGTGGCATCTCGTCGATGACGATGATTCGAACTTCCTGGGCAATCCGCAAATGCAGGGCTTCGACGACTACTCGGGGGCCATGTTCAACCTGAACAAGAATGCCGCCCTGGGCGGAGACCCCTGCATGGCCGACTCGACAACGGTGCGGCTTGGCTACTGCAAGTGGGTCAAGAACAACGGCGTGGCGGAGGTGTGCGAGGACAGGTACGCCACCCTCGATACCACCGAAGACGCCGTGCAGCGCGCCAGTGCAATGCAGGAGCCCTGGTTCCTGTACGTGGCCTACAACGCGGTTCACTCACCTTTTCATGAGCCACCGGACTCGACCTGCCAGCTGGACTGCATGTGCGCACCGTCCGGCGACAAGGTGGCGGACCTGGCTGCGATGGTCGTCGATCTCGACCAGCGGATCGGCGACATGCTCACGAGGATCCGGATGGAGGATCCAAACACGCTGGTGATCGTGATCGGCGACAACGGCACCGACGGCCAGGCCATCAACGAGCAGGGATGTTTCGTTGCGGATCGTGCCAAGGCCACTCCCTATGAAGCGGGCGTCAACGTGCCCTTGATCATCAACGGACCCGGCGTCACGCCGGGCCATGTCGAAGCGCTCGTCAATTCGACCGACATCTTCTCGACCGTCATGAGGGTGGCAGGCGGAACACACACCGCGACGGACTCCGTATCATTGGTGCCGTTCTTCACGGATGCCGCCGCGCCCGGACGCGACTACGTGTACGCCGAGCAATTCGGTCCCAACTTCCTGCCTGGCCAGTTCGACCCCACGATCCTCGACTCCCACACGCGCACGATCCGCGACCGGGACGGGTTCAAGCTGATCGTCAGGTGGAACCCCACCGACGGCCGCACCGAGGAGTTCTACGACCTGAACACCGATCCCTGCGAACTCACATCCCTGTGCACATCGGATGTCGGAGATTGCATGCCGACCGGCCCGCCCCGCAACGCGTACCGGGCGCTGGTTGCGGAGCTGGCTCGCATGGAGGTCTACCCTTGACCCGACAGATCCCCGCACTCGCCCTGTGTGTGGGCTTGCTCTGCTGCCACGCGTGTAGTCGCGCGGAAGACGACACGGGTCCGCACGAGCGCATCGTGCTGATCACCGTGGACACCCTGCGCCACGACGCTTTCGCCGGCAACGCGCGCGGTGCCGGCTTCATGCCGCAGCTGCGCGAGCTGGCCTCGAACGGCCTGGTCTTCGATCGCCACTTCAGCTCGACCTCCACGACCCAGCCGACGCACGCTTCGCTCCTGACCGGGCTGCACCCCTGGCAACACGGCGTGCTGCGCAACGGAATCGTGCTGGCTGACGAACACGCGACCCTGGCGGAGATTCTGTCCGCCGAGGGCTTCTGGAGTGCCGCTGCCGTCGCGTCCTTTCCCGTCACCGCCCAGTTCGGGTTCGACCGGGGCTTCGACCGCTTCGACGAGGAGCTCGGGCTCGGCAAAGGTGCGAGAGGGGGCGAGCACGACGGTGAGCTCTACCGACTCGCGGATGACGTGACCGAACGTGCGCTGGGGCTGCTCGCGGACGCGCCGAGCGCCGACCAGTTCCTCTGGGTCCACTACTTCGACCCGCACGCCCCCTACGGCGACACGGGAACTTCCAAGCCGCTGCGCATGGCCGCGCTCAAGACGCGCGCCAACCGCGACGACGAGGTCGATCCGCTTCCTGTGGAACGCATGTGGCACCTCTACGGAGAGGATGTCGGCTTCGTGGACCGCCACCTGTCCCGCTTGATCGAAACGCTGCTGGCGGACCCGGACTACCGCACGCACGTGATCGTGACGGCCGATCACGGCGAGATCCTCGGCGAGAACGGGAAGGTCGGCCACGGCAACGACGTTTCCGAAGAGGAGGTCCACGTGCCGCTGCTGATCCTGTCGCCGACGATCGCCCCCGCGCACCGCGACGACCCGTGCGGTTCAGTAGACCTGTTCGCGACCGTCCTGGCCCTGGCGGGGGTCGATGCCGACGCGCAAGCGGGACGCAACCTGCTCGAGCCGTCGCCCGGGAACGTCCCGGTATTGGGCATGCGCCGCACCTACGAAGAGCCGGACCCTGAAGCGCGCGCCAGTGACTGGCGGCCGGCCGTCGAAGGCCATCGCTTCTACCTGCTCGATGGCGAGAGCATGGTGCGCGGCAACGGCGAGGCGGTGTCGGTCGAGGGCAAGGCCCTCGATCTACAACGCCAACAGGGTGTGCGGGACCTGTTCAGCTCCTTTGAACGTGCCCTCGAGTCACTGGATAGCGAGGAGATCCTGAACCTCGACGCCCAGCGAGCGCTCGAGGCCCTCGGCTACGTCCGCTGAACCGCTTCAGTCACGGACTCGCCACACGGTCACGCTGCCGGCCACGTTCCCGGGACCGTACAGGTCGTCCAGGTAGCTGCCGACCGCCCCCGTAGCCTGTGCACCCACCAGGAACACGGTGTTCACACCGTACTTGTCGATGATGCGCTCGATCGGAGAGATATCAGTGGGCCGATCCAGGACGAAGCGCAGGCTGACGACAGGCCGATCGAGCTCGACCATGTAGTCGTGCCCCCTGAGGGTCGCGAGCACGGAGTCATCGGTCAACACGGGCGACAGATCCTCCGCGACCTGTGCCAGCTTGGCATGCGACGCTTCGATCTCTTCCCAGCCGGCGTGCGGGTCAAAGTCGAGGCTGATCAGCGTCAGCACGAGCGCGCCCACGAGAATCTGCCCACGGCGCGGCCCGACCAGGCCTCCGAAGAGATCACGCAACATCTCCACGGCACCGCATAGCAGCAATGCGAACACCGGCAGGAGCAGACGACCACCGAAGCCAAAGTAGAGCGTGATCACCCCGACCGAGGCACAGGTGAACACTTCCACCGCGCTGCGGTAACGCACGAGTAGTAAGACCAGACACAAGAACAGGGACAGGGATACGCCAGCGTGTACCGGATCGAGGCCGTGCGTGGGAGCCTTGGTGCCCTGCACACGACTCGTCATGCGGCTACCGAGCACCTCGGCCGTCTGCCGCAGCCTGATGGGCGCGCGCTCGAGGATGCGTGCCGTGCTCTGGCGCGGCGAGCGTGGATCGCTCGCGTCCGTGTGCCACATGGCCGCGGAATAGCTGTGCAGGGAGAACTGGTCCGCGGGCGGGTCCGGAGCGCTCACGCGGTTGCGGATCGACCCGGGCACCTGGACCGCGACGGCTGCAATCGAGAAGACGAGCAGTTGTCGGGCCACGAGCAGCTTCCAGCCTGCACGGCGCGGGCTACTCATGACGTGACTGAATACGCGCGCCACCACGATCGCGGGCACGAGCAGGATGAGGATCGAGCGCACGTACGCGGAGAGGCCGATGCAGATGCCCAGCGCGATCTCAGCGCGCCATGAAAAGCGCGCAGTGGCGCGTCGCTCGATGAGCAGGCAGAGCATCAATAGCGCGAGCCCGGGAACATCGGAGAGGGCGATGTTGCACAGGCGCTGGTAGCCAGGATTCAGCCAGAGCGCCACGCAGCAGAGCAGGGCCAGGCCCCCACCCAGGCGTTCCCGTTGATAGAGAAACAGTAAGGCGAGCGCGAGGATGCCGAACAGGCTGACGTACAGGTTGAGCACCTGGTAGTCCGTACCGAAGACCGCGAGCACGGGAGCGATCAGGACCGCGAAGCCCGAGGGTCTCAGGGTGAACGGCTGGCCGAGATAGCTGCAGCCATCGCCTGCGAGCAGGGAGCGCGCCACGCCGATGTAGATCGACCCGTCGCGTTCCGCATTGTAGGTGGGCAGGACCGTCACGCTCAGACTGGCCAGCGCAGCCACCAGGACGAGCAGGGCGGCGATACGCTCGGCCCGGGTCCAGGTCTGCGAGCCTGACCGGTGGCTCAGCGCCATGGGCAAACCCCGGGAGTGGTACGGGCCCCGGGCGTCACGCGGGGGAGTCCATTCCGCGCCAGGCGTTGGAGGTGTTCAGACCGGGAGAGCCACTTTGCTTGGCGTGCAGGAAAAGCTGTTGTCGGTAGGCGCACAGGAAGCGCACGGATGTCATGAGGATCGCCTGGCTCAACGGAAGGCTGTCGCCCCAGGGAAGCTTGCCTTCGCGCTCCATCAACTGCGCGTCGCCCAGTTCGTCCAGCGCCGCGTTCAGCTCTGACTGCTGGCGCTCCATCGCGGCGTCGAAGCCGTCCAGGGTCATCTCGGCGATCTCCGTCGGAGTTTTCCCCGCGCCGCTCCAGTCTCCGGCCAGCATGGCGCGCACGGGCACGATGCCGCACTGGGTCAGATAGCGCATCAGCTCGATGGTCGAAC
The DNA here is from genome assembly GCA_047618565.1 of Planctomycetota bacterium. Lineage (GTDB taxonomy): Bacteria > Planctomycetota > UBA1135 > UBA1135 > JBLHKW01. The sequence goes on from JBLHKW010000113.1 coordinate 16,642, forward strand.
GCTGACCCGCGGTCGGCCGCCAGTCGAGTTGTTCCGGGTCTACCTTGGTGCCGAGGTGCCGGATGATCCGGATCTCCTCGGCGAGCGAGGCCTTGAGTTCTTCAGCGTTGAGCATGTCTATCTATAATAAGGGAGGACCGGGGTATGCGCGCCAGCGCCGGAGCGCCGCAAGACTATCACGGGGCGAGCTCGACTGGCGCGTGAGCGGGGCTGTCAGTATCGTCGGAGCATGAAGAAAAGCACTCTCTGTGTCCTCGCCTCGCTGACGGTTCTGTCGATCTCGCAGGCTCGAGGGTCGCGGGAGCTGTCCGTCGACGAGGCTGTCGCGCAGCTGAAGACCTTCGTCGAGGGCGAGGCCAAGGCCGAGCGATTCTCCGGAACGGTCCTGTTCGCGCGTGATGGAGAGGTGCTGTTTCAGGGAGCCTACGGCCTTGCCAGCCGACGCTTCGATGTCCCGAATCGAATCGACACCAAGTTCAACCTCGGATCGATGAACAAGATGTTCACCTGCGTGGCCATCATGCAGCTGGCCGAATCGCGCCAGCTGACCATCAAGGATCCGATCTACAAGTACCTCGACGAGACCTGGCTGCCCCTGGAGCTGGCGCGCAAGATCAGCATCGAGCACCTGATGACCCACACCTCGGGACTGGGCAGCTACTTCAACGAGACCTACATGCAGTCCTCGCGCGCCATGTTCAGGGAGCTCGATGACTACAAGCCTATCGTCTATCAGGACACCCTCGCCTTCGAGCCGGGCACGCGCTGGAGCTACAGCAACACGGGCATGTTCCTGCTCGGCGTGATCGTCCAGCTGATCTCGGACCAGAACTACTTCGATTATGTGCGCGAGCACATCTTCGAGCCGGCCGGCATGCTCAACACCGACAGCTACGAGATGGACCGGCCGGTCAAGAACCTCGCGATCGGTTACTCGGAGCATGATGGCGAGTGGTTCAACAACCTGTACGCCCACGTGATCAAGGGCGGACCGGCGGGCGGCGGTTTCTCGACCGTGCCCGACCTGCTAGCCTTCGACCAGGCCCTGCGCAACCTCGTGCTGCTCGACCAGGAGCACACCGAGCTGACCTGGAGCGCCAAGCCCGACATCGGCTCCCCGTCCTACGGCTTCGGCTTCTTCCAGGACGGCAACGAAAACGGCCGCATCGTCGGCCACGGCGGCGGCTTCTCCGGCATCAGCTCCAACCTGGACATGTTCCTGGACAGCGGCTTCACGGCAGCGGTCATGTCGAACATCGACGGCGGCGCCAACCCCGTGAAGGACTACATCCGCACCCTGCTCCAGCAGGTCGAGTGACGAAGTCCAAAGCGAATGTACCGAGCCAGTGCAAAATCCGACGGGCATCGGCCGATAT
>JBLHKW010000114.1:0-17726 GCA_047618565.1 Planctomycetota bacterium
ACCGAGTCGCGCACGAAATCGGAGACGGCGCCCAGGTCGAGGCCGTACTCCAGGGTCTTGTCGCGATCGAAGGTGATGCGCGCCTCGGGGTGACCTGGCCGCATCGTCGTGCGCACGTCGGTCAGGCCGTCGATGCCAGCCATGCGCTCGCGCACCTGGTCGGCGATCTCGCCCAGTACAGCCAGGTCGTGGCCGCGCACCTCGACGGCGAGGGGCGAGTCGATGGCGAAGGGCGTCGGGCGCGTGACGTCCACCGAGCGCACCTCGGGGTGCGACTGCAGCATACTACGCACGCGCTCCACGGCGCGTTCCTCGTCGTTCAGGCTGGCGAACTCGGGTTTCAGGCGCACAGTGATGCGGGCCGTGTGGTCGCCCTCGATCTTGCGCGTCAGGCTCTCCTGCTCGACGCCGACGGTCATGGCGGTCACCTTGACCGCCTCGAGTGCGCGGATCTCGCGGTCGAGTTCCGCGAAGATGCGGTCGGAGACGAGGATGGGCGTGCCCACCGAGAGGCCCACGTGGGCCGTGAATTCCGCCTGATGGATCTCGGGGATCAGCTCGAGGCCGAGCGAACCGGCGCGACGCACCGCAAACCAGCTGCCGGCGGCAACCGTCAGCAGAATCAGGAAGGGGTGCCGCAGCGAGATCGCCAGCATACGTGGGTACGCAACGTCCAGCGCGCGCCAGAGCGCGTCGAACAGCTTGCGCACGGGCCAGGTGAGTATGGATCCAAGGAAGAAAAGCAGGGCCGAGATCAGGCTCAGCAGGCGCAGCGCGATGAATGCCACGAAGAGCAGGGTGCGTCCGACAAGAACCTGTACCAGGTTCGGGATGAAGCTGCCCCAGCTCCACTGGATATCGTGCAGGAAGAACTCGTGCAGGAATCCCAGTGCCCAGCGGCCGAACGAGACGTGCTGATCCTTGTCGCGCTTCACGCGATGGAACAGCTGGCGTTTCTCACCGCCGCTGTCGAGCCAGGTGCGCGAGGCCAGCATCGGGATGAACAGGACCGCGACCAGCAGCGAGACCAGCAGCGACGAGACCACGGTCAGGGCCTGGTCCCCGAAGATCTGACCCGCGATGCCCTCGACGAAGACGATCGGCGCGAAAACGGCCACGGTCGTCAGGGTCGACGCGGTGATGGCTCCCGAGACCTCGCCTACGCCACGTACGGCCGCGGCGCCGAGCGGGTCGCCCTCTTCGCGGCATCGGGTGATCGACTCGAGCACCACGATCGCGTTGTCCACCAGCATACCGATGCCCAGGGCCAGGCCGCCCAGGGACATGATGTTGAGCGAGACGTTCGACAGGAACATGGGCGCGAAGGTCACGAGCACCGAGATCGGGATCGCGAGCCCGATGATCAGGGTGGCGGACAGCTTGCGCAGGAAGATCCACATGACCGCGATGGCCAGTGCTCCCCCGAACAGGGCTGCCCACTTGACGTCGTCGATCGCGGCGCCGATGAACGTGGACTGGTCGGAGAGGAGCTCGATGCGCGCTTCTTTTCGCAGCGTCCAGGTCAGGAAGCCCAGGCTCTGCCGGTCCATCCACGTGACGCCAGCGTCCTCTCGGTCTGTTCCTTGCTCGCGCGCCTTCTTCTGGTCCTCTTCGTTCCCGAAGAGCCGCTCGCGAACCCGTTGCGCCACATCGACGATGTTCGCGCCGGCCTCGCGGTAGATCGCGATCTCCACCGCTTCGGCGCCATCGACGCGCGTGATGACCTCGCGCTCCGCGTGCGTGCGCGTGACCGTCGCCAGGTCGCTGATGCGGATCGTCGCACCCTCGCGTCGCAACACCGCGAGATTGCGAATCTCATCGATGGTCTGGAACTCGTTGAGCGTGCGTACCAGGTAATCGGTCGACCCTTCCCGGATCTGGCCGCCGGATGCGTTGAGGTTCTCCTGGCTCAGGCGGTCGCCGATCGCGCTGGCAGGGATGTTCTGTGCGTCGAGCCGGTAGGGGTCAACGCTGACGAGGATCTCCTCCTCGAGACCGCCGCGCACATTGACCGCGGCCACGCCCTCGATCGACTCGAGCTCGCGCTTGATCTTGTTCTCCGCGATCCAGCGCGTCTGCACGAAGGCTGCGTCGCTGGCGTCGTCCGTGATGGGGCTGACTCCGATGCGCAGGATCGGATCCAGGTTCGGGTCGTAGCGCAGGATCAGTGGCCGCTCCGCGCCCGCGGGCAGGAATATGGCATCCAGGCGGTCGCGCACCTCCTGAACGGCGAAGGTCATCTGGGTGCCCCAGTTGAACTCCACGAGCACATCCGAGAATGCGGCGCGGCTGATCGACGTGCTGCGCACGAGCCCGGGCAAGGTCGAGAGGGCTTCCTGGACGCGCACCGAGATACGGTCCTCGACGTCCTCGGGCGCGGCGCCCGGGTAGCCCGTGCGTACGGTCAGGGTCGGATAGCTGATCTCCGGGAGCAGGTCGACGGGCAAGCGCTTGAACGAGACCACCCCGAAGACGCCGAGCGCCAGGATGAACATCGTGATCGCGACCGGGCGGGTCGCGACGAACGCGAATCCGCCTTGGGAGCGTTCCGCTGGCGCGGGGGGCTGTTGTTGCGTCACCGCTCAGTCCGTCTGGGGCTGGGGTTTGTGGCTGGCACCGGTTTCGTCGGCTGTCCATGCCGCCGAGTTGACCGCGTCACCCTCTTCGAGGTCGCGGTTGCCGACCGCGATCACGGCGGAACCGACCTCGAGCGGCTCATCGATGGCGAAGACTTCGACGAAGTCATCGCTCGTGAAGCCCTCAAGGACGTTGATGCGATGGGCCTTCTTGTCGCGTGCCACGTAGATGAAATTGGTCTCGCCCTCGCGCTGGAGTGCGCGCTTGGGGATCACCAGCGCATCCGGGTGCCTGTCCGTGATGATGACGAGGCGGATGAGCATGCCGGGCAGCAGGCTGCCGGTCGGAGCGTCGCCCGCGGTCCCGGCGTCGGGGTCGTCGTCGAGTCCCACGGTGACCCGGAAGGATCCGGATGCGGGGTCGATGGTGGGGCTGACGAGCTGGATGTAACCGGCGAACACGCGCTCCGGGATGGCCTCGGCGTGGATCTGGATCTCGATGTCGGCGCCGTTGGGGCTGGATTCATGGTCGGTGCTGCGTCCAGCCGCACGGCGGTAGCGCGGTAGCTCGCGCTGAGGTCGCGAGAAGACGGCGCGCAGATCGTTGGGGTCGGTCAGCACGAACGCGCTGGCGGACGGGCTTACGGAACCTCCAACCTTGACCGTGCGCCGTGCGATGACTCCTTCGAAGGGGGCGACGATCTCCGTGAAGCTCAGGTTGAGTTGCTGGCGCTCGACGGCAACCAGTCCCTTCTCGACCGAAGTATGCGAGGCCTTCTCGTTCTGGGTGGCGGCATCCACCGCGACGCGGGCGGCCTGCAGGTCGCGGTAGCCCTGGTCGCGGGTGAGCCGGAGCTGATCCAGATCCTGCCTGCTGACGAGGCCCGCCTGTTCGTTGCGCTCCACGTTGCGAACCGCCTGTTCCCAGGTCAGCTTGGCCCGTTCGAGGCGCTCGTTGGCTTCCTCGCCGGCGAGCTCCATGGCCGCGACGCCATCGCGTGCTTCCTTGAGCGAGAGCTCGGCCTCGTGCACCGCGACGTGCGCTTCGCGCTGGTCGAGGATGGCCAGGACTTCGCCCGCGGCGACCTCGTCACCCTCCTCAACCCGCAGCTCGACCAGCATTCCGGTCGCGCGCGGGAAGACGTCGATCTCCGTTGCCGACTCGATCGTCGTGGTCGTGGTCGTCGCGCGCGTCATCTCCCGCTGTTCGATGGGCGAGGTGCTCACCCGTACGGCCTCCTGGCGCTGGATCTCACCCTGCATGGGCGCGGATTCGTCGGGCTTGTGCGATCCGGGAGCGCCCGGCTTCGAGCAGGCGGCGCTGGTCAAGGCGAGTGACAGGACGAGGAGTGAAGCGAGCGACCGGGTCGTGGCGGGCAGCTCGGTGGACAGGACGCTGGATAGCGGTTGCGGCAGGGCTTTGGGAACCATTCGAGAACGTATGTGGGGGCGCGATTCGAGGCGGGGCGAAGGTCGGTGCTCGGCTTCAGGGCCGAGCGGCTACACTGCTTGTCATGCGCAGCGTACAAGAGGCTATTGTGGATATTCTGGGGCACGTACATCCATTAGAGGATGTCGAAACGGTCGAAGTCCTGGATGCACTCGGTCGGGTCCTGGCGCGTGACGTCCATTCGGACGTGGACCTGCCTCCGTTCCAGAAGAGCGCCATGGACGGTTTTGCCGTCCGAAGTGCGGATTTCGGCCCGCAGGGGCTGGCCTCGGGAGTGGCACTGGAGGTGCTGGGGGAGTCCCGCGCGGGGGTGCCCTACGCAGGGTCCGTGGCGCCTGGTCAGTGTGTGGAGATCTACACCGGGGCGCAGGTGCCCGACGACTGTGACGCGGTCGTGATGGTCGAGAAGAGTCTCCGCGAGGGGCAAACCGTTCGTTTCGACGGGTCCGCCCAAGCGCGGCAAAATGTATGTAATCAGGGCGAGGATCTGACCTCCGGCGCCCTGGCCCTGGCTTCGCACAGGCGCTTATCGCCGACCGATCTGTCCGTCCTGGCCGCCGTCGGCTGCTCTCCGGTTCCGGTCTTCCGCAGGCCGCGCGTGTCCATCTTGACCACCGGCGACGAACTGGTCGCCCCGCACGAGACCCCCGGCGTGGGCCAGATCCGTGAGGGCAACACCCTGCACCTGGCCGCCCTCACGGCGGGTGCGGGGGCGCAGGTGATCGAGGTCGGCCTGGTGGCCGACCGTTCCGAGGAGCTCGAGGCGCGCTTCGCCGCGGCTCTCGCGCAGTCGGACGTGGTGATCACGACCGGTGGAGTGAGCATGGGCAAGTACGATCTGGTCGCACAGGTGTTCCGCAAGCTGGGCGTGCGCGAGGTCTTTCACAAGGTCGCGGTCAAGCCGGGCAAGCCGATCTGGTTTGGCGTGCAGGACTCCACCCTGGTGTTTGGCCTTCCGGGCAACCCCGTGTCGTGCCTGGTGGATCAGGAGGTGTTCGTGCGCCCCGCGCTTGCGAAGCTCGGAAACGCTCCGCAGTGCGAGTGGGGCGAGGGCCTGCGCAGGGGACGCTGGGACGGGGCCGAGATGGCGCAGCATCCCCGTCAGCGCTACGTCCCTGTGCGCGTCTGCCAGGGGGAGGATGGGGTGGACCAGGTCTCGCGCCTGGACTGGTCGAGTTCCGCGGATATCGTTGGCCTGGCGGAGGCCGACGGGCTGGCACTCGTTCCGGCCGGAACGGGCTTGCCGTCCGGGGGCCGCGTCTCCTACCGTCCGCTTCCGCGGCCCTGACCGCTCCGACTCCACCGCGGCAGCGTGCCGAGGATCCTCGCATGAGCACTCCAGATGTCTCCGCCGCCGGCCTGAGCGAGGCGCCCGAGCCGACCCCCTGGTCGCGCTTTGGCATGGCCTTCTTCAGCTGGTTGTTGATCGTGATCTCGATGCCGGGCATGGGCCGCCATGACGGCTTCGGTCACATCGCGTTCGTGGCCCTGATCCCCTGGGCCCTGGTCTGCAGTCGCCCGGGCCGGCGCGCTTTCCTGGCCGAGTGGGGGGCAGCCGCCATCGGGCTGTTCCTGACGTACCTGTGGATGCGCATGCTCCTGCCCTGGCTGGTACCCATCATGGGAGCCGTTCCGGCGCTCTACGCCGCGGCATCCGGCATCCTTCTGCGCCGTTTGGCACGTCGCTACCCCCTGGCGGTCGCGGTCCCGGTGGCATGGATGGCGAGCGAGCTCACCCGCTGGCTCCTGCCGGTCCCGCTCAGCTTCGGATGGTGGCGCCTCGGGACGATGTCCCACGACTCCCTCTGGTTCGCCGGTAGTGCTCGCATCTGGGGCGTTTGGGGGCTGAGCTACGTCTTCGCCGCCTTCGCGGGCGGGGTCGCGGACTGGCTGCGGGCGCGCGAACTCGAGCGGCGCTGGAGCCTCGGCTCGAAAGTGGCTGGCTTCGGTCCGCTGCTGCTGGCGGTCGCCTTCAGCTTCCTGATTCCGCCTCCGGCGTCGCGCCCCGGGCCGTCGATCCTGATGGTGCAGCCGGGCATCGAGCAGAAGCTGAAGACCTACTCGAACGATCCCCTGCGCGAACTCTTCCTGCCCAACTGCACGTTGACCTTTGAGGCGCTGGCCGAGATCGAGGCGGCCGGGGAACCCGCACCGGACCTGGTGGCCTGGGGCGAGTCCATGTTGACCCAGCCCGTGGTCGAAGCGTCCGCGCTCGAGGGTGTCGCCGCGGGAATGCAGCCCCTGGAATGGGCCGGATGGAAGGCCGATATCGACGGATTCGAGAGTCTCGCCGCGCGCGAGAGAGTCCTCGTGCAAGGACTTCTGTTTGGACAAACCGCGGAGCAAGGCCGGCTGGCGGAAGTGCTGCGGAGCGATCCTCCGGCCTGGGCCGCGAGCGTGCTGGCCGGCCGCCCGCTGCTGCCCCAGGGCTCGAGTTTCTTCTGCGGCGCGGAGTCGATCTTCGCCCATGAGGGAGCCATCCGGCGGCGCAACGCGGGCTTCATCTGGGACGCCGAGGGGCGCCGGAGCGAGCCGGCTCCGAAGGTCAATCTGGTGCCCGGGGCCGAGGATCTGCGTGGCTTCCAGCACCTCGACTTCATGCTCGACATCATGCTCGAGATGGGAGGCTACATCCCGGACCTGGTGGCGGCGGACGAGACCGTCGTGCTGCCCCTGACGGCCCGGGACGGCGAGACCTACGCCATGGCCACCACGATCTGCTTCGACAACTCGTTCGACGACGCGTACATGGTCCCGATGCGGCGCGAGCCGGTCGACTTCCACCTGGTCGCCAGCAACGAGGCCTGGTACGAGTCCACCGTCGAGATGGACCAGATGGCGGCTTTTTCGCGCCTGATCGCGCAGTCCACCGGGCGCTCGGTGGTGCGCGTGACGAATTCCGGAATCTCCATGGTGCTCGGGCCTTCGGGCGCCGAGCTCGCGGTCCTGGAGGTCGACGGGCAGCGAAAAATGGTCGCCGGCACCCTGCAGGCCACCATCCCCGTGCCCGTCCGCGGGCCCGGGGGAGAGGCTTCCACTACCTTTTATGTTCGCACGGAGATCTGGCAGCTCTGGGGATGGGGCCTCGCGATCCTGGTCCTCGCTTACCTGGCGGGCAACTCCGATCGTAACCGCGGCCCTGAACCTGGATAGCATCGACCGGAACGTGACGCAGGTCAGCAGGTGGCCCTTGACCCCCTGTGTCCCGGGTCCCTATACTCACACGCCAATCGGTCCGGCCTGGACTTTTCCAGGCCTTGCCGGCCAACGGCTTAGAACTTTCGCGCAACTCCTTAACGTTCGGGCTCCCCCCAAAGGCCCTGGAAAAGCATGAGCACCCCCGGGAAGATCTTTACGGTCCTCAACACCATCCTCGCGGCCCTGTTCCTCGGTTGGGCGGCCAATAACCTCGCCCAGAGCACCAACTACAAGGAAATGTACGACGGTGAAGTCGCGGCCAAGGCCGCGCTTCAGGCGGACCTCGATAACCAGGTCGACGCCCTTCGGACGGAACTCTCCACCAAGGAGCAGACCGTTGGTCAGCTCCGCAGTGATCGCGACGGCCTGAAGGTCGATCGGGATCGCCTCTCGGGCGAAGTCGAGAGCGCCGAGAGCGCAAACGCTGCCCTGAGTGGTGATATCAGCGAGATCAAGAGTTCGCTCGATTCCTACGCACAGACGAACAAGTCGAACGCGGACCGCGTGGACGCGGCCGTCCAGGAGCGGAACGAGGCTGGAGAAGCCCGTCGCACCGCAGAAGACGAGCGCGAGTCGGCCCTCGAGGCCGCACGCGCTTCCGGCGAGGAACTGCAGGCCGCCAATAACCAGGTGGCTTCCCTCGAGCGTGAGCGCGAGGAGCTGCGCACCCGCGTCAGCGAGCTCGACGCCCAGCTGACGGCCCTGGCCGAAGCGACCGGCACCTCGCTGCCCGACATCGTGTCGATGCCCCCGATCGACGGTTCGGTGCTGCAGGTCGTCAATTCGGTCGAGCCGGGCCTGATCGCGATCAACCGCGGAACTGCCCACGGAGTTCAGCGCGGCTTTACCTTCGATATCTACGCTGGTGGCCAGTACAAGGGCCAGGTGCGAGTCGAAAGCGTGCAGAACGACATGTGCACGGCCGTCATCGTTCGGACCTACGAGGGCCGGGACATCACCCAAGGCGATCGCGCCTCGACGCGGATCTAGACCCGCTCACCCGGTCATAACGGAGAATTCGACATGGCACGCAGCCGCAGCAAAGGCAACAACCGCTCGACGTCCCGCAAGGTGGACGAGGCCCCGAGCGCGTCTTCGGACGAGATCGAGGTGCTCGAGGAGGAGGCCGGCCTGTCCATGGAGGACGGGATCGCCATCGTCACCGGCATCATGCTGATCATCGCAATCCTGATGGTCGACTATGAGCTGGGCTCGAGCTACGGCACCGGGGTCTTCTTCTAGATCTCCCAGGCCGCCCTTTTGATTCGGACAGGGGTCGCGCTCACGCGCGGCCCCTGTTTTTTTGCCGGCGCGGCCCGGGCGATCCAGATTCGGTGCGTCCCAGAAATAGGTATTCGTTCGAGATGCCGACCGGTTGCGCTCGTGGGACTGGCTTCCGCAGAAAAACAGACGCGGTTACCGCTCTGCACTCGCTTGCATGTGCCGAACGTAGGGCTACACTCCGGGCAACCTTCGCGCCGAAGTCTTCGTCGCTAAAATCACCACTTCCGAGGAGCGATTCGCACCAATGGTCAGCGTCTTCAAGCCGATGGAATGGGCCTTTGGGCATCTCTCCGTCGACATGGGCATCGATCTGGGAACGGCCAACACCCTCGTCTGTGTCAAGGGCCGCGGGATCATCCTGAACGAGCCCAGTGTCGTCGCGGTCAAGAAGGGCACCAACGAGGTGCTACTCGATGGTATGGCAGTGGGCAACACCGCCAAGGCCATGCTCGGAAAGACGCCCGGTTCGATCGAGGCGATCCGTCCGTTGCGCCACGGCGTCATCGCTGACTTCGACGTGACGGAGAAGATGCTGCGCTACTTCATCACCAAGGTGCATGAAGGGCGTCACTGGGTGAAGCCGCAGGTCGTCATCGCGGTACCCGTGGGCATCACGGCCGTGGAACGGCGCGCGGTCATCCACTCGGCCGAGCGCGCCGGCGCACGGCGCGTCTATCTGATCGACGAGCCGATGGCGGCGGGGATCGGCTGCGACATGCCGGTCACCGAAGCGCGCGGTTCGCTCGTGGTGGACATCGGTGGGGGTACGACGGAAATCGCGGTGCTCTCCCTGGCAGGTGCTGTCGTATCGACGTCCCTGCGGATCGCTGGCGACGACATGGACGAGGCGATCATCGCCCACCTGCGGCGCCACCACAACTTGCTGATCGGCGAGCAGACCTCCGAACGCATCAAGCTGACGATCGGTTCCGCCTGGCCGATGGAGCAGGAACTCTCCATGGAGGTCGCCGGTCGCGACTCGATCCAGGGGCTTCCGCGCCGGACCACCGTGACCTCGATCGAGATACGCGAGGCCCTGGAACATCCCGTACGCCTTATCTGCGAGTCGATCCGTGGCATCCTCGAAGAGGCGCCGCCCGAGATCTCCGCGGACCTGGTCGACACGGGTGTGACCCTCGTGGGCGGTGGCGCGCTGCTCTATGGCATCGCCAGCGCGATCGCGGATCACCTGGGGGTGCCGTGCCGCGTCTCGGAAGACCCGCTTACCGCTGTGGCGCGTGGTACGGGGATCTTCCTCGACAAGCTCGACGTCTTTTCGCGCGTCCTCGCCGCGGAAGAAGGCGACTGAGCGGCGTCCTGTCCCGCGCCGTGGCTTGCCCTGCGATGCAAGGCGATGTGGCGGGGCGGCATGCTGAGGTGATCCCGTGAACCTCATCCGTTCGCGAAGTCTGCTGCTCCTGCTCGGACTCGGGCTGGCGGTACTGGCGCTGCGCCCGTTTCCTGTCGTGGACCGGGCCCTGAGCCTGGCCCTCGTCCCGTGCCGCTTCCTGGCCGAACTGTCGGTCCCGGTCGAGTGGTTGCAGGATCGCGGCGCGCAAGCGGCGGAGTCACGTGTGCCGGTCGACTTTGCCGCGGAGCTGGGGCAGCACGCCGCTCTGGAACGCATGGTCCAGGCCTCCGCCTTGCCGGCGACGTTCAGTATCCCTGCGGGCGCCAGCGCTGTGCACGGCGAGGTCGTGGGGCGCGATCCGCGGGACCTGGATCGTGTACGGCTGCGGGTCGAGGGATGCCGCGGTCTCGTGGTGGGTCTCCCGGTGGTCAGTGGCGACTGGTTCGTCGGAGTGGTCGAGGCTGTCGATGAACCCGTCGAGGGCACGGGCTGCAATCTGTGGTTGCGGTTGATCACGGGCCAGGACGAGCGCATAGCGGCGCGCGTGGAATCCACAGCCGAGGCCGAGGTCGCAGGTCAGGCCTCGTGTCGGCTGGTCGTGGGCGGCCTGGCGCCACGCGCCGACATGGCCTACCTCGACATTCACAATCCGTCCCGCCGCGACGTGCGCTCCGGCAGGGTGGTCGTGGACGAACGCCCCGAGCTCGGCTCGCGCTACACGGGCCTGGCCAACGGGGCCTGGTTGGGGGACCTCGTCTCCGAGCAGGTGGCCGGAAAGGACGTGCTCGGGATCCGGCCCGGTCTCGACTATGGATCGGGTCTCTACCAGGTACTCATCCTCTTTCCCGAGGGCCGGGCACGGACCATCGATCACCAGTCGCCGCTCGTGCTCGAGGACGACGCGTGGTGCGACGTGAGACGCTTCCTGCGTGCCGAGCCCTCCGCGTGGCGCGAGGGCGTCTGGGTCTCCGGTGGCCGTCGAGACGGCATCATCGTCGGCTCGGCCGTGGCCGCCGGCGCAAGGCTGTGCGGTCGGGTCGGGCAGGTCGGGGTCATGCGCTCCAGCGTGCACGAACTGGGCGATCCCGGGCTGGCCATCGCCGTGGTGGCCGCGGTCGGCAGCGGTGACGGCGCGTACCCGTTTGTCATGGGGCGCATCGAGAGCGAGGGGCGCCTGGCCGACGGGCGCGTGGCCTTCCGCTGGGACGCGACCGTGCCGATCGCCGGTGTTTCCACGGACCCGCCCGTCGCCGCCGAGTTATGGACGGGGTCCGGGGAGCCGGGCGTTCCGCGTGGACTCTGGGTCGGCAGCGTCGACCTCCCGCGCGGACCGGGTCCGCACACGCTTCACGTCAAACCGCCCCCGGCGATGGCGCGCGCCGGTGCATGGCGCGTGCGCGTCGTCCCGACCAATGGCGGTCCCGCCGTGGCAGGGGGAGCCTGATGCTCGCACGCCTGACTCCGTGGGTCATGCTCATCATCTGGAGCAGCTGGGCCGCCGCCGCACAGGGCCTGCTCGCGCAGCCCGATCGCATGGCGCTCTGGGTCCCCGATCTGAGTCTGCTGCTGCTGCTCGCCTGCGCGGCGCGCTTCGATTCAGGGGATGTCCCGAAGGCCGCACTGGTCATCGCTCTCGGTCGGGTGGCCTTCAGTGTCGAACCGCCCGCCGCGCTGCTGGTGGCATTTCTGGCCACCAGCGTGCTCGTACTCGGTGTGCGCTCGGTGGCGCAGGTCAACGGGGCCTTCGTGCGCGTGAGCCTGGCCGTGGTCTGTTCCTGGTCCCTGGGCGCATGGCTGGTGTTCGTTCACGTGGTCCGTGTGCAGCGCATGGGAGGCGACGCACCGCTCTCACTCGCTTTCGCCCTCGACCTGTGGCGTGGGGCCTTGACCACCGGCGTGGCAGCCGTGCTCGTGGGTCCCACCCTGGCCTACCTGCCGGGACTGACCAACCTGCGGAGACGCCAGTGGTAGAGCGCCGTTTCGCCCCGGTGATCGTCTGCGTGGCTCTGGCCTTCCTTGGACTGGGTCTGCGTCTGTTCCAGGTGCAGGTCCTGCAGTACGAGATCTGGGCCAGCGAGGCGGTCAATCTGGTTCGGGAAGGCACGATCGAGCCCCACAGGCGCGGCAAGATCCGGGACCGCAAGGGACGTGTGATCGCGACCGACGAGCTGGTCTACGAGGTCGAGTTCGTCTGGCGTCAGTTCCGTCGCGGGCATCCGCTGGGGCAGGTGGCCCAGATGCGCTCGTTGTTGCTGATGCGACCCGTCTCCCTGGCGGAGACCTGCGAGCAGCTGTTCACGTGGGCTGACGAGCTGATTCACCTGTCGCCCGCGGACATCGACGCTTTCGGCGGCGGCGCGGAGGTCTTCGTTCAGAGCTTGCAGGTGCCCGCATCCACGGAGTCTTCCGCGGATCGACGCTGGGCGCGCGCGGGGGATCTGCACTACTACGTGAAGGCCTTGCTCGACCTGGACCGTGGTGAAGCGCGTCGGGTGAGCAAGATGGAGGACCCCGAGCTGCGTCGCCTCTCGTATCTCGAGCTGGCCGCGCGTGTGCGCGGCGTGACCTCCTCGGCCGTGCGCGAGGACCTCTACCGACGGCTCGACGAGTCCGTCGTTCACCTCGGTGGCCTGGCCCGGGCGCTCGGGCTCGAGGACCGTGGCGAGCAGAGCGGACTGATGCGACTGGTCCAGCAGATCGAGGGCACGCGCCGTGGGGTCGAGGACAGCACCGCCGATGACCTCTTCCAGAAGGCCACCGGCTTCGGTGCCTGGCGCGTGCACTCGCGCAACCTGGCGCGCATCGATCTGGACTGGCTCAGGCGTTGTCTCTACTGGGACGAGGCGCGCCTCGATCAGTGGGTGCTGGACCGCGGCGGTCTCTGGCCGCGCATCGTCGACAGCTACCTGGCCGGGCACACCCTGGCGCGCTTCAAGGTCGGCGCCAGCGAGCCGGGGAACCGCGTGCTGAGTGCCCTGCTGCACTTCTTCCAGCCTCCCGAGCGCCGCTCCGGTGTGCATGCGGCCACGCCGCGTGACTGGCGTACCTCCGATGAGCTGGTGGTGCTGTCCACCCTGGACCAGAACTTCACGGGCACGCCCCGGGGCAGCGGTGGATCCATGACGCGCGTCTTGCCGGTACAGGATGAAGACCTGCGGCGCGCACATCCGCCGTCCGATGTGGCGCTGGTGACGGAGGTGCTTGCACGCACCTGGCGCGATTCACCTGCGTATTCCGGCGAGCGCATACAGGAGTGCGCCGAAACCCTGGTCGAGCTGGCCGGGCGTTCGCGCATGACCTGGCATGCGCACGAAATCGATGACATTCGGTCGATCCTGAAGACGTGGAACCAGCGTCTGCAGGCAGAGATCGCGCGCCGCATGGACCGCCTCGCGGGTGCGGGTGAGGTCGTGACCCTGTTGCCGGCCTCGGTCAAGGTGGCCACCGAGGAGCGCGCGTACGTCGTGCGTGACCGCGGTGCGCGCCCCACGCGCCTGGCCTCCGATCCGGGCTACGATCTGGTGCAGCTGGTCACGCGCTACCCCAGGCGCTACGCGGGCTTCGTCGTGCGCAATCGCACCCGACGCGCGGTGGTTCAGTACGACTTTCCCGAGGGGGACGTGCCGGTCGCGAACGAGTTGATCGGGCGCGTGCGTTCCCCGTATCTCGCACGCCTGCTCGAACAGCGTGCCGAAGAGCTCGAGCTACACGGACTGCAGACTCAGCTGCGCCGGACGGAGCAGGACGAACCGCGAATTCGCGAGCTCATCAACCAGCTTGTGCGTGCGGATGAGTTTCGGGGCGGGAGCGGCATCGAGGCCTACTTCGATCCCGAGTTACGAGGGAAGAACGGGTACCGGGAGACGCAGGGTCTTCAGGATCGGCGCAACGGGAAGCGCAAGCCGATCTTTGAGCCGCCCGTCGATGGCGAAGACCTGACGCTGACCCTCGACCTGGATCTGCAGCGCGCGGCACAGGACGTGCTTTTACACCCGGATCCGCTGCCGGAGTCGGACCTGCTCGGGGATCCGGTCTGGCTTGCGCAGCCGGTGGGCGCGATCGTGTTGCTCACTCCGGAGGGGGATGTGCTCGCGGCAGCGTCCGTGCCCGTACGACCCGGGCAACCTGGACCCAACCAGGACGGTGAGGCTGCGTTCGCCATCGACCGCACTCTGCGCAGGCCGCGCGGCGAGCCGCCCGGATCGGTCTTCAAGCCCTTCGTCGCAGCCTGGGCGCTGCAGTATGGCGGGTTGGATCCAAACGCGCGGCTGGTGCCGTGCCAGGTCGAAGGCTCGGAGGCCGCGCACTACGGCGGCGTGCACTGCCACGCGAGGAACGGACATTCCACGGACGCCGGTGGTTCGATCAATCTCAGCACCGCGCTGCACAAGTCCTGCAACAGCTACTTCGCCTTTCTGGGGGAGCGGTACATGGACTCCGACGCGTTCCGTGAGATGGCCTCGACCTACGGCTTCGGTCAGCCGGTTGGCGTGCGCTCCCATGGCGACCTGCGCTCGGGCTGGGTCGAGAACTACCTGTTCGACGGACCTCTGGCGGCGACGGGCACCGAGATGCGCGATGTCGAGCGCCAGCGCCTCGGAAACGGGCTATCGCACATCGACGTGACGCCCATGCAGGTCGCGCGCGCCTACGCGGGCCTGGCGACGGGCAGCTTGCCCGAATTGCGGCTGGTGCGCTCCTCGGGGGAGGGCACCAGCCGCGTGCGCTCGCGCCCCCTGCCGATCGAGCCCCAGCACCTGCGGCGCATTCAGGAGGCGCTGCGCAACGTCGTCGCTTCGAGTGGTGGCACCGGCAACGGCAAGGGACTGGGGCAGGCGCAGCTGGGCTTCGAGCTCGCGGCCAAGACCGGTAGCGCGGACTACAAAGTGGGTCCTGTGCCGAATTACCCGCTGGCGAGCAACGCTCCTGGCGAGCCGATCCAATGGGTGGACGGGATGCGCAAGCACACCTGGATCGCCGGGTGGTTCCCCGCATCCGAGCCGCGCGCGATCCTGGTCGTCTACGTGCACGACACCTCGTCGACGTCCAGTCACGGCGCGGTGTACCTGGCGGGACAATTCCTGCGGCAGCCCGCGCTGCAGGACTTCCTGCTCGAGGAAGGCGTGGCCCTCAACTTCGAGGGTCGCTGAGCTCGGCGGTAATACCCCCGGCGCACCGGGGTTGCCGTGGACGCGCAGATCCACGGATACGGGCGCGGCTCGCGGCTGGTAGGATCGAAGCGGATCCGGTCCTCGCGTGCTCCGCCAGCTGCTGCAGGGCGCGCGACCCCACGATCCCCCGGCAATACCACCGTGTCTTCACCGCGCTTCAATCGGGCCCTGTCCCTGCGTCACGTGCGCTGGTTCGAGGTGGACTGGCATGTCCTCATCATCGCCCTGGCGTTGATGGCCATGGGCCTGGTCTTTCTCGACGCGATGGATGGTTCGCTGTCCAACCAGGGCCAGGGGGATGCGTTCCTGCGGCCACATTTGCAGAAGGTGCTCCTGACCTCGCCCCTGTTGCTGGTCGGTATGTGCCTGCGCCCGTCCTGGGTGCGGCGGCACGCCGGACTCCTCTACGGGGCGACCCTGGTACTGCTCTGTCTGGTGCCGATCATTGGCGACGAGCGCAACAATGCCCGACGCTGGATCCAGCTGCCCAAGTTCGATCTGCAGCCGTCGGAGCTCGCGAAGCTCGGCGTCATCCTGATGCTCGCGAAGCTCCTGCACCGCAACCGCCTGCGCGACGTCGGCGACTGGGTGCGCCCGATCATGGTCGCGCTCGTGCCGATGGGGCTGGTGGTGCTCCAGCCGGATCTGGGCACGGCCCTCACGATCGTCCCCGTGGCGTTCGGGATGTTCTACCTGGCGGGCGCCCGGGCGCGCACCCTGTTCGGCCTGAGCATACTGGTGGTCTTCGCGGGCTTCTTCGCGGTGCAGGCCGGCCTGGTGCGGGGCTATCAGCTGAAGCGCATCGACACCTGGGCGAGCTCTTGGGAGCCCGAGGGGCTGATCGCGCAGCGCAACCGGCTCGGGTTCCACGTCTACCACGCGCGCACGGGCATCGGCAACGGCGGCACCCTGGGCGCTGGCCTGGGCCAGGGCATCGCCAACGAGACCGGCTACCTGCCCGAGCGCGACAGCGATTCGATCTTCGCCGTCATCGCCGAGGAATCGGGCTTCTTCGGGGGCAGCGCGCTGCTGTTCCTCTATCTGGTGCTGGTGGTCTCGCTGATGGTCAGTGCTGCCGGCCTGCGCGACCGCTTCGCGCGCCTGGTGGTCGGTGGTGTCGGTCTGTACTTCGCCGCGCACGTGTTCATCAACGTGTCCGTCAACCTCGGCATCCTCCCGATGACGGGCTTGACCCTGCCCTTGCTCTCGACCGGTGGTTCGTCGCTGTTGACGACCTTTCTGGCGCTCGGTCTAGCCCTGGGCCTTGCGTCACACCACGAGCTGAGCCTCGACCGCGACGCGTTCCGGACGTTCTGAGTCCGGTGCGGCTGGCGCGCCCGGGCGCCCTGGCAGAGGCCGGCGGGCTGCACGGACACAAGTTCGGCGAGCCACCCGGATTCGGGCGGCTCGCCGACGAGGCCGCGACAGGTCCGTTCCGGTCGGTTACTGGAACAGGATCTGGATGCCGTTCGTGAGGTTGAAGGTCGGCGTCATGCTGACCGTGTCCTGGAACCAGAACTGGAAGTTCAGCTGGCCCGCCGTTAGCGCCGGCGCGTAGGTCGCGCTGAAGTCGATGTCGAGCACCGCCTCGCCAGCCGCATTGCCGTTGGCAGGTCCAGTGGCGATCATGGGGAGCATGCGCTGGACGCGTCCGGGGCCTACACAACGCAGTCCCTGTCCGAACGGAACCTGCATCTGGTTGACTCCAAAGAAGAACAGGCCGACCGTGTCGTTCGGAGCACCTGTGGCTCGCAGGGTCACGTTCTGGTCCGCAAGCGTGCCGCTTCCGCTGGCCGCGATGGCGGCGCTGTTGCCCGACGAGTTGGGCATCGCTGTGCAGTAGTTCGTACCGATCGGAGTGACGGTGCATGTGCCCGTGCCGCTGACGTCCATGTCGTAGTTGGTGCAGTCCGCGTTCGGGTCATTCGTCCAGTGGAAGACCCGCAGGAAGACGTTCTTGCAGGGACCGGTGTTTGTCCAGCTGATGTGCTCGTTGTCCATTCCGGTCTGGCTGTCATCGATCGGACTGCCACCGCAGCCGTCGTACAGCACCGTGTCAATGTCGCCGTTCGCGTGGGTGAAGAGCACGTCGACCGTGAGGGTTGCGTTGGCCTGCACCTCGAACATGTACCAGTCGTCGTCGAACTTCTTGACGAAGAGCCCCGGGTTCATCCCGTCGCCCATGGCCGTCAGGCCCGCGTTGCAGTTGTCGTTCGGTTCGAGGGAGTCATCCGGGATGCCGGCGCAGAGCGTGGAGAGCGCCAGCTCGAACGTCCCCGTGCCGCCAGGTCCAAGGGTTCGCGAGCCGACCCGGAAGAGGTATTCGTGTCCCGCGAGCGCGCCGAACGTGATCGTGCTCTGGTCCGGGGCGCAGTTGAAGCCGGCACAGTTGATCTGGATCGTGGGCGGACAATTCGTGCCGTCGTAGATCGCGATCCGGGTGCTGAGCGTCGTGAGCGAGCAGGTCGATATCGCGTAGACGTCGGAGGTGGGCGCGATCCAGGAGAACCAGAGGTCCCTGCGGACGGGGGCCGATCCGGTGACGGTCGTGCAGTCGGCCGGCCCATCGATCGTGGCGGCGGTGTTGTCGAACGGGAAGATGCCTGTGCCCGCAATCACCTGGGCGTTGGCGCAGTCATCTGCGCCCTGGGCGGATGCGGTCGCTCCAATGGCAGTCAACGATACGGTCAGGATCA